>DAMDEB010000059.1:2278-4346 GCA_032090075.1 Caproiciproducens sp.
TAGCCATCGTATTGCCGGTGCAAGGCGAGACAATCATCAGGTCAACCATCTTTTTCGGGCCGATCGGTTCCGCCTCTACAATGCTCTTGATGATTTTTTTATTGCAGATATCTTCGATTTCCCAAACAAAGTCATCTGCGCGGCCAAAGCGTGTGTCTGTCGAATAAGCGTTCTGGGACATAATCGGCAGGACGCTGTACCCCGCCTCCACAAGATTCCGCAGCTGTTCAATTGCTTTGTCAAAGGTGCAAAAGGAACCGCACACGGCATATCCGAATGTAATACTGCTCATTGCTCTCACTCCTCAATCATATTGTAAATGGTATTTTTAATGATTTCTCCGGCCGTTTTCGGTGCGACTTTGCCGGGAAGTGAAAGTGCGTGAATCGCTTTAATGTTGAATTTTTGAGCGGCTTCATAATCCACCCCGCCCGGCATGGATGAAAGGTCGATAATCAATGGCTTTGAGCGCATTTTTGACAGAAGACGGCGATTTAAGATCAACATGGGGACGGTATTAAAAATAATATCGTACTGCTCCCTGTCACAAATATTTTCCGTACGGATTGAAGAATATCCATAGGATAAGATCCATGCAATGTCCGACTGCTTTCGCGCACTGACGGTGACCGCGGCGCCGATTCCGTGCAGCATATGGGAAAGAATTTTGCCGATTCTGCCGAATCCGACCACAAGGCACCTGCTGCCGTTGACTGTACCAGAGTATTCGCGCATCGCGATTTCAATGGCTCCCTCGGCGGTCGGCACGGCATTGTGTACCGCAAATTCCTCGCGGGTGTAATAATCATAGGTGTCGATTGAATCCCAGATATCGCTCGTTTGGTACAGCCTTCCCATCATTCCGCCAAAAACCTGTTTGCTTCTCATCAGTTCAGCAAAATCGTCATTTAATTCAATTTTCTCCTCACTGTATACTGAATTTAAATATAAGCCGTCGTTTGTAACGGGCAGAGGAAGAATAATATTTTCGCATTTCGCAGCGATTTCATCGAGCACCCCTTTTTTTACATCCTTTGAAAAGTCGATGCTGTCAAACCCGCCCGCGTACACGGTATACCCATCTGCGGCGATGGATTCGGCCAGCGCAATCTGGCGTTTATCGCCGCCCAATACTCCAAAAGAATTTATATCAATCATACTTTGAACCTCCATACTGTTCTCACATTATATTATGGAAATAAGCGGCTCTGTGTGATTGACCGTTCGTATTATAGAAACAGATTTAATTTTTTATTGCAAATATTCAAAAAAATGTTTATTATAAGTAGGTATGGCAATATAATAGAAGAAATGAATAAAATACTATCAATATCACATTTTAAGGAGCATCTATCATGGATTATAATGATATCTTATCTAATGTTAAAAAAATACATTTTGTAGGAATCGGCGGGTCGGGAATGTGCCCGATTGCCGAAATTCTGTACCATAAGGACTTTCAATTGACAGGTTCCGATACAAATGAATCCGACACGCTCGCAAGAATACGTTCCTACGGAATTCCCGTCTCCATGGGTCACAAGGCGGAAAATGTAGGGGATGCGGAACTGGTAGTTTACACAGCGGCTGTAAAAGCCGACAATCCCGAACTGGTTGCCGCCCGTGAAAAGGGAATTCCGGTCGTGGAGCGCTCCGTTATGCTCGGCATGGTGACACGCCGTTACCCGAACCCGGTTGCTGTTTCCGGCACACACGGCAAAACTACCACGACGGCTCTGATTACGCAGATATTGATCAATGCGGGAATCGACCCGACCGCCATTATCGGCGGCAAGCTTCCGTTTATCGGCGGAAACGGCCGCGTCGGCAAATCCGACACTATCGTGTGTGAAGCCTGTGAGTATGTGGATACGTTTTTACAGCTGTATCCCGCCATTTCCGTCATACTGAATGTGGACGGAGATCATCTTGATTATTTCGGAACAGTCGATAATATCATTAAGTCGTTCCACCAGTTTGCGCAGCAGACATCAAAGCTGCTGGTCGTCAACGGTGACGACGCCAACTCCATGAAGGCTGTCAGCGGCATTACAAACGCGGAGATTAT
>DAMDEB010000059.1:4356-8479 GCA_032090075.1 Caproiciproducens sp.
GATTATTACGTTCGGCTTAAAATCAACCGATGATTATTATGCGGAAAACATTGCCGACACCAAAGAGGCAAAAGAGCGTTTCAGTGTAATGAAGCACGGAAAAAGGCTTGCCGATGTTACATTAAGCATCCCCGGCAAGCATAATATTTACAATGCGCTGGCCGCGTTTGCCGTGGCCGACCAAATGGGTGTGGATGCGGAAAGCATTGCGGCAAGCCTGCATCAGTTCACAGGGGTGCACAGGCGTTTTGAAATTCTCGGCAAGTTTAACGGAATTACTGTAGCCGATGACTTCGCGCATCATCCAACGGAGCTTACCGCGACATTGACTGCGGCGAATCAAATGGGATTCCGGCGTGTGTGGGCAGTGTTTCAGCCACACACATTTTCCAGAACCTCTATGCTGCTGGATGATTTTGCAAAGGCGCTCACAATCCCGGATAAGGTTGTCCTTTCAGAAATCCTTGCAGTGCGTGAAGTGAACACTTATCACGTTTATGCAAAAGATTTGGCCGATAAGGTGCCCGGCAGCGTCTGGTTTAAGACCTTTGAGGAAATCGCCGACTATGTCACCGCCAACGCGCGCGAGGGAGATTTGATTTTAACCCTCGGCGGCGGAGATGTTTATAAATGTGCGAATATGATTGTAGATAAATATAAGAAAATATAAGGGTTCTTATTTGAGCATACCTGAACAGTAAGCCGCAATGACCCTGTCGCACCAAGCGTCAAAGTCCGGGTCGAGTACTTGAAGCTCCGGATGGGACATCACGTAATCAACGGATCGCTTCACCCCTTGATCAAAGCGCACGGAAGCACAAAAACCCGGAACCAGCCTCTTGATTTTTGAGTTATCGAAGACCACCGAATTTGCCTTGTCACCAAGCAGGTTGCCCAGAAGATCCGGGTTGAACGCGGATAGAAATTCGGATGGAATATGCACGAGGTTTGGAGTCACACCCAGCGCTTTGCCGATGGAGGCAAGCGCGGAATTCCATGTGATCGTTTCGTCGCTCGTGATGTGTACCGCCTCACCGATTGCATGGGGGTTGTCCATCAGTCCTAAAAATCCCCTTGCAAAATCGCTGTTGTGCGTAAACGTCCACAGCGAAAGCCCGTCCCCGTGTACAATAACCGGCTTGCCGTTCAGAATGCGGTCAATGACTTGATAGCTTCCTTTTTTGCCGTGAATTGAGACCGGAACATTTTTTTCACCGTAGGTGTGGCTCGGCCGTATTATGGTAATCGGGAAACCGGTTGCACGGTACGCTGCCGTTAAAATATTTTCGCAGGCGATTTTATCGCGTGAATACCGCCAGTATGGATTGCAAAGCGGCGTACTTTCCGTTATCAGGTAATTCGCAAGCGGTTTTTGATAAGCCGAAGCCGAGCTGATAAAAATATACTGCCCGGTTTTGCCGGAAAAAAGTCGAATGTCCCGCTCAACGTGCTCCGGCACAAAAGCGACGAAATCCGCAACAACATCAAATTTTCGGTCGAGGAGGATTTCTTTTACGGCATCCTCATCGTTGATGTCGGCAGTAATTTGTTCCACTCCGTCCGCTGCAAATTCGGGATGACTGCCGCGGTTCAACAGCGTCAGTTCAACGCCGTTGCGTACGGATAGCCTTGTGACGGCTTCACTGATGGTTCCTGTTCCTCCAATGAATAATGCTTTCATCTTGCACACTCCCAACAAATGTATTATAATGTCTATGTTAATCTTATCACAGATGTGTCATAATAATCTATAGGTCAGTATTATAAGTTTTTATTTTTAACAGAGAGGAGATTACAGATGCTTAAAAATCTTTCATTTATTGATATGTTTATATGGAATCTTTTTTTAATCGGTCTTTGGCATACTGCGATCTTTTTGGCCTGTATTAAGCTTCCGCATTCCATGTTTGCCCCGACAAAGGAGCGCTTTGCACCGAAAACATGGGAGCACGGCGGGCGTTGGTACAGGGACAAACTGAAAATTCAACTTTGGAAGGATAAAGTCCCGCAGCATATTGGGAAAGATGGTTTTTCCAAAGAACACCTCAAAGATGTTTCCGTTGATTATTTGGATGAATTTGTCATGGAAACCTGCCGAGGTGAGTGGATGCACATGAAAAACTGTATTTGCGCGGTTATCACCCTACTGATTAATCCGTTGCTTGTCGGTCTTGTGTTTTCGTTTTTGATTTTGCTGGGAAATGTGCCGTTTGCAATCATACAGCGGTACAACCGGTTTAGACTTCTTGTTTTACGCAAAAAGCTTTTGCGTGATATGCGTAGTGGGGAAATGGGGCAAACCGTTACCGCGTAACAATGAAAAGTGGATATTTTAATATGAAATCAGCCATGTCGGCGGACCGGCATAGCTGATTTTTTGTAGATTACCGGAAAATATTCGTAAATGACGCATTTGCTCGCAGCCTGCATAGCCAATTTGGAGGGGCAAACAATGAAAAGAAGCTTTTTAGTAATTTTTATCTTTTTTTTTCTGATGTTCTCTGTGTCTTTTCCCCTCACTGCAGTTGCTGCTGAAACAGTGCCTTATTTTACATACAGTTTGGACAAGCAAAGCGCTGTTTCAGGTGACATCATAAAGCTTAAAATCAATGCCAACCATAAAGACGACACCGCGGCCGGATTTAGGATGGTTATCAACTACGACGCCTCCATCGTGAGCTTTGTCCGTACAGAAACCTCTTCCCAAATAAAAAGCGGCACGATGGTTACGAACGGTCAGAACAA
This sequence comes from Caproiciproducens sp., assembly GCA_032090075.1. Classification (GTDB taxonomy): domain Bacteria; phylum Bacillota; class Clostridia; order Oscillospirales; family Acutalibacteraceae; genus Caproiciproducens. The sequence goes on from DAMDEB010000059.1 coordinate 7,102, forward strand.
TCCAATTATCAGCGTTTATGTCTGCAATACCGATAAAGCTGCCGCTCCGGAGCTTTCCGGCAATATTATATCGTTTGTATTTAAGGTCAGCGATGATATACAGGAGGGCAAAACGCAAATTGGCGTGCATATTGATGAAGTTTGCAATTACCAATCTCAGCAGCTCAATTTGAATTTTGACGAGAATCTGGCGCTCAAAGTTGAACCTCAAGGGCAGCCTTCAAATAAGGCTTATCTTACGGCGCTCACGCCATTCAATGGTACGCTTACGCCACCATTTTCCCAGGACGTGCTAAATTATAATATGGGTGTGGAGTATGATGTGACCTCCGTAGAGTTCGCCGCCACAGCGGGGGAACGGGGAACGGTCAAGATCAATCGGAAAACGCTGCAAAAGGCCGGCACGGATACTACAATCATTGCGACTGTCACCTCTGCCGACAAGAAGGCGACTTCACAGTACGTGATTACGGTCAGCCGCGCCGCAAAACCATTGTCGACTTCTTCAAAAAGTTCCGACGGCACAGCCACAGGCGGCAAGGCATCTTCCCGAACGAATACTGGAGGAGCGAACCAAACCACAGGAAAATCGTCATTTCAAAACGATTCATCTGAGGAGAAAGAAACTTCATCGACGATACCGCAAGCAGCATTGCCGTCTGGAACAGCGCAGCAATCTCCGGCGTACACCGAAAACGGCGATAGAAATATCTATATTATCGGTAATCAGATGCCAACTTACGTTGTTGGAATGCTGACGGCCGCCCTGTGTATTATGATCGGGATAGCGCTTGCTTTCTGGCTTAAAATTAAGCCGAAGAAGTAATACAGCTGTAAACTGAATTCCAGGCTGATTCACAATCTTTGCCAAAGAATAATAATTAGCGACAGCGGGCATTATATATTTCGTAATATCGAAAAAATGTCTTGACATTCGATGTTTAGAATGGTATTATAGATAAGCGCTCTAAAACAAGGCATCACAGTTGAATTTAGAGAGGATGCACAAATAAATATCGCGGAGTGGAGCAGTCCGGTAGCTCGTCGGGCTCATAACCCGAAGGTCGTAGGTTCAAATCCTGCCTCCGCAACCAAACAAACCCAGTATCCATGCGGATGCTGGGCTTTTTCTTTTTGCCCGGAAAACGAAAAACCTACAAGTTGATGTTTATTTGATGTTTATCCAAACATCAAGACATCGTAAATAGCCGCAAGTTAAGCCACTTTTCGGATGTTTGCTTGATGTTTATTTGATGTTTGAACCTCGACTCTTCAATTAGCCAGGTTTTAGCTCTCTTCATCTCCACCACATAGAGAACCAATGATTGATACAATCGTTGGTTCTCTATTTTTGCCCTGAATGCAAAAAGAGCCCAGA
>DAMDEB010000059.1:8489-14623 GCA_032090075.1 Caproiciproducens sp.
GAAATACTGGGCTCTTCAAGCTTTTGGACCTGTATCATCTAGCACTGTTCCGAATGGATTTTTCTTTTTGTCCGTCCTGTCGTTGCGTTGATGTGCACGGCTGAAACTTTGTGGGGACAAATCGTTCAAAAGTATATGTTTCGTGTAAAAGTATAGGATCGTTCAATAGTGCTTAATGGAAATAATATGTACCCCAAGATTATTTCGTAACCAGAAGGTAACTTCTACCACCGAAAATATTTATGCCCTTGCAGTAAGGACAGCCGATGAGATTGCACTGGATGCACTGATTGATATTTTGACACCGAAAGGTAGCTTGAAGAAATTAGGATAAAGGTATACAAAACCAGAATGCTGTAACGGCTTTTGTTGTTTCTATTTGGTCTGAAATATATGTATGACTCAGTTGTTCACAGCAAAAGAAATAATCAAGGAACAATCGTGAATACTAATTAAATCTAATCAGTAAAATACAATGGAGAGTAAAATGAAATTACAAAAAACGCTTTTAGCATTTGGAATGATAAGTTCTATCGTCCTTATAGGAGAGGATCTTTTAGGCATTATGCGTAAAGTCTCCATAAAGTGTCGTTCCAAAGCAACTTTATCTTCACAAAAGTTCATTATTCTTTTTTCAACGCTATTTTCTTCAAATAAACTTTGATCCTTTTTTAAAAGGTTTTCGTAAATTGAGAGAAGAGTTTTAGAATAAATTACGAATTTCCAGATTGAATAAAAAAATGATGATTTTGATGCTACACTGCTATATAAATTTGTTACTTCAACATTAAGGAGAAGTTCAGTAGATTCAGGCTTTAATGTAATTACATGTGCATTACGTGCTTCTTGAAATTCTTCACTCAGAATTATAAAAAGCGCGGTTTTCCCGGTTCCTTTTCTTCCAATAAAAAATGCTCGTTTTGCTTCATATGCTGTTGAATAGGCACTAGTTTCAATAAAGTACTTAGATAGGGATTCTTTTTCACTTTCTGCAGTCTCACATCCTAGACCTAATTTTAATAGATTTAGTTCTCTATCTTCTTTTTGGATGTCGTGATATGATTTCTTTACATGTTGTCTTAGCCAATTATTTAGCTTTTTCACACAATCATTCGGATTGGGAGAAATAATTAAAAAAAGATTTGATGGAAAATATCCTGCTAGAAAAGCATTTGAAACAAAATTCATTAGGGAGGGAATTAGCTTTCAGATTGATGCAATAGCTTTTAAGGGATAGCATATAAAAAATAAGCAAAATGGGCAACCGGTCACCTTCGCTGAAATTCGTTTAATGTTTATAAGTAGTATCGAGTAAGTCCTAAATAATTTTTATCGTTAAATAACCATCTCCCTCTCCTTAAATTTGCAAGTAACATATAACATGATAAAAAGCGGAACTAGTTCCGCTTTTTATACCAACTGCTTTATATTGAAGTCCCTCAGTTAAATTACTGAGGGACTTTTTTAGTACTTCATGAAATTGTCATTGATAAGAAATGTAACACAGTGAAAGATATAGACTTTCAATGCCAAATATGAGGAGTTACCCGGCGTTTAGATTTGCGCCCCCGTTTTTTATCTGAAATTTGTACTGGATCTCACATCCATTCATGACAAGTTTTGATGAATGTGAAATTCTGCGGGAACAGGAGAACTATACGCAATTAGGTATGGCGTCTTTAAATTCCCGGTTAAATTTATTTACCGTGATATGGCCTCTTCGGGCAATTGCGCAGCCTTTTAATAATCGATAAAATGAAGTTTGATTTTTTCCACCGTTCATGCTTTACCGGTTGTCTGTTTAAAGACCCTCAAATCCATGGAAAGCAGAAGAATTTGGTGATACGCACATTCAGACAATCAGTTTAAACCTATCACCGATGCAGAGCTGTGTTGATATATAAGACAACTTTTCATCAGCGTCATGCGTAACACTGTCAATTCTGAGCAGAGGATATCCTTTGATAACATTAAGCTCTTTGGCTTCCTTTACGCTGGCAAATATAATATCAATTACCTTTGAAGAATGATCTGGTTTTATATTGTACTTTTTATCCAGAATGTTAAACAACGAAGTGTCATTCAAATCCTCCCCGAATAGGAAGGAAAAGGATTCTGGGTATTTGTTGATTTCAATCATTACCGGATTATCATCAGCATAACGGATTCGTTCAAGTACTAAAATTTTTTCATCAGGCTTCAGTCCAATGAGTTCTGCATCTTTTGCAGAAGAATCTTCCAGTGCAATCTTAATTGTTTTCGCACCAGGTTTCATTCCCATCATTTTACACATTTCTGTAAAGCTCAATACGTTATTCGAAAGACCACGCTGAAGCTTCTTCTCAGCAACAAAGGTTCCCTTGCCTGATTTTCTATCCAGATAACCTTTGTCAGCAAGCTCGGCCAGAGCCTTTCTCACGGTTACTCTGCTTACCTCGTAGGATTTGCTTAATTCAAACTCAGTCGGGATCTTACTTCCGGGAGTAAATGTACCATTTTGTATTTCTTTGAGAATTGTATCTGACATCTGCTGGTAAAGTGACACCGCGCTTTTGTTATCAAGTCCGTTTTCCATGTCTTCACACTTCCTGCGAGATTAGTTATGTCTTAAGAAATTATAATACATTTAGATTCATTTGTATACAGATAAACGCTTTTTTTTAAAAGCAAATAAATACCTGTTGACAAATGTATTGTATTGTATTACATTTTATATAGGACAAAATATACCGAAAGAGATAAGGAGAAGATGATCATGGTATATACGAGTAAGGATATCAAAGACATTATTGCGGAAATCATTGAAAACAAGAAAGACGAAGGTGGAGTGAAATCTCTGTACTTTGTAGGATGCGGTGGATCTCTGGGGGCGTTTTATCCAGCAAAGGCCTTCATGGAAAAGGAGAGTATGACGCTCAGATCCGCATGGGTCAACAGCAATGAATTTCTACACAGCACTCCCAGAGATTTTGGGAAAAATTCTATTATCTGTCTGGCATGCCACAAAGGAAATACTCCTGAAACAATTGCGGCTGCAAAGCTTGGCAAGGAAATGGGAGCAGCAGTTATTATTCTGACATGGTTTGAGGAGTCCGAGATCATCGAATATGGTGATTACGTCGTGCGTTATACATTTGATGCAAGCCCGGATCATCTGGCTGGGGACATTGATTATGCTGGCGAGAAAACGATCTGCGCACTGCTTGTCGCCGTTGAGACTGTCAGACAGATCGAGGGCTATCAGAATTATGACGAATTCTGTGAGGGTGTCAGCATGATCACCGGCATTATCAGAAATGCACGTGCTCATGTGGCGGACCGCGCAGCTGCATTTGGCAAAGAGTATAAGAATGATGACTTCGTTTATACAATGGGCAGCGGTGCAGGGTACGGTGCTGCGTACATGGAGAGCATCTGCATCTTTATGGAGATGCTTTGGATGAACTCCAGCAGTATTCATACCGGTGAGTATTTCCATGGACCGTTTGAGGTGACGGATGCAAACCGTCCGTTCATGGTTCAGATTTCAGAAGGTTCTACTCGTGCGTTGGATGAAAGATGCCTGAAATTCCTGAAGAAATACGCAAAACGTATTGAGATTCTGGACGCGAAGGAACTTGGTCTTTCAACCATCGACGCTTCTGTTGTCGACTACTTCAACCACTCTCTGTTTAACAATGTATATCCGATCTACAACCATGAACTGGCCATAGCGCGTGAGCATCCTCTGGCCACCCGACGCTATATGTGGAAGGTTGAGTATTAAATCCAGAAATTCTTTTTCAATTCGGCAGAGCCGGAGATTATTTGAGCCATTGGTCCTTCCCTCTTATGAATGTCTTTCTTACCATTCATTTTATCGGAGTGCCAATGGCTTTTTTTCATGAAAGAGTGATCTCTATAGCATACTACCATCAGTTGGTCCGGTTGTCTCGAAGTTTCTTTGCAGATTTGAAGCAGGCGGATAAGAAGGTACTGAATTCGCAGCAGAACGATAGGTGCTGCAGCAGGCAAAGCGAATGCCTGGTTGCCGAAGCAGGCAATCAACCGGCACAAAACCATTTTCTAAATGTATTATAGTGTAATAGTACAAAAAAATACACACTCAATTGTAAAAAACGTTGAAAATGCAAATTACCATTGACTAAAGTCGAAAATAGTCTATAATTGTATTAGATACAAAGCAATACAAAATGTATCATTGCTTTGGTCTTCTATGTGAGATGTGCGCGCCATCCTCATGTAGTAGCAGAATTTTGATTGAAGTTGGAGGAGGAACGTTATGTTTTGGATCGAACTATTAATTGTTATGGGCATCATATTCCTGGGCGTTAGAAAAGGTGGAACATTTCTGGCCATGGCAGGCGGCGTCGGCATGTTTATCCTGGTATTTATTCTTCATGTGAAACCATCCGATCCGCCGATTACTGTTATTCTCATCATGATCGCCGTTATTTGTGCATCATCGACGCTTCAAGCCTGCGGCGGACTGGATTTTATGGTTCGTATCGCCGAGAAGTTGCTTCGTAAGAATCCAAAGATGATCACAATCATGGCGCCAATCATCGCCTGGCTTTTTACTTTCATGTGTGGAACAGGCCACATCGTTTACAGCCTGCTTCCGGTTATTAACGAAATTGCAATTGATACAGGAGTCCGTCCTGAACGTCCTATTTCAGCATCTATTGTTTCATCACAGTTCGCAATCACTGCCTGCCCGCTTTCAGCAGCAACAGTTGCGACACTGGGATTTATAGCAGTGTCACCGTATGCTTCTCAGATCAATCTGTTCACACTACTGGTCGTTGCAATTCCGGCAACTCTGATCGGAACAGTTGCAGCAGCTGTATCCGTTCTGAAAAAGGGCAAGGAACTTGCTGATGACCCTGAGTTCCAGCGTCGTGTAGCAGCCGGAGAAATTGAAGATTTCTCCAAGAAGGATAATTCCTACAAGCCTGCTACGAAAAATGAAAAGGTATCTGTCACGATTTTCCTGTTTGGCATGTTAGCCATCGTTACAATGGGAGCGCTGAGCAAGGTCGCTCTTCCGCATTTTGCAGATAAGTCCGTACTTCCGCTGACGTCTGTTATTGAAATGTTCATGTTGGTCGCGGCGGCAATCATGGTTTTAGCTTGCAAGATTGACAGTAACAAGATCCTTGACATGCCCATCTTCAAAACCGGCATGTTCGCAGTAGTTCTTGCGTTCGGTCTCTGCTGGATGGTAAATACCTTCATCGGGGATCAGTCCAAATTCATTACGAATAACATGTCCGCTCTGACAAATCAGTATCCATGGGTCTATATCATTGCTGTATTTATAGTTGGTGCAATTACAACCAGCCAGTCGGCTACAACAATGATCATGATCCCGATCGGAATTGCCCTGAATCTTCCGGCAAATATCCTGATCGCCGGATGGATGTGTGCAAATGCAAACTTCTTCATTCCGGCATCCGGGCAGTGCGTAGCTGCCATTGCTTTCGATTCCGCTGGAACAACCAAAATTGGTAAATTTGTTCTAAACCACAGTTACATGCTTCCCGGGTTGGTCTGTACAGCCGTATCTGTACTGGTAGCGATGGGACTTGGAGCAATTGTTTACTAAGCCATAGTCATCAATCAATTAGACTGCAGACTGTCACTGCCTGCGCAGAGATGACCTGCAGCCTTTTTTGCAAAAATGCTAACCATAATTTACAGCTGAATACATCGTGTGTTATAGCTCTGGAAAATGCCAACAATCGGAATTTGAATTCTATGGCGCACGTCGTTCAGATAGATATAAAAGGAACTGATACAGACAGGAGGTTTTTACAATGAAACTTGCTCCAATGAATTATCACTATCTTCGTTATTCTTTGAAAAAATTTCTGGATAAGGTAGCAGATTCTCCGTTTGATAGCATTGATCTTTACTGCTCCGCACCACAGCTGAATATGTTTGATTATCCGCTCAGCCGTCTGTTAAAGCTTGATAAGGAAATAAACGAGCGCGGCCTTTCTGTTATGGCCATGACTCCTGAGAACTGTGTCTATCCCGTAAACTTCTGTACGCAGGATTATCTTACGAGAGAATCATCCATCCGTTATTACCAGAGGGCAATCGACACAGCGGAATTCCTCGGATGCCCG
>DAMDEB010000059.1:14633-15557 GCA_032090075.1 Caproiciproducens sp.
GGCTATTTTGATATGCCTGCTGAAGAAGCATGGAAATACTGTAGCGACTCACTGGAAACATTGACTGCATATTGTGAGCGCAAGAGTGTCACTCTGCTTCTTGAGGAACTGAAGACAACAACGACCAATGTCCTGGTAACCAGCAAAGATCTGGCGAAGATGATCAGCAAAATCGATTCTCCGAACTTGGTTGGCATGGTTGATATGGATCAGATGACCTATGCAGGGGAAACCATTGATGATTATTTCAGAAATCTTGGAAATAAGCTTCAGCATGTTCATTTTAATGACCGTGGGCATACGGTTCCGGGAGATGCGGATTTCCCGATGAAAAAATACTATGAGGACCTGAAGAGAAATAACTATCAGGGAACCGTATCCTTTGAGATTTGTGACCGTCGTTATTACTGTAATCCAGATAAAGCGATCGATGACTGCGCGAAGTGGTTCCGTGAAAACACGGATGAGCTTGACTGATGGAAAGGGAAAAGGCTATGTGGACACAGGAAATGTTCGGAGTTAATAAACCGATTATCGCACTGTTGCATTTGGATCCGCTTCCGGATGATCCGGGATTTTGTGGAGATATCAATACCGTCATTGATCATGCAGCACAGGATCTGAAGGCACTTCAGAATGGCGGGTCAGATGGAATTCTTTTTGCAAATGAATTCAGTCTTCCTTATCAGCCGGTTACCGATATAGCAACAATTTCAGCAATGGCTTATGTCGTCGGAGCACTGAAAAACGATATCAGAATTCCGTTTGGCGTAAACGTAGTTAAAAATCCGATCGCCACAATAGATCTCGGTGCGGCGGTGGGAGCCAGTTTTGGCCGCTGCTGTTTTTCCGGAGCATACATGGGTGAGTATGGTATCTATGTCTCCAATAGCGGAGAGGCAATTCGCCGCAGAAAAGCACTCG
>DAMDEB010000060.1:0-3191 GCA_032090075.1 Caproiciproducens sp.
GCGGTGATAAAAAAATGACAATATCTCTTATAAGAACCTTGCTGCTCTACATAGTTATTATTGTAGCGGTAAGGCTGATGGGCAAGCGGCAAATCAGCGAACTGCAAACCAGTGAGCTTGTTGTAACGCTTTTGATTTCGGATATCGCAGCAATTCCAATGCAAAACACAGGTCAGCCTCTGGCAAGTGGCTTTATTCCAATTGCAGTACTGGTAATGTGTGAAATTGTGGTGTCGGCATTAATGCTCAAAAGCTCAAAATTTCGTAAAATAATATGCGGAAGACCGATTATCGTAATCAACGACGGAAAAGTAGACCAGAAGGAAATGCGCAGACTGCGCATGAGTACCGAAGACCTTGCCGAGCAGCTTCGGCAAAAAAACGTCTTTAGCTTTGAGGATGTCGCTTATGCGATTATCGAAACAAACGGAAAAATGAGCGTCATTAAGAAGCCTGATAAGGAGCAGCCGACCGCGGGAATGTTAGGGGTAGCCTTGCCTGATACGGGCATTGAAACCGTGGTAATCAGCGACGGTGAAATTTCCAGCTTTTCGCTGCAGCTTTGCAGCAAAAGCCGTGACTGGCTTGAAGGCGTACTGCGTGGAAAAAATGTGAGCATTGATCAAGTCTTTATCATGACGGCTAATAAAAAAGGGGATTTTACGATTATTAAGAAGGATGAGTACAAATGAAACGCTTGTGGGCTTCGGCAATTATATTGGTCGTTCTGTTAGCTGTCTGCATTTTTGGAGCAATAAAGACGCAGCAAATCAGTGCAGACATGACTCAGACCGTTAACAGCGCAAAAGAGGCCGCTAACAGCGGTGACATGGAAATCGCCTTAAAGCTGAGCGAAAAGGCCGTGAAGGACTGGCATGAATGTCACAAAGTATTGTGCACTTATATGCCTCACGATAAACTGGAGGCCATTGATCAAACTCTTGCCGGACTGCCGATGCTGAGCTACTACGGATCAAACGACCAATTTGCCGCGGATTGTGACCGCAGCATAACCCAAATCAAGTATCTTAACGAATCAGAATTTGCCAGTATTGAAAATATTTTTTAATCATAAAAAACGGCGGCAGAAAAATTTCTGCCGCCAAAATTATTTTAAGTTAAGCTTTGTTCTTAATCATGCGGTTCAATTCGTCCATAAAAGTATTAATATCCTTAAACTGACGGTAAACCGATGCAAAGCGCACGTAGGCAACTTCATCAACATCCTTGAGTTTTTCCATCGCATATTTTCCGATTAAGCTTGATGGAACCTCACGGTCAAGTGAATTTTGAAGCATATTCTCAATTTCATCGACAATACGTTCAAGCGTATCAAGAGACACCGGCCGCTTCTCGCAAGCGCGCAGCAATCCATTCAGAAGCTTGTTGCGGTCAAATGTTTCGCGTGATTTATCTTTTTTAATAACCACAACGGGTACCGTTTCAATAACCTCATACGTTGTAAAGCGTTTTGTGCATTTTAGGCATTCCCTGCGCCGACGAATGCGCTCTCCTTCATCAGTAGGGCGTGAATCGATCACTTTTGATTCTTCATAACCGCAATATGGGCACCGCATCGTATCATCACCTTTGTTATTTTGTGTAATTATACCATATTTTATAAAGGATTATCAAGTATTACATTAAATAAGTGTTTCAATAAATCGTTTTGAACACACTAATTCATCCAAATTAACAAAATTGCGCCGGTAAACTTCAATAATGAAGTCACCGTCGTAACCAAATTGTGCCATTTGGCTTTTCAGCGCACGAAAATCCATAACACCCCGTCCTGGCAACAGACAATCCGCTCCTGGTTTATTGTCATTTATATGCACATGCACAAGCCTTTCCCCCATTGCGGAACACATCCCGTAAGGGTTCTTACCCGCGCGAACAGCCTGTTTAATATCCAGTACAAATGCGCAGTCGTCGCCCAAATATTGCCTCATTCGTGTGATGAAATTCGGGTCATCGCTGCGAAATAAATTGACGTTTTCCTGTGCAACGGTAATCCCGAAGCTCTTGCCAAGCGCGTAAAGACTCGCATAATGCTCAAAATATTTCTTTTCCGAAACCGGGCTGCGTTTATCGTCGCGCTGACCGTGAAGCACCAAAATTTGAGCACCTAACAAATTGGCAGATTGAAAATATTGCTTGTAGAACTCCAACCCATCGTTGAAACGCCTGTCATAATCAGAAAAAAGCAAAAAACTTTCAAAACCGGAAGTAAATGGGTGAATTGACTTAATCGTACTGCCGCTGTCATCCGTCATTCGCTTTAATTCTTTTATATATTCCGGCTTCATTTCACTGACTGTATTTATAAATATCTCGAAAAGATGAAAGTCCATTGATATCAGGGTTGGTAGAGCCCGCTCCAACTCCATTGGATAAAGGCAGGCTGTTGAAATGCCACAATGCATAAATAATCACCTCTCATTGAATTATATCTTTACAACATAAAAATGTCCAGTTTAAATCCTCATTCAATTGGATATCATAGTGTTGCGTGTACTACAAAATAAGACAGGAGGAACAAGCAAAAAATGGAAAATGAAAATGCAAAGCTCCTTGATGAGATTTACAAAGCTACTAAAATGGGATTGAAAGCAACACAGATGATTATTCCAAAGGTTCACAACGAGCCGCTGCGTGAACAAATTGAGCGTCAGGGTGAAAATTATAAGGGAATGGCTGTAAAAGCGAAAGAAATGCTCAGAAACACCGGAAGAATGCCCCAAGGCGTGGATGAAATGAAAGAAGCTATGCTTTGGGGTTCAATTCAGGTGAACACGATGATTAACAAAAAGCCCGTACACATTGCCGAACTAATGATTAGCGGCACAACAATGGGAATTATCGATATGACAAAAAAGCTGAATCAGCTTGATGCGGCGGATGCGGGCTCAAAGAAATTAGCAGAGGAATATATTGTAAATGAGCAGAAAAACATTGAAGAATTAAAGAAGCATCTTTGAACTGCTTGATTTAACTTGGTTATTTCATTATAATATGTGAGCGGGGCTTTATGCTCCGCACTTTACATACAAGGAGTACATCTTCATGAGTTTGCTAAACGCAAGCAATCTAAATAAATCTTTTGGTACCGATGTGATTTTCAGCGGAATTTCTTTTGAGATACAGGAAAATGATCGCGTAGGTCTGGTAGGAATCAACGGGTCCGGCAA
>DAMDEB010000060.1:3201-6446 GCA_032090075.1 Caproiciproducens sp.
GAATCTGACCGACCGTTCCGGGGAGACCGTAGCCCTCGTCGGCGAGAGCGGAGGCGGCAAGACGACGCTGTTTAAGCTGCTGACCGGCGAAATGCAGCCGGATGCCGGCGACATCTCCAAGTCCAATTCCGCCGTACTCGGTTACATGGAGCAGCATGTATGCCGCGACCTTGAACGCAGTGCTTACAGTGAAGTGCTCACGGTATTTGCCTCCCTTCTGCAGCTTGAAGAAGAGTTGAATGGAATCAATCTGCAGCTGCAGACGAAGCCAAAGAATATCGATGAATTAATTGAAAAGCAAGCGCTGCTGAATGACCGTTTTGTGGCGTTCGGCGGTCTAACCTGCCGCAGCAGGGCACGAGCTGCGCTTTTGGGACTCGGCTTTGATGATGAGCAGATGGGTATGCCGATCGGAGTTTTAAGCGGCGGACAAAAAGGTAAGCTGCAGCTTGCAAAAATGCTGCTCAGCGGCGCAAATCTGCTGCTGTTTGATGAACCGACCAACCATCTTGATATTACCTCTGTAGAGTGGCTGGAGGATTTCCTGCGCACTTATAACGGTTCGTTCATCGTTATTTCGCATGACCGGTATTTCTTGGATAAGATCACAAACCGCACGTTTGAAATGGAAAATCACAGGCTCACATTATATAAGGGAAACTACTCAGCTTATCTTTCACAAAAGGACGAAAACAATTTAGCAATTCAGCGCAAATTTGATAATACGCAGAAAGAGATCAAGCGTATTGAAGGAATTGTGGCACAGCAGCGCCAATGGAACCGCGAACGAAACATTAAAACCGCTGAAAGTAAGCTTAAGATGATCGACCGGCTCGAAAACACGCTTCAAAAACCGGACGAGAAGCTCGATGGGATTCATTTTGATTTCGGCATTAATCAGCGCGGCGGCAATGACGTCATGATAACGGACAAGCTTGCTTTAAGCTTTGGCAATAAAAAGTTGTTCCAAAATGTGGATATGGAAATACACAGGGGTGAAAGAATATTTCTGATTGGTCCGAACGGCTGCGGCAAAACCTCCCTGTTAAAGACGCTTTTAGGGATCAACTCCCCTACCGCCGGAGAATTCCGCTTTGGCGCGGGAATTGATGTCGGCTATTACGACCAGATTCAAGCCGGACTGCATCCCGAAAAAACAGTAATGGACGAGATTTGGGATTCCTATCCCAAAATGACGCAGACGGAAATTCGCAATGCGCTTGCCGTATTTTTATTTAAGGGCGATGACGTCTTTAAATCTGTAGCGGCTTTAAGCGGCGGCGAGCGCGCCAGAGTTTTACTGCTGCGGCTGATGCTCTCCCGCGATAATTTTTTATTGCTTGATGAGCCGACGAACCATTTGGACATTGACTCCTGCGAGGCTCTTGAAGCGGCGCTGCAAGGCTATGAAGGTACATTGCTGATTGTTTCGCATGATCGGTATCTGATGAATAAAATAGCAGATCGCATTTACTATCTGGACCAGAACGGTGCACAGGAATACATTGGGAACTACGATGACTACATAGAAAAAAGTCATAACGAGGCCATTGAAATCAGCGAAAGCACGCCTGTGAAACCCAACGAATACAAACTCCAAAAGGAGCGTGATGCAGCAGCTCGCAAGGAAAAATCCGAGCTGCTGCGCTGTGAGGCACAGATTGACGAGACCGAAACGGAAATTTCCGAACTACAGGATGCGCTTTTGAATCCAGATGTTTCAAGCGATTATGAAGCGGCAATGGAAATCACTCAAAAAATTGAAGCTTTAAAGCTCAAAAATGACGAACTGTTCCAACGTTGGAGTACGCTCGCACAAAAAATTGAGGAATAAAAAAAACAGCCCGATAAAGCATCGGGCTGTTCAAAACAAAGTTTGTTTTATTGCTCTACTTCAAATTGATGAAGCTGTGAGATAAACTCCTTGGCATCATCACCTTCGACCTCGATATTAACTGGCTTGGACAAATCAAGGCTAAAAACGCCCATAATGGATTTCGCATCAATTTTGTACTTATCGGTAGTAAGGTTAATTGGAAAGCTGTAGCTGTTTGTAAGGGTAACAAATTTTTTTACAGCCTCAATGCTGGACAATAGAATAGAAGTCGAATACATATCATTACCTCCGTATGCTCATAATCACTAACCAATAATATAGCAAGCTGAAAGATTGGTCAATATCAATTATTACCATACATTATGTCAATTACTAATTTTAAATATGTAAATTTGTAAAAGGTGAAAAAATGAAAGTTTCTGTAATTACACTTGGATGCAAGGTAAATCAATATGAATCACAGGCAATGCTCAGCCAACTTGTTACTGCCGGGTTTACAGCATGTGATTCCGAAGAGGAAAGCGATGTTGTACTGATTAATTCCTGTACAGTAACAGCAATGAGCGATCACAAGGTGCGCCAAACGCTGCACCGCGCAAGGCGAAAGAATCCAACCGCCGTGGTAGTACTGACCGGCTGTATGCCACAGGCTTTTCCCGAAGTGGCAGAAGCTCTTCACGATGCTGACATTGTTTTAGGCAACTCGAACCGTTCTTCGCTTTTACCGGATATCCTAAAATATCAATCCTCACGTCAACGCATTGTGGACATCGTACCGCATGAAAAAAAGACCGGTTTTGAGAGTTTGAGCGTGAATAATTTTTTTGAGCGCACGCGTTCCTTTATTAAAATTGAAGATGGCTGCAACCGCTTTTGTTCTTACTGTATAATTCCCTATGCGCGCGGAAGGGTGCGTTCAAAGCCAATTGAAGAATTAAAAAATGAAATCAGAGAAATTGCTTCCAACGGCTACAGGGAAATTGTTTTGACCGGCATCAACCTTTCCGCCTATGGGCAGGATATCGGTCTGCATCTGTGCGACGCTGTGGAGGCTGCCTGTACTCCTGACTCCGTTGAACGTGTCCGTTTAGGGTCACTGGAGCCAGAACAGCTCAGCGAGCCTGTAATTGCCCGTCTGAGCCGTCAAAAGAAGCTTTGCCCGCAATTTCACCTGTCGCTTCAAAGCGGCTGTGACGAAACACTCAAACGTATGAACAGGCACTACGATACACAGGAATACCGCACTATTGTAAAGAACCTGCGTGCCGCTTTTATAAACGCTGCGATCACCACAGATATGATGGTTGGTTTTCCCGGCGAAACTGAAGAGGAATTTCAAAAATCACTTGCTTTTGCAAAGGAAATCGGCTTTGCAAAAGTACATGTTTTCGCTTACTCGCGCCGTCCC
>DAMDEB010000060.1:6456-10119 GCA_032090075.1 Caproiciproducens sp.
CAGCCGCCAACGATTCGCCTGATCAAGTGGTACAGGCGGTAAAGGAACAGCGCAGCCACCTTTTGATTGAAGCCACTCAAGAAACCAAGCAAGCATTCTTTCAGAAACAACTCGGCTTAACCGAATCGATTCTGTTTGAACGCGAATGTGAAAAGGGTGTTTACGAAGGTTACACCAATAATTACACGCCGGTTAAAGCAAGCAGCGGAGAAAATCTTTGCGGTCAAATCATCTCCGCCCGCATCACGGAAGTCCTGAGCGACTTCTGTATTGCGGAAATCTGTGAGTAAATTGAATTTGGTTCATCAAGGCAAACAGCTCCCAAAGTTCATCTCTTTTCACTTCTTTTTTATCAAATTGACAAGCCTGCGCCATTTGTCATATTATATAGTGACCCACTTGAAAGGGGTGAAGGAATGAGTTTGTACTCCTGTTCGAATAATAATCAGAACAATGACGTTTTTGATATGCGAGACAACGACAGTGATCTCGATAACAGTAATTCATCGAGTTCCAGATGTCTGAATCAAATCATCTGTAGTTTGGATAAGTTGAATAACCGTGACCTGCGCCAACTGGATAGATGCATTGATAAAATTTTGAACTGTCGTTAGTATTTAGGGATTGAATAAATAATTAGGGCGCTCACCGTTGAGGGTGAACGCCCTTGTTTGTTAATTGTAGACCTTAGTCAGTATTTCTGTTATAAAAAGTACTTTTTCTTTTACAATTTGTCAATTCGCGTAAAAAAACGTAGTGTCATCTACTGCTTTACACCATGACGCACTTTCCAATATTCTTATAATATCACTGCGTTTGACTTTTTTCCCGATTGCTTTTGAAATATCTGAAATATGAATGAGTTTATCAGAATTGCTTTGAAAATACACTTCCAGTTCTCCTTCAATTTCCGCATCCGGCACTGCGCTTTTTGACGGCTTTGGTGCAGCCCTTTTGATTGGCATGAATTCAGCAGCATGCTGTTTGCAATACAAAATATAGATTGTTTTGATTCTGCTTAATAGAGACTGGGAAATTTCCGGTTCACCCTGTAATTTGTGAAATTCACATTTCGGCAAATCCGTCATATCACTATACCCATGATTCTCACAGTATAATATGAATGGATAATAAGCATCTTTACCATAAATTTCTTTAATTTTCGCCATATCTAAACCCCTTTTCAAAAAAATAGCGCGAAATAATATTATACAAGATTTAGACAAATAGCACAACCCACAATGATTAAATTATCGCAATTGTCAAATGGATATTTTTTTGTAATTACTTTCTTTCTATAAATGTTATGCTTTCATTACTGATTATTTTCTTTTTTAAAATAAATTTGACAACCAGTTTTGTTTCGTATATACTTTATATTAGTGCCAAACCAAATTAGTGCGGCATATATTTTTAAAAATGAGGTACGCCAATTTGTTAAACCAAGACAAGACCCTGACATGCAGAGACTGTGGCCAAGAATTCGTATTTACAGTGAGCGAGCAAGAATTTTTTGCTGAAAAAGGATTCACCAACGAACCTACACGCTGCAAAGATTGCCGCAATGCCCGTAAAAACAACGGTAGCCAATCTGCTCGCAGAGAAATGTTCCCTGCAACTTGCGCTTCATGCGGCAAGGAAACTCAGGTTCCGTTTAAGCCAAGAGAAGACAGACCTGTTTATTGCAGCGAGTGCTTTTCCAAGCAGAGATAATTTTATTAAAAAATAGTGTTTTTTCAAGTACGCCTTTTGAGGCGTACTTTTTTGTTTTTGCGGTGAAAATGGTCAACTTGAAATCGCTCCAAAAGATGAGAACAAATAATGACACCGTACGGATTTTGTGATATAATTACTTCAATTTGTATTTTTGTAATTGGTATAGCAGGCGGCACCGGATCGGGTAAAACAACACTCGCCACCAAACTAAAGTCAGCCATTCCCGAAGATTCGATTATTTTATCCCATGATTTTTATTACCATGCCAATGCGGACATCCCTTTTGAACAGCGCGTTATGATGAATTATGATCATCCTAATTCCTTTGACACCGACCTGATGATCAAGGACATTAAAAAACTGAAAAGCGGTCAAGCAATCGATTATGGTCAGTATTCCTTTGAAACGTATACTAAGACAAGCAAAACAGTACATTTGGAACCGACACGCGTGATTATTGTTGAGGGTATTCTGATATTTGACAATAAAGAACTTTTGGATTTGATGGATATCAAAATTTTTGTCGATACCGATGCGGACATCCGGCTGATTCGCCGCCTTACCCGCGATGTGAAAGAGCGCAACCGTAGCCTTGATTCTGTTATTTCACAATATATGAGCACTGTAAAGCCCATGCATGAGCAGTTCGTAGAGCCAAGTAAAAAATATGCGGATATCATCATTCCTCAAGGCGGCGAAAATTTAGTTGCCTTACATATGCTGGTTGACCGTATCAACGCTTTGATTAATCACACAACCGAAAATGAAATTAACTAAAAAATGCCCCGTGGTTCTATCCACGGGGCATTTAATGTATTCACATAAATTAAATATCGGTTGTTACAAATCCAATCACATTACCGCCGGATGTGCCAAGGCGATGATAGGAATCCTTAAATTCGTGGTATGGCGTTGAACCGTACTTTGCAATCATGATAACTGCGTCAAAAAGCTTTGCAATATTGTCGGCATCAGCGTAGCGCACTTCGGAAGGAACATAGCTTACAATATAATCATATTTTTGGGAAAGTTCTTTGACGAGCTCTTCAAACTGGGCAGAGGACAAAATATCAGAAGAATTGAGAGTATTATTCTTGGTCCCGGAAAGAAGGCTAAGCCCGGTTATTCCTGTTGGACAAATCGCCTGTTCCGAAGAACACACGCCGTCAAGGATATCCGAAAGACTTTGTTTGGGCTGCACGTTAAGAGCAACAGCCAAACTATGCATATGCAGGTCGGTATCCATCAAAAGTATGTTTTTGCCGGAAGAAGCAAGTACATTTGCAAGACCGACCGCGACAGAAGGCGCGCCGTTGTGTTCACAAACATCGGTTATTAAAAAGCTCTTTCCCCCATTGGCCTGATTAAGAGCCGCAGCACGTAATTTGCGGAAGCTGTCCTGTTTTTTCTCTTCCCCACCCTTTTGCGGGATCATGCCAAGCAAGTTCGTTTTTAGTGCTTCACTGACATAATGGCTGTTTCGGATTGTTTTATCCATCAGTACAACAACAATTCCGAAACAAACGCAAACAATAAAACCAAAAATCAAGCCTAATATACCGGCTTTGAGCATCGCTGACCGGTTAGATTGCGGCACAGGTGGAATGGCCTTGTCACTGACTACCGCAGACAACTTCGGCGACGGAAAAGCGTTGGTAAGCTTGTCTGCAAGAATTTGTGCCGCTGTGTTGGTCATGCTTTCTACTTTTCCTGCGTTCGGGCTGTTGGCTGTAAGCTTTACGACCGGCGCAGTGCCTACCTGCACAGCAGTAATAGAAGTAATTTCCTTTTCGTCAATTTGCAGCATATCTGCGGTCTGCTTAATCATATCATGACCGGAAGCGATAGCGACTGCTGTTTGTACCCGGCTATTTAAAATGCTTGTGTACTGCAGCCTGTAATCTGTTTGCGCGTCCTCCGGTACCACACACGACAGTACAATAGTCG
>DAMDEB010000060.1:10129-15537 GCA_032090075.1 Caproiciproducens sp.
AGAGTACTCGTGCTGAACAAATTTCAATGGCATTAGCCCGAAGACAATCCCGAACAGTGCCACAACCACAATGAATTTTACTATGTTTCTTTTAAAATATTCCATAATTTCCGAAAAGCTCACGAAAAGTTCCATAGGTAAACCTCCAATAATTTATGATTCTAATGATTATTACCCGCGGCAAAATTCAGAATTTGTTTCATCATGATTTCCCAATCATAATTTCTCACTGCAAACTCACGTTCCTGCTGCGCAATAGTCGGGTCTTTGCGGCAGCGCTGAACAAAATCCACCACTGCATTCATATCAACCGGCGTTTCGTCATTTGGCAGCCTTAGTGCAAAAGGAGTTTCACTGTTGATTTTTGCATCATCATAGGCGTAGAGAAACGGGAGTGCCGCGGCACAGTACTCGCGTGCCTTCAACGAAGAACAGCTTGTTAATCCCCTGCGGTAACAGCCAAGCGACGAGGCGCCGACATCGACGGTTTTATAGATATCGCTAAGTTCTTTGCCCTTTTTAAAGCCACAAAATGTAACTTCATTCGTTAAACCAAGCTTTTCCACTAATGCGCGGAATTCAGGCATTTCGGTTTCGTCCCCTCCGACAAGCACGAATTTCAGCGCGGGCTGATTATCAGCTTTGTTTTGTTTATAGGTGTTCATTCCTTGTAAAATTCTGTCGTAGCCCTGCCACCAAAGAGTGCCGGCCACCCCGAGAATGGCAATGTCCTTTGAGACATCGCCGCAGTGAGGCACAGGTTTTATGCTGTTGATATTAATGCCGTTATCGCCATTCATAGCTTTCACACCAAAAAAGGTATCCGCTTTATTACCGTACAAAACAACCGCATCTATATATTTTTTAAGTGATAAACCGGAAATCCGGTCTATTGCAGCTGTAACGGCAACCTTTGCGGAAGTAACAACACGAGCCTGAACGGTTTTAGCGTATTTCGCATTGCGCATATAATCAAATAAATACGGATAATTCGGTATTTCTACGACGATTGTTTTAACGCCATTCTCGCGGGCGGTTTTACATATCTGTATCATATCGAAACTGATGCGGTCAAGGCGGATATAAAGTACCTGAAAGGAATGAGTCTTTAAATATTCATTCGCAATCTGCGTCAGCTGTTTCATTTTGCCTTTTTGTGAATCTATCTTTCTGTCAAGATTGTCCGCTCCCCAAAAATGAAAACTGTCCCCCTGCCACATGGAGCAGGTCACTTGGTAGCCAAGCTTTTCAAATGCGTTGATTTGTCCATCAATTTTATTCTTGACGCCCATGTACAAAGGAGCATCTTCCTGAAAAGTGAGATACATCAGATTCATCGACTTATTTCCTCATAAAAATTCTTATAATTTTGCTGAGCATTAAACTTTTCCGCCCAGATTTTACGGGAGTTTTCACAAAGCCGGGTATATTCCGCTTCGGGAAGTTCTTTCAAGAAAAGAAGCTTTGCAAAAAGAACATCGGGATTCAAGTCCGCCGGAAGAAGAAATCCATTTGTACCATCGATTACCGCTTCCACGGTTCCGCCAACATCAGTGGCGATAATAGGAATACCGAAAGATGCAGCCTCCATGACGGAAACAGGGATTCCCTCACTTGAACTGACGTTGACAAAAGCGGAAATGTCATGCGAATTGTAATATTCCATAATAGCCGCATTGCTCATTTGGCCGGTAAATTCAGTTTTTACGCAGTCCGGCAATTTTTCAGCCATGTTTTTAATTTCATTCTCGAGCGGACCAGAACCGATGTGTGTCCAGCAAACAGGGAAATCCGCCTTGGTAAGCGCCTCCGCAATCAGATGCAGGCGCTTGACGGGAACCATGTAAGAACATGAAACAATGTGCAGGCCATTTTGCCTGCTTCCAAACTTTTCACCGTGGTCTACAGTACCAAGATAAGAGGGGGTAATTTTATCTGCATATTGAGGATACTTCCGAATAACGGTATTCGCGCCGTTATGCGAGCAAGGGTAGAGCCTGTCCACGTGGCTAAGTAAATAGCTGCGCATAGGAAGATAAGAATATTTTGCACGTTCCTGATGAATGTCAAAACCATGCGCCCGTGAGACTTGCCTGACTTTAACGCCCCGTGCCGCTAAATCCTTCTTCAATAAAACAGCGGCGGCGGCGGCATCATAAAACCAATAGCTGTAAATACAGACTGTATCAGCCTGATTCAGAACCGGAATTTGTTTCAGCGCTTTATAAATTTCAGCGGCCTGTTTCATAAAGAAAAGCGCTTCGTGCACCCTGCCCAATGAAAAGCAGCCTGTACGGAGCAAGCTGCCAATTTCGGCAAGAATGTCCGGTTGAAGCAAAAGCCTCGCGTAAGCCGCTTGTCCGCCCTCTGTCCTTTTCAGCGGAACACACTCCACACCGTTTGGCAGAGCCTTAGTTACCACGCTTTCCGCCTTTATATTACAGGGGCAGACTACGATCTTATCAAAACCGTCGATGTAATTTATCTCATTCATCAAAAATTCTTCGCCATTATCATATGGAAATGACGTAGTCAGCAAAATCAATAGCTTCATGACCTGTCCTCCAAAGCGAACGGCGGCGTGGCTGACTCTGCCATATGCAGATGCGTTGCCGTCTTGACAATAACGAGCGCAATCAAATAAATTGCTCCATAGAAGCACAAATAAGTGATATTAAACACATCTGTCACCCATATAAAGGTAAAGCTGCGAGGAATATAGACAAAGTTTTTTATCGCAATCAAGCAGCAGGCTACTACTACCCACGACCGTGTCAACATAGAGGAAAAGAATCTAAAAACCAGTCCAATCATTACACTGATAACGATGATACCTAAAATGCCGTAAGCAACATACGCTTCCGCCACATATGAAGTGCCGAATCCGCCACCACTCAAATAACGGTCAGGGTCAACCATATAGGTCAGAACATGTGCGTAATTATGAGTCGTCTGAACAAACTCCGAAGTCTGCACTTCAATAATCGGTGTTAATCCAAAAATAGTACGCGTAATCACATTGTTATGAACAAACAGTTCGAACGGATAAAATAAATATTGATATGATGTGGCTGGATTAAATAAATCAATATTGTTTATAGTCTGAATCACCACACGGAAACTGGCGCCCTGAGAGTCAAAAAAGCTGACCAGCATTTCGCCAAGACCTCTGTTTGTGTTAAGGCCAGCACGCACAAGCGCCAAAAATTGCAGCAAATACATGGCAATAATTCCAAAAACGCCAGTGTAAACAACCGTCTTCTTCTTCAATATCCTTTTATCCTTACTTAAAAGGTTGTCGCGCATAACCAAGTAAATAGTCAGCATAAGTGCTTCTGTAACAAGCGTATTTCTTCTTCCTGTAAAAAGGGAGGTAACCATATAGATACCATAAATCAGCATGGGCAGCTTCATCTGCTTTTTGTTGGGCATCGTTGCAAGAAAAACAGCAAATGCAGGTACAAAGAACATGGACAGACGGCTAATTACCCCCGGGACACTTACCGTGTCGGTAAACGAGTGAAGATAACCGTGCTTCAACACATTGATTACCGTTTGCAGCAAGATGTAAAAAAATGGAATCGAACTAATCAGCAAGATAATAACGCTAAGCTGACGAATAATCGGAAGGAGCTGATCTTGACGTATAGCTTTGGCACCTTTTTCATTGATAGCCGTTTCTCTTTTGTTAAAAATCGGGCCAACTAAGTGATAAGCCATATAAACACAAAAAAGTGAAACAGCAACAATTTGCAGAGCCTGAAAAAGCTGGGGGAAATCCTTTGCTTCCAGCACCAACGAAAATTTATGATGATAACCAATCCAGTTAACGTAAACGCGCCCCAAAAGGAGAATATTAAACGCAATTACAAAAATCAACAAGGCGAAATCACGCCTGATGTGCGCAATCAAACTACTGAAAATTGAAACGTTCAGCAGAGTAATTCCAACAAGCAATACATCAACTGCCGTTTTCCAGTAGTTTCCTCCGAAAGCAGTCAGCAGGTTTGCGGCTAAAATCACTAATATGGTAAGGCCAAAAAGGATCACATCCCTTATGAAATCCATGGATTTTATTTTTATCATTCACACACTTCCCTATTATACATGCTAACTATTATAGCATGATTCCCTCTTGTTTTCCAATTTAATTTGCTTTCAGCTTTTCAGCCAAAGAGAAGTCCGGCGTGACATAAACCGTCTTGTTGTTCACATAAATCACCATTCCGGGCTTTGCGCCCTGCGGCTTACTGACACTGCGCACCTCGGTATAATCAACAGGAACCTGGGAGGAATCTTTGCCTCGGCTGTGAAAAGCGGCCAGCATAGCTGCTTCATAGATTGCTGTTTCGGTTACTTTTTTCCCGTCCGTAATGACGATGGTATGAGAGCCGGGGATGTTTTTGGTATGAAGCCAAATATCATTATTGTTGGCCTGCTTCAAGGTAAGGCGGTCATTCTGACGGTTGTTTCGCCCGACAAGAATTTTAAAGCCATCCGAAGAGGTAAACTCCATTGGTCCCATCAGCGCCGATTGTTTCTGCTTTCCCTTTGGAGCGCGGATATATCCCTGTTCCATCAGTTCAGCACGTATTTCAGATAAATCGCGTTCAGTCGCGGCACGGCTCAATTCCTCAAATACCGTATCAATGTAGCTAAGTTCCTGCTGTGCCTGTTGAATTTGGACAGTCAGCATTTCCTCAGCGGTGCGAGCTTTGCGGTATTCCTTGTAGTATTTCTGAGCATTCTGCGACGGCGACAGCGCCGGATTCAACTTAATCTTGACCAAGGGCATGGCTTCATCGTAAAAATTTTCAAGTTCAGCGAACACAGCACCCTTTTCAAGCTTGTACATATTCGCACTGATCAAATCACCGCAAATGCGTTTTTCGTCGCGCTCGGCACAATGTACAAGCTCCGCACGCTGTAAATTGACCTTGCGGCTCAGGCGGTCGGAGGTTGTCGTTAAAACGCGGAGCAAATCCTGAGAGCGCACTCTCATCCGATCAATGCGGTCACGTTCATCGTAAAACGCATCCAAAAGCTCAGAAAAACTTTCCTGCTGTTTGACCACTGCAGTTAATCCGTATTGCTCAATATTTATAAATGAAAAATCCATTGGTTTTTGCTTCGGGTCAGTAATCATAAACGGTTTACCGTCTATATTTTTAATGGTATCGGAAATGCGTGTTAAGAAAAAACGAAGACGCTGAAGCTGCTCTTCCGTCATCGTTTTCACCGTGATATCGCTGCCGTGACCGGTTAAATGCTCAAGTTCACAGCAAACTACCGGTGAAACGCCCTGCAAAGTATTTAAAAGTGCTTTGGAAAGTTCCATATCTGCTGGAATCTGCCTGATCTTGTCAGCTATTTCCTGTGCAGATACCGTCAAAAGACAAAGCTTATTC
>DAMDEB010000061.1:0-652 GCA_032090075.1 Caproiciproducens sp.
TCGCCGCCGCACCCGATGCGGTAGCCAAGGCCGCAACGCCGCCCTCGAGCGCTGCGACGCGCTGCTCGAACACATCGGAGGTAGGGTTCATCAGCCTTCCGTAAACGTTGCCACCCTCGGTCAAACCGAAACGGGCAGCCGCCTGAGCGGAATTCTTGAAAACAAACGATGTTGTCTGATAAATCGGTACGGCTCTTGAATCCGTAGCCGGGTCCGGGTTTTCCTGCCCTGCGTGTACCTGAATTGTTTCGAATTTTAATTTTCTGTCACTCATTTTAAATTTACTCCTTTAAACATGATTTGAATTTGATTACCGCTGTGTCGGAAAACCGGCCGGGCAGCACATTCGTTCATGTAGATAGTAAAAAAATAAATTAAAATTAGAGAAGCTGCTTGTTTTCATAGTGACTCCCCCTTTGCATTTAATATTACAATTCATATAAGATTAGTAATATATAATGTTGCTATAATACTACGGCAAAAAGACATTGTCAAGTATATATTTTAAAACATTTAAAAAGCGTTCCTGCAAAATACAGCCAAAAATCAGCTGTATTCTACAGAAACGCTTATTTATTTGATAATTATGCAATTTGAAAAATGTAAAATTTCAAATAGTTCGTTTCCGGTACATTCCAAAGAATCGGATGGT
>DAMDEB010000061.1:662-1434 GCA_032090075.1 Caproiciproducens sp.
GTCGGGTGATTGCTGGCGGGCTTCGACCTGACGGA
This sequence comes from Caproiciproducens sp., assembly GCA_032090075.1. Classification (GTDB taxonomy): domain Bacteria; phylum Bacillota; class Clostridia; order Oscillospirales; family Acutalibacteraceae; genus Caproiciproducens. The sequence continues at coordinate 698 of DAMDEB010000061.1, forward strand.
GCATCACCTGCGCGTCAAAGGCGGCACTACGGAGCATATTGCAGAACAGCTCCTCCGTCAGAAAATGTGAGCAGGAGCAGGTTGCAAGGTATCCGCCGCGTGGCAGCAATTTCATTGCCCGCAAATTGATTTCTTTATACCCTTTCATGGCGTGCTCAACAGTTTGGCGCGATTTGGTAAACGCCGGCGGATCAAGCACGATTAAATCATAACCGTCCTTTGCACCGCTTTGAATTTGTGGCAGGAGGTCAAACACATTAGCTGTTTGAAAGGTCATGTTGCCCTGCAAATTGTTGAGTACCGCGTTCTCCTGTGCCATTGCAATTGCATCGGCGGAGATATCGACTGCATGCACGCGGGCCGCTCCGCCTTTTGCGGCATTCAGCGCAAATGAGCCGGTATGTGTGAAGCAGTCCAATACCCTTTTACCGCGGCTGATCTTTGCAACGGCCTGCCGGTTGTATTTTTGGTCAAGAAAAAATCCGGTTTTTTGGCCGTTTTCAAAATCAACACCATATGAGATTCCGTTTTCAACGATTGTCGTTTTTGTTGATTGGGGCGTAATTAATCCATCAATGGGGAAGAAGCCCTTATTTTGCTCCATGCCTTCCAGCTCGCGAATCGCCACATCGTTTCGCTCATATACGCCGTCAATGTGCTGCCCGTCTTCCTTTAGAATTTTGCACAGAAGCGAAAACAGCATCGGCTTTATTTTCTCCATCCCAAGAGAAAGAGTC
>DAMDEB010000061.1:1474-2434 GCA_032090075.1 Caproiciproducens sp.
TGCGGTATTCGTAGGAGTGACGCAGCCGGCGTTCAAAAAAGGCTTCATCAAAGACATCATTCGCGCTGCGAGAAATCAGCCGAATCCGTATTTTTGAGTGGCTGTTGATAAAACCTGTGCCGAGATATTTCTCACGTATGCTGAACAAATCAACCAGGCTGCCGTCTTCGGCAGCACCTTCCACTCTTAAAATCTCCGTATTGTAAACCCATGGATGTCCTGTCTGAATGCTGTTTTCCGCTTTGCGGGTCACTGTAAGTTTGGGGTATATCCTGTTCTGCTTCATGTATTTTCCTCACAAATTTATCATTTTATTACAGCTGGCTGCTGAATTCCCGAATCACCGCGACGGACTCCTTGAATTGAAGAAGTTCCTCTTCGGTCATGCGCACTTCTACGACCTCTTTGACACCGTTTCTGCTGAGTACGGACGGTACGCCCGCAAACACATCGTTTTCGCCGTATTCCCCGCAGAGCAGAGTAGAAACGGGAATAATTTTGCTTTCGTTGTTTAGGATTGCCTTAATGATTCCGGCCGCTGTTGTGGCTATCCCATAATTGGTGTTGCCTTTTCTGTGTAAAATTTCCCATCCGGCTTCGGCTGTTTCATGCACCATTTGCTTTAGATCCGCACCGGCAAGGCGCTCTTTGTTATCCGCAATAATATTGAAAAAGTCCTTGCCGCCGACAGTTACGCGGCTCCACGGAACCATCTGGGAATCACCGTGCTCACCCATTACGGTGCAATGAACGCTGCGCGGGTCGACATCTATTTTATCTGCAATCAGGCACTTCAAACGCGAGGTATCCAGTGCCGTTCCGGTTCCGATAATCTGGTTTTTCGGCAGTCCGCAGAGCTTGTAAATGTAGTAGGACATAATATCCACAGGATTGGAAATGACGACGAAAATACCGTCAAAACCGTTCTTCATAATTGGGTCGACAATGCTCTTTAAAATC
>DAMDEB010000061.1:2444-4382 GCA_032090075.1 Caproiciproducens sp.
TTAAAATCTTTTTGCTCGCACCGAGCATATCCAGTCGATTTTGCCCCTGAATGTAGGGGGCGGACGCGGTGATAACAACAATATCCGCGTCGCTGCAATCCTCATAAGTTCCCGCGCGAACCTTGACATTGCGGTTCAGGTACTCGATACAATGCTGCAAATCCATTGCCTCACCGATCGCTTTTTCCTGATTGATGTCGGTTAATACGACTTCGTCGCAAACACCCTGTGTCACAAGACTGAAGGCGGTTGATGAACCGACGGCACCCGCGCCGACAATCACTACTTTGCTTTTATTTATAATCATAATTAGACACCTCTTTGATCATTAGATTTACGAATTTATTATAACACGGATTTACCGTCTTACAAGTAAATTGCTGTGATAAAAATGTTCGAAACGCTAATATATTTAAAAATTTGACTAAATTACAGCTCCTGTTTTATCTTTAAATGCAGCTATTTTTCGGGAGAATTTACAGTATTGTAGCAACCCTTTACAGTTCTGTTGCTTTTGTTGATATTGGTCAAAAGTTAGCATATGATTAAGCTATCAACCAAGGTTTGGTATAGGGGGAATTACAATGAAAATGAAAATTGTTGCGGCAGTGATGGCTTTGGCTTCTGTCATGTTCGTTCTGACTGCGTGCGGGAAGCCCGTCGAGTTCCGGACTAACAATCCCGCTGCACCTCTGGCCGTTCAGTCAGAGCAGAATATTGACCAGAGCGAAGCGGTCAATGTGATTAAAAATATGATTCGTGTGGATTACACCAAATATAAAATTGATTTGATTAATAAGAACTTGGAATACAATGGAAACGAGTATTATCAGTTCCTTATTTCAAACAATGAGGCTTCAATCGAGCCGTCTCTTATAGTCAGTAAAAACGATGGTTCAATCCTTTGCTACTATCCGGACAATACCGTGACACAGGTCGATCAGGACGGGGTATTCAACTCAAAATTCTAATCGTTTGATAATATAAACAGCAGCAGCCGAAAGACTGCTGCTGTTTTGTGTATCCATCCTAAACTGTTGAAATATTGAACAAAATCTTACAATTCTATTATTAATTATCGACAACCTTTATTAAATTCTTGTTAGGATATTGTAGACATTCCCAGAATATGGTACGATTATGGCAATAAAATCAAGCGTACCGCTTGGGAAATGGTGGCAGAATGAAGCTCAATACGAAACGGACGGTCTTTGTCGGACTGGCATTCATGTCTATCTGCGCTTTCTGGCAACTTTATGACGGAATTATACCGCTGATATTAAAGAACAGCTTCCACGTGGGTGATACTGTGTCCGGTGGAATTATGGCTCTTGACAATGTTTTTGCACTATTCCTGTTACCGTTTTTCGGCGTAATGTCCGATAAGGTCAGCTCCAAGTTTGGCCGGCGCACTCCGTTTATTGTTTTCGGCACGGCTGCGGCGGTTATTTCCATGCTTTTGATTCCAGTTGCAGACGATATTCGGTCCTTGGCACTTTTTATCATCGGTTTGCTTCTCGTGCTGCTTGCGATGAGTACTTACCGTTCCCCAGCAGTTGCGTTGATGCCGGATGTAACGCCCAAACCCCTGCGCTCAAAGGGGAATGCAATTATTAATCTGATGGGCGCGGTCGGTGGAATGCTCACCCTTGTGCTGATTTCCGTGATGGTGCCCAAAACAGGCAAACCCAACTATTTGCCGCTGTTTGCAGTTGTCGCGGTGATCATGGTACTTTCGGTTGTTGTACTTGTTTGGAAGGTTAAGGAACGGACCATTGCTGATGAGGTTGCCGCACAAGAGCCGGAAGAGGAACCTGCATTTGATGCGGGTGGAAAACCTGCTCCGATGGATAAAGCAGTCAAACGCAGTCTGCTATTCATTTTATTTTCTGTTGCACTTTGGTTCATGGGTTACAACGCCGTTACGACCGCGTTTTC
>DAMDEB010000061.1:4392-6883 GCA_032090075.1 Caproiciproducens sp.
CGCAGGTCTATTGGGGACTCAAGGGGGGCGAATTTGCTTACTGTCTGCTCATCGCCACCGGCGCCGCAATTCTTTCTTACATACCGGTTGGTAACATTGCAACGAAAGTCGGCAGAAAAAAGACGATTTTGTTTGGTGTTGCGATTCTTGCACTTTGTTTTCTGCTGGGTTCGTTCATTAAAACCTTTTCACCGCTTGTCAATGTGCTGTTCGTCTTCGTGGGCGTCGCATGGGCGGCAATCAACGTGAATTCCTACCCTATGGTGGTGGAGATGAGCCGCGGCAGCGAGGTGGGAAAATTCACAGGATTTTATTACAGCTTTTCGATGGCTGCACAAATTATTACCCCGATTTTATCGGGCGCGCTGCTCGAGCATGTTGGTTATGGTACGCTGTTCCCTTACGCGACGATTTTCGTTGCGCTTTCGTTTGTCACGATGCTTTTTGTGAAGCATGGCGATTCCAAACCGGTTCAGCCAAAAAGCAAGCTCGAAGCTTTTGATGTTGAGGACTGATAGAAATGTGGGCTATTCTTATTATTATTGCTTTACTGTGGTTAGTAAGCGGGCTGAAAGCTTCGCTGCTGAGTATTATTGCCGCTGTTGTGCTTGTTGTTATCTTACTGCTGATGTTATGGATGCGTGCGTTGGTGCCCCGTATGCGCAATCAGCCGGACCTCACTCCGCTGCAAAACCGCTTTTACGCGCACCGCGGGTATTACACGGAGGATCAGTCGATTCCGGAAAATTCACTGCCCGGTTTTCAACGGGCGGTTGAGAACGGCTTTGGCATCGAATTGGATGTTCACTTAACCAAGGACGGCCGTCTTGCTGTTCTGCATGATGAAAATTTAAAGCGCATGTGCGGGGCAGACGTAAATTTGTCCGAACTAAGCTGTGATGAGTTAAAAGAATATCGCTTAAAAGATACACAGGAGCGTATCCCGCTTTTTTCAGACGTGCTGAAAGTGGTAGATGGAAAAATCCCGATGATTATTGAGGTAAAGCCCTACGGCGGAAATATCCGCACGCTTTGTGAAAGGCTTTGCAAAGAGCTTGAGGGCTATACCGGCGTTTATTGCGTGGAATCGTTTGACCCGCGCGCAGTTTACTGGTTTAAAAAGCACCGGCCGGCGCTTGTGCGCGGTCAGCTGACAATGAGTATGCATCGGTACGAGAATATTGCTCCTCCGCTTACTTTTGCCCTGAGCAACTGCCTAACGAACTTTATCACCCGGCCGGACTTTATTGCCTACTGTGTGGAAGACCGGAAAAATTTTAGCTTTCGCTTGTGTAAAAAACTGTACGCAGTGCAGGAAGCTTCATGGACAGTTCGTACCCCTTCCGATGCGGCGGAGGTACTAAAAACAGGCGGCCTCATAATTTTTGAATATTTTGACCCCAGAATACAACAAAAACAATAAGCAAAAAGGCGTTTGAACCATCAACATACGATGGATTCAAACGCCTTTTGCTTTGCACATTGTTTTTCAGTGGAATGCTTATTTTGCAAGCCGTATTTTATCGGCTGTAATGTCCGCTAACGTAGCGCATCCGGTCATCTTCATGGCTTCCTGCAATTCGGCCGTAATTTTACGGGTGTACAGTGCCACACCCTCGGCACCACCGCCGCAGGCAGCCACAACATAGGGTCTGCCGATTAACACAGCGTCCGCGCCGAGCGCAATGGATTTGAATACATCCGAACCGGTTCGGATGCCGCCGTCGACAAAAACTTTAACGGTGTTGCCGACCGCCGCTTTAATTTCAGGAAGAACCTCAAGTGTCGCGGGGGTGTTGTCAAGGACACGGCCGCCGTGATTGGATACGACGATTCCGTAGGCTCCGCTTGCGGCGGCCTTCTTTGCGCCTTCTACTGTCATAATTCCTTTTATAATAAATGGGACGGAAGCGTAAGCCGCTATTTCGCTCAACTCGGCAGCGCTCTTTGCGTTGACCGGTTTGCCTGCCGCGGCTAAAAGCGGAAGACCGGCAGAGTCAATGTCCATTGCAATCGCCATGGCACCGGCTTCAACCGCTAAATCCATTTTATGAAAGATATCTTCCTTCGCCCATGGCTTTATGGTCGGTACAGCGACCCCACCGGCAGCCTTAACCGCCTTTAAAGGGTCTAAAAAGAAATTATCCCCTGCTCCGTCACCCGTAAATGCTGCGCACCCGGCCTCAATGCAGCCCGGCACCAACATTTCCGCATAAGTTTGTTCATTCAGATAACCGTTGTAATTGTTGCTTAATCCGCTGATCGGGGCGGCAAAAACAGGAGCGGAGAATTTCCTGCCGAAAAGTTCGACGGAAGTATCCTGCCCTCTGTTTTCATAAATTACATCCATGTTTATTTTAATTTTGGAAAGATAGTCGTAGTTTATGATGAATGCGTTTCCGGTGCCTTTTCCGCCGACTCCGGGAATTTCACCGCGGCACACAATGCCGTTGCATTCTCTGCATACCCTGCATTTCGGGGCCATGTTTTT
>DAMDEB010000061.1:6893-7608 GCA_032090075.1 Caproiciproducens sp.
TGATAGGTCATCTGTTTATCCTCCATTTCAATATTTACATGGTCATAGCCGTACATTTCTTATGTAATTATATCACTGCAAATATGCCGCGTCAAACGCTTACTTTGTCTATATTCCTATTGTGATATCACTGATTTTGTTATATACTAAAATATAGTTACCGACCGAATATGACCGCAATCGACAACTGCGGTTTTTCTTAGAAAGGAACATAAACATATGAAAAACGCAAAACCTATAAGCTTAGAAATGCGAAACAAATTTGAACAAAGTTACCAATCGAGCAAGCTGCTAAAGGCAATGACAAACGCACTTGCCAAAAATTCCGTGGATACCATTGCTTTCGTGCCATCCAGTGCGAAAAATACCCAATTTAAATTTTCGATCGATATTCCCACAATGGAGGTCACCAACCAAAAGAAAAGCGGACGCTGCTGGATCTTCTCCGGTTTAAACGTGCTACGTGAAATGATTGGCAAAAAGTACAATATTGAAAAATTTGAGTTTTCTCAAAATTACATAGCCTTCTGGGATAAGTTTGAAAAAATAAACTATTTTTTGGAGTCTGTGATTGATTTGGCTGACCAGCCGGTTGACGACAGAACGCTTACCTATGTGCTGATGACAGGCATACAGGACGGCGGCCAATGGGATATGCTCGTCAGTCTGATCGAAAAATACGGTCTTGTTCCTAAGGACGCGATGGAGGAAACCT
>DAMDEB010000061.1:7618-9286 GCA_032090075.1 Caproiciproducens sp.
AATGGCCTGATTGACACAAAATTGAAGCAGTATGCATCTGTTTTGCAGCGCCAGTTTGCTGCCGGCAAGAGCCGTGAAGAACTTGACGCCGAAAAACAAAAAATGCTCAACGAGATGTACAGTCTGCTTTGTGCCTGCTTCGGCGTACCGCCAACAGTTTTTGACTTTGAGTATGTTGACAGGGAAAAGAATTATGTCAACAAGAAGAATTTAACCCCGAATCAATTTTATAAAGAATATTTAGGCGATATCCTTGATGATTATGTGAGCATTACCAATGCACCGACCAAGGATAAGCCGTTTAACCGTACTTATACGGTCGATTACCTTGGAAATGTACTTGGCGGCAGCGACATTGAGTACCTGAATTTGGAACTTTCTACCTTCAAAAAACTGATTCTGGCACAGCTTACCGACCGTCAGGTCGTTTGGTTCGGCAGCGACGTGGGCAAGTTTGGCGACCGTGACGCCGGTGTTTGGGACGACAAGGCTTACGATTATGAAGCGGCTTTTGACATGAGCTTTGATTTAACGAAAGAAGAAGGCCTCGATTACCGCCAGAGCGCGATGAACCACGCGATGGTCATTACCGGCGTGAACCTTGACGAGGACGGCAACCCGACCAAGTGGAAAATTGAAAACAGCTGGAGCGACGAAAAGGGCAGCAAGGGTTATTTTGTGATGAGCGACAGCTGGTTTGACAAATATGTATATCAGGCGGTTGTGAACAAAAAATACTTGGATAAAGCTTTGCTTGAACTGTTCAAACTTGAACCAATCCACCTTAGCCCGTGGGATCCGATGGGCTCACTTGCTGACTGATAGGGAGTTATTTTATGGATTACGAAATTAAGCCCGGTCTTTACTGCCATTTTAAGGGAAACCAGTACCGCGTTCTCTTTGTTGCGTCACACTCCGAAACGCTTGAGCAGATGGTTGTGTACCAGGCGCTTTACGGCGAACACGGCATGTGGGTGCGCCCCGCTTCCATGTGGAGTGAAATGGTGCAAAATCCAACAGGCGATGAGGGCGATCTCTGCAGGAGGTTTGAGTATATTAGGGAGTGAAACAATGAAAGAGATTGCAATCACAAAACCGAAGGGTACTCTTATCATGAAAACCTGCACCGAAGCTGATTTAGACAAAATGATGGCATTACAGGAAACTGTTTGCAGCTCAATACAAAATCAGGATATTTTCATGCCGTCTGACCGTGAGGATAACGCAGCTTATTTAGAAGCGCCGAATTTTGTTATCGGCTGTTTTGACGGTGAAACGCTGGTTGCGTATTCTTCTTTTGTTTTGCCGGGGGAAGACGCTTGTAATTATGGCTGGGACTTGGGCTGGCCTCTCGAAAAAACGCTCTCCTGTGCCAAATTGGATACCGTAGTCGTTCACCCGTCTTACCGCGGAAATCATCTTCAGCAGCAGCTGATCGCGTTTGCGCTGGAGTTTGCACGGGAGAATAACGACCGGGATCACGGTATAAAATATATTCTTACCACGGTGTCGCCCAGTAATGAACATAGTCTGCACAATGTGCAGGAGATGGGCTTTGAGGTATTGATGCAAAAGCAAAAGTACGGCTGCAAAGAACGTTTCATCCTGTGCCGAACTCTTTATTAACAAAATATCGAAATACAAGAACAATGGCCGGCAATATATTGC
>DAMDEB010000061.1:9296-15315 GCA_032090075.1 Caproiciproducens sp.
CCATTGGCTTGCAGACAAATATTGTCTTTTTCTGCTGGAAATTATATAATGATTCCAATAAAAGACTTATGAGGTAAAAATAAATGATGCAGAGCAGCTTTCAGTACACAGATTATCCATCGCTTTTGGAACATATCCGTTCGCTTGCGGACGAGCCTTACCAGAAGATGCAAAATAAGATTGTTCCCGGTGTGGAAAATATTCTCGGCGTGCGTGTGCCAAAACTGCGCGCGCTTGCAAAGCAGCTTGCCAAAGGCGACTGGAAGAATTATCTTTCCATTGCACAGGACACTTTTTATGAGGAAACGATGCTGCGCGGTTTTGTAATCGGGTACGCTAAAATGGAGCAGGGCGAGGCTTTTCAGCGGATTTCGGATTTTGTGCCGAAAATCAACAACTGGGCGGTGTGTGATACTTGTTGCTCCTCCTTTAAAACGGCCGCAAAAGACAAAGAGAAGCTGTTTGCGTTTTTACTGCCATACCTGAAAAGCGACAAAGAGTTTGAACTGCGGTTTGCCGCGGTAATGATAATGGATTTTATGATTACCGATGAATATATCGATGATGTTTTAAGAATATACGACGGAATCCATCATGACGGTTACTATGTCAAAATGGCGGTGGCTTGGGCCTTGTCCGTCTGCTTCGTGAAATATCCCGGCAAAACCATGAAATTTCTCCGGGACAATAATCTTGATGACTGGACGTACAACAAGGCGCTCCAAAAAATCGTGGAATCCTACCGTGTGGATGACAACACAAAGACGATTATTCGTGCAATGAAACGCAGGGTGAAATAGATGGAATATCAACTCGTTTGTTCAAAGCGCAAGACAATCGCCATTTGCGTCAATCGAGACGGCAGTGTTACAGTACGCGCCCCGATGCGGGCAACGCAAAGTATGATAGACCGTTTCGTACGCGAAAAACAAGAATGGATTACGGAAAAATCCACTCAGATGGCGGCAAACGCAGCAGTGCGTAAGAATTTTGATGTTACCGCGGGTTCTACACTTTCCTTGCTTGGCCAAGATTACCCGGTTGTGCAGGGGGAGAGCGTTACTTTTACCGGCAGCCGCTTTACGATTCCAAATGAAGATTTTGAAACATTGAAGCCCAAATTAATTGCTTTGTATAAAATATTGGCACAACAAATTATTCCGGAGCGAACGGCACATTTTTCAAAGCAGACCGCGCTGTCCCTCAATAATGTCCGCATTGGTTCGGCAAATACTTACTGGGGCTGCTGTTCGGGGAAAAACAACCTCAATTTTAGCTACAAGCTTATCATGGCGGAGCCTGAGGTCATTGACTATGTGATTGTCCACGAGCTTTCTCATACGGTGGAACATAATCACTCCGCACGGTTTTGGAAATTGGTTCAAGGAATTCTGCCTGATTACAAAGAACGGCGTGCGAAACTAAGGCTGCTTGAAAAAAAATTACAAAAACAGGGTTGGAGTTAGCAATTGCTAATTCCAATTTAAGTATATATATGCTATAATTAGGTAAATTAATAATATTATTAAGAATAGAGGATTGACTTATGGTTTCACAAAAATCATTGCAAAAATACGCGGAACTTGCCGTGCGTACCGGGGTACATGTGCAGAAGGGACAGCTTCTTGTTATTTCGTCCTCTGTTGACTGCGCGTATTTCACCAGGTTGTGCGTGGCAGAGGCTTATAAGGCCGGAGCGGGAGAGGTACTGGTCAAATGGGACGACGAGCTGACCACAAAGCTGATCTATCAGAACGAAAGCACCGAAACGCTTGCCGACATTGCCCCGTGGCGGATAGAGCAGCAGAAGAACTGTATTGATAAAAAGTGTTGTTTTTTATATATTGAATCCGCCACTCCTGGCTTGCTTGCAGATGTTGACGGAAAAAAATTGCAGGTTGTCCGAATGGCAAAAGAAACCGCTTTTGAACAATTTGAATATTATACGATGGCCAATATCGGCCAGTGGTCCATTGTTGCCATTCCAACCGTAGCTTGGGCGAAAAAAGCGTTTCCGGATTTGAGCGACGAAAAGGCGCTTGATGCGCTGTGGGATGCCGTGCTTATGAGCGTGCGAATTTCGGATGACAACGACCCCGTTGCCGAATGGGAGCAGCATAATAACAGTCTGACCCATTACTGTGAACTCTTAAACAACTATAATTTTAAATCTCTGCATTTTACAAATGCAATGGGTACCGATCTGACAGTCGGACTGATCAAGGATCATGTTTGGTTGGGCGGCAACGAATCAGCGAAGAACGGCGCGGTTTTTAATCCCAATATGCCGACCGAGGAAGTATTTACCATGCCTTCGAAATTTGGCGTGAATGGCCGTGTATACGCTACAAAGCCTTTGAGCTATCAGGGAAAACTGATTGAGGGTTTCTACCTTGATTTTAAGGATGGCAAGGTCGTGAATTTCAGCGCGGAAAAAGAGCAGGACACACTTGAAAATTTGATTGGATTTGATGAGGGCAGCAGCTACCTCGGCGAAGTTGCGTTAATTTCCTATGACTCGCCAATTTCAAAGTCCGGGGTTCTTTTCCTGAATACACTGTTTGATGAAAACGCCTCCTGTCATTTGGCGTTGGGCGCGTCCTACCCTGATAACGTAAAAAACGGCACAGAGCTTAAGCGAGAGGTGCTGAACGAGCTTGGTTCCAACTATTCCAAGATACACTGCGATTTCATGTTCGGCAGTGCTGACATGCACATTACGGGCACAACGCAGGATGGAAACGAAATCGAAGTATTTAAAGACGGTAATTTTTGGGGTGCTTTTACTCACTCCTAAAGAATATAAAACAGATTTTACACTTAGAAAGAGGGTAATATGATGGTCAATATTAGAAAATGTGCAATGATAGGCTGTGGCTTTGTGGGAGCAAGCGCTGCGTTCAGTTTGGTCGAAAGCGGGTTGTTTTCCGAGCTTGTATTAATAGACGCGAATCACGATAAGGCCGAAGGGGAAGCCATGGACTTAAGCCATGGTATGCCCTTTGCAAGGCCGATGGATATTTACGCCGGCAGCTACGATGATTTAAAAGACTGTGGTCTGATTATTGTTACAGCGGGAGCAAACCAAAAGCCAAACGAAACGCGTATGGATTTGGTCAATAAAAATGTAGGAATTTTTAAAAGCATTATTCCCGAAATTAAAAAGAGGGAATGCGAGGGTATTTTATTAATTGTATCCAATCCGGTGGATATTTTAACCTATGTGGCACTAAAACTTTCCGGTTTTCCTGCAAACAGAGTGATTGGCTCCGGTACAGTGTTGGACACGGCAAGGTTAAAGTATCTTTTAGGCGAACATCTTGATGTTGACAGTCGAAGTGTACATGCCTTTATTATCGGTGAGCACGGCGACAGCGAGCTTGCCGTGTGGAGCAGTGCGAATGTTTCCGGTATCCCGTTGGATCACTTCTGCGAGCTCTGCGGCCACTACAACCATATGGAGACCATGCAGCGGTTGTACGAAGGCGTGCGCGACAGTGCTTATGAGATTATTCAGAAAAAGGGAGCAACCTACTACGGCATTGCAATGGCGGTGCGCCGTATTGCCGAGTGCATCGTCCGCAACGAGCGCTCAATTCTGCCGGTCTCCAGTTTGATTGAAGGCCATTACGGCCTCGATGGAATTTGTATGGGCGTTCCAACCATTGTCGGCAGCTCCGGCGTTCAAAAAGTCTTGGATATTCCGCTGAATGAGGAAGAACAGCAAAAATTGACGGCTTCAGCCGATGCGCTCAAAAATGTACTTGATACAATTGAACTTTAATTTTTAAAGCAAAACTGGCGCCGCATTTTAGCGGCGCCAGTTTTGCTTTACAGTTGATCGGTCTTTCCACTCAGCACGTTGTTTCTGATTATATATAACCACGTGGTGAGCTTAAATCTTACAGTCTTATAGGAAGCTTAGAAATGGAACATCAGGCTGGTATTATGCATCGTCAGCGTCAAGGCCATGAATGTAAGTATTGTAGCATTGATCATACCGGCGGACCACGCATTTCCTGTTCTCTTGTATATGTATCTTCCGCTGATTGCTATAAAAATCATAGGAGCAAACAGGTTATAGGCCATTATTCCCGGTTGGCTTGAACTGTTCCAGAGAAGCCCTGTGGAGAACAAGGTACTGTAGTTGATATAAGTCAGGAGCATAATAGGGAGAGCATTTGCCACTGCACAGATCAGGACCGTTGCCCACTCCGGCAGATCCTTGAACCGGGTATCCGCATTCAATATGGCATTCGGAACAAGGAAGACAATCCAGAAAGGCAGATATTTAAAGATCATATCCGGCAGCCACTGCATTCTGGGCAATCCTACCGTATATACGGCAATACCAAAATTCATATGAAATACATTATATGCAATGTAGCAGGGGATGTACATCAGCACAATGACGGTAGCAACGAAAGCAATTGTTTTCAAGAAATGAAGCCCGCCGTCAAGTTTTCCCGGAGTAAACGGATTAAAGACAGGCTCTTTGTCGTTAAGGTGGCACAGTTTTCTGAGCGCGTAATTCACTGCGATCATAAAGATGCAAAACAGTCCGCTGCAGAATGTCCACCAAGCAACACCATTTGCGGTTCCCATCGGAAATGACATGTTGTCAAAAAGTGCAGTCCCTTTATCATAGTACTTGAAATAAGTAAAATAGGGAAACAGCAGTAGTGGTATAAACGTTACAACTAAAGGAATCCATTCTTTCCAGCTCTTAATGGAAGGAAGGTCTTTTTGCGCCGTAACTTCCCTCTTCAGGTCGGCAAACACTGGGGTTTTCAGAAGAACGCTTACAAGCGGGAGCGCCAAAGCGAAGAACCCGAGCAGACCAAGTAGCTGAAAGAAGGTTCCGATCGGCCATGTTTGACTTGTCGCAGGGATATAGGGAGCCCCGTTCGGTGTCCCAAAGGCCGAGTAGAAGAAGTTAATTGCCAATGCGGCGGCATCTGTTGAAAAAGTGCCCATCGGATGTGTATAAGGCGGATTCCAGAATGCAACAGCCGATTTTACGCCCAGTGCTTTTCCTTCAGCCGGTGATTCAATTGCCCCAGTCGATGAGAACCACTTTCCTTCCGGAATTGAGGTTGAATCGTATGAGGAATCTTCCAATTTCATTAAACTAAGTGCTGTTTTCGAAGTCAGAAATTTATATGTTCCGAAAAATGACGTGTCAACTTCATCAAATTTACCGGCAGCTACGCCCCAAATAAGATCGGTAGTGTCCTGCTTTTTCATGCTGACCGCAGCCATTGTACCTGAAGAACAGAACCATGCGGAAATGTGGTTGGCTGAATTCGGTGCATTAATCGCCTTGATGGTGTTATAACATGTGCTTTCACCACCGCTGTGTCCGGTCATGCCTATTTTTGTGTTATCAACGCAATCCAGACTCATAGCATACTTGGTAGCAGCAAGAGTTCCTTGCGTGCCCTTCGTGTATTTGTCTATTTCAGGATCTGTCCGGCCTTCCGATGACATATCGACCGAAATGACGACGAAACCGCGTTTGGATAGTTCCGTGTAGTTTTCAAACTGCATCTCTTTGGAATTGTTGTTTCCATGTACACAAATGACGCAGGGAACCGGGTTTGCTTTCGTGGCATTTTTAGGAATAAATGTCATGAAGCAGATTTGCGAGTTTTGAGTGCTGAAGTCATGTTGAAACTGGATGTCTACCTTTTTCCCATTCCCTTTCGTGTTGTCTGCTATCATTGTAGCCAGATCATTCAATGACCCCGTATAGGTGGAAACACCCACGCTTCCGCCGTTGCTCTGAACAAGAGATGTACCTACCATACTGATTAATAACACAAGCAATACTAACAGTAAAGCAATTGTAGACTTACTGATTTTTTTGGCATTCATCAATTATCCTCACTCTTTCTAGTCTTTTTTTCTAACATGTTACAAAGCGGAAATCGCGTAAACCAAAATCTTGTTTCTCCTCCCCCTTTTTTTCAATGACCGACTGATCGATTGAAAACCATTGCGGGTTTCCACGTCCGTG
>DAMDEB010000062.1:0-593 GCA_032090075.1 Caproiciproducens sp.
AGCGCTCAGTGAGGTCGGCCTTGCGGATAGGGAACGGCACAAGCCGTTTCAGATGAGCGGCGGGCAGCAACAAAGGGTGGCCATTGCACGCGCGATTGCGGCAAAGCCCCCCTTGATTCTTGCCGATGAGCCAACGGGGAACCTTGATTCAAAGTCCGGCGAAGCCATCATGCATATATTAAATTCTTTAAATGCCGAAGGCAGAACGATCATCCTAATTACGCACGATGATAAAATCGCCCGCACCGCAGACCGCATGGTACAGATTCAGGACGGTAAAATCGTCAGTTGACGAACTTTTCATCCAGAATCGTGTTTTTATAGAGCGGAAGCAGCTCCTTGCGGTGCTTTAGGTTGAAAAAGCAGTAGTCATACATTTGAGTGATGGATTGAATTTGTACGCTGCGGCTGACTGAGGCACAATCGCGGCGCGGTTTATAATAAAGATACATGGGGAAGCTGCCATCGTCGCAGGGAAGTAAAAAATCCGCGTTCAGCCTGTGCGCGCCAAGGCGCTCATAAAAATTAAGGCGGCGCTTTTGCCGCTCAGCCAGCTTCGGGTCGTTATTGCATACATGTTCGACTGAAAACAT
>DAMDEB010000062.1:603-1038 GCA_032090075.1 Caproiciproducens sp.
AAAACATGATGCCGTCGAACGGGCCGCAGTATTTTTGCCACAATGCCTTGAACAGTGAACTGCCATACCCGTGCGAACTGTATTCTGTCAGAACAGCAATGTAGTCAAGCCAAAGAACATTGCTGTTTTCAATGATGTAAACAAGCGCGTAGCCGACAAGTACATTATCTGTGTTGCGCCTGTAAAGCAGAATTTTGTATTTGTTGTTGTTCAAAAGCTGTACGAACGTTTTGAATGTGTACATCTCACAGGAGGGAAACTGTTTTTTCATATCCTCGTAAATTTGCGGAAAGTCTTCTGTGCTACCCAAAAAAAGGGAAGCATCAGATGCGAAGTCCATTTTAAAATCTCCTATCAATTATGTTGTTGATGAATATGATAACATATTTGTGCATATTATAGCAAATTTTGTTATCAAACGTATGATCAGTGAGA
>DAMDEB010000062.1:1048-1646 GCA_032090075.1 Caproiciproducens sp.
GCGCACATTAACTTTGTTTATTTTCACACAATGAGTTTCATTGACAAATGCAAGTAAAATGCTATAATAATGTCATAGAATATAAATAATCTGAAATGGAAAATTCGGACTAATTAAGGAGGATAATTATGGCATCTACACTTGAACTGCATGATGTAAACGTACCTGAATTTTTAAAAGTACTTGATGAATGTAAAGGAAATGTTTTCCTTGTATCCCGTGAAGGGGATCATCTTAATCTGAAGAGTAAACTAAGCCAGCTGCTGGGTTTAACACAGCTGATAGAGGGCGGCAAGATTGCCGAAGCTTTTATTATTTGTGAAAACCCGGAAGATGAATCGAAACTTTTCCGTTTTAACCTTTTTGGCAAAGAAGATAAATAATCATCATCATTTAGGGCCGCCCAGTCGGGCGGCCTTTTTCATGGAGTGAATTATTTACTGTAGGCCGGCAACGCCAGGGCAGAAAAAGGGGGAAAGAATTTGGCACGCAGAAAACAGCAGCAATACCCGCCATGGGCAGTTGCAGTGGTGATTGTATTCTGCCTTATCATTGGGGCAGTATCCGCTCTCCACAGTCAGAATCAGCCGAAAGCGGC
>DAMDEB010000062.1:1656-5658 GCA_032090075.1 Caproiciproducens sp.
AGCCCGGTTCGACACTTGTGTATTTTCTGGATGTGGGGCAGGGCGACTGTGAACTGATCCGCCTCAAAACCGGGGAGAACATTCTGATTGATTCCGGCACAGGGGAAACGGCGAAAAAGCTTGAAAACTACCTGAAAGAGTTGGGCGTTCAAAAAATCGATTATCTGATAGCGACACACCCTCACGCCGACCACATCGGCGGTATGGCACAGATTGTCAAAAGTTTTGAAATCGGAAAAATATATATGCCGAAAATCCCGGATAAGCAGGTTCCTACCACTTCAACATATGAAAATCTGCTTAAGGCAATCGACCAAAAAGGGCTGAAAATTATCGCTGCGAAGGGCGGCATGACGATTATGGACAGCGGCGGAGACAAGCTCACAATTTTTGCGCCGAATTCCGGAAAATATACCGAACTGAACAGCTACTCCGTCGTTACAAAGCTGACGTGCGGAGAAAAAAGCTTTTTGTTCACGGGTGACGCGCAGGCGGACAGTGAAAAGGAAATGATCGGCAAGGGGTACGACTTAAAATCCGATGTCTTAAAGTGCGGGCATCACGGCAGTTCCACCTCCACCAGTGCCGCGTTTTTAAAAGCGGTTGCCCCGGGCGCGGCCATTATTTCCTGTGGGGTAAACAATGATTATGGGCACCCCGACAAAGCGGTGGTCAACCGGCTGCAAAAGGCCGGTGTCACGATTTACCGCACTGACCAGCAGGACACAATTCTTGCTTCCTGTGACGGAAAAAGCATTCAGTTTACGATAAATCAAAAATCAGTGATAAAATAAATACAGCGGAGCGGGTTTTAAACCTGCTCCGCTGTATTTGATAACAGTGTTCTATTTTTGATCGTTAAAAAACTTTTCCCAGTCAAAGTCGCTGCCGTTTGAAACCGGGGTTGCCTGTGCTTTTGAAACCGGCTCTACACCCTGTGTGGGAATGACCGGCTTGCGGTCCGGCAAATCCGCCTGTGGAATCGGCGCGGTGACGTCCTGATCCATCGCCGTAGCTTTCTTAGCAGGCTGAGGCTTTGGTGCGGTAGGTTTCGTGCTTGGTGCAGACGGCTTTTTGACGGTCTGCGGTTTCGGCGCGGGCGTAATCGGAGCCGCCGCTGCCGGAGTGGAGCTTGAACGGATATCATGCTCAGTTTCCGGCACATAGTCGCCGCGATGCTGCATGCCGTCGCTGTCGGAGCTGATATCGGTAAAGGTCATAGTGGGTTCGTCAACGCTTTTTTTTGATGCACCGGCAGAGTGGTTCTTTGGGTCTTTCAGCCCGTAGCCGCCGCTGCCGCCGTTACGGTTCGCGAAAAACTGCAAATATACGAACAAACCGATTCCGCACAGCGCGAGAACAATCAGGATAACACCTAAAATTAAAATCATGGAAACGCCACCCACATTGGCCGGTGCGGCGGTGCTGCTGATAGTGGTGGTACCGGCTGCGGCTGTGCCTTGACTTTGTGTTTCAGCACCGCTGGAAAGCAGCTCGCCCCAGTTTTCGGAGGAAAGAACACCCGGGTCACTTAAGGCCTGAGCCGCCTGTGAAGCCGCCGCTTCCACACGGCTTGTCTGTGTGTCAACAATAGCGTGGCTGCTCACCGGGCGTTTGCTGGGAGTGGACGCTTCCTTGCGGCTGGAAGCTGCCTGCTCACGGCTGGAGGCTTGCTTGGACGACTCCGCCGCGGAGGAGCTGCTTTCAGGAGCAGTGCTGCTCGTTTCGGGTGCGGTGCTGCTTGGCGGTGCGGCTTCACTGCTTGCCTGACTTTCGGGTGTGATAGGCTCGCTGGCTACACTTTCCGCAAACGCAGTCACGGTAAACACGGTGGCCGCAAAAATCAAAGTAAGCAAAACCGTCAGAAACCTCTTGGATCGTATATTCATCGTTTAACATATCCTCTCAAATGCTGATATAAATATAATATTATCATATAATATGTTTACAATACAACTGTTAATTTTCTGTAAAATCTGTAAGACATTCTATTGGGAAAATGCGACGTTGAAAAAATCGTGCCTCAATGCTATAATAGTAAAATTACAATACTAAATAATTTTGGGAGTGCGATGATGGGCGTTATTATCAGCACAGACAGTGCTTGTGACTTATTTCCCGATTTATACAAGCAATATCAGATTGACGTTGTTTCTCTTTATATTACAATTGAGGAGCACTCGTACCGTGATGTTTTTGAAATTGGCCCCGACGAGCTTTTTGTAAATTATGAAAAAACGCATCGCTTGCCAAAAACATCCGCGCCGCCACCGGCTGACTTTTTTACTATGTTCAAAAAGCATGTGGATAACGGCGATGATGTCGTGCATATTGCAATGAATTCAAAGTTTTCCTCCTCGTATCAAAACGCATGTACCGCCGCGAAGGAGTTTGACAATGTTTATGTGGTCGATACATTTACTCTTAGTTCCGCACAGGGGTTGTTGGTGCTGCGGGCTGCGGATATGCGCGATGTGGGTATGTCGGCAAAAAAGATTTTCGACCAAATAGAAATTGATAAAACCAAAATGCGAACCAATGTGCTTTTGGATACCTTGGAGTATGCTTATCGCGGCGGCAGGGCTACACTGCTGCAAATGTTCGGGGCGAACCTGTTAAAGCTGCGTCCCTGTCTGTTGTTGGACACGCACGGCGTACTGACAGTACGCAAAAAGTTTCGCGGTAACTTTGCACAGGTCTGCAAAGAGTATATCCGTTTTGTGCTGGAACAGCCCAATGTGGACGGGGAGCGCGCATTTGTTTCAACTACAGGAATGGATCAAAAGCTTTTAAACAGCATTATCAAGATGGTTAAAGACAGCGGTAAGTTCAAGGAGGTCTTGTTTTCAAGGGCAGGCTGCACGATGACGGTTCATACAGGGCCGAATACGCTTGTTCTGTTCTACAAGGAAAAATAGGAGGGTATATGGAAAGAAAAGTTAAGATCGTTGCGGACAGCACCTGTGACTTAAGCGCAGAGCTGCTTGAAAGATACCGCATAGATGTCATTCCGCTGAATGTGAATTTGGGGGATGTATCCTATCTGGACGGCGTCGACATACATACGCCGGATTTGTTCGAGTACTATAAAAAGACCGGCAAGCTCCCCACAACTTCCGCCCCTACGCCCGCGTATTACGAAGACTTTTATCAGAAGTGGACAAACGAGGGGTGGGAGGTGGTTCATTTCAGTATCAGCGCCGAACTTACCGTTACCCCGAATATTGCAAAGATGGCCGCTGAAAAATTTGACAATATTTATCCTGTCGATTCACGCAATGTATCAAACGGCATGGGGATTCTTGCAATTAAAGCCGCGGAGCTGCGGGACGAGGGACTTTCCGCAAAGGAAATTGAAGAGCGGGTTTTGGGCATGACCGATAAAGTCCGTACCACCTGCGTCATCAGCACGCTGCTTTACATGTATAAAGGGGGCCGCTGCACGGGCGTACAGGCACTGGGCGCAAATTTGTTGAATTTGAAACCCTGCATCGATGTTACAAACGGCAAGATGGGCGTTGCCCAAAAGTACCGCGGCAGTTTGAAATCGGCAGTCTGCAAGTTGGTTGAAGACAGGCTCAAAGGCGTGGAAAATGTTGATTTGGACCGGCTGCTAATTGCCAACTACGATGTGGACAGCAAAACGATTGAAGCTGTAAAGGCGAAAATCAGAGAATATCAGGATTTTAAAGACATATTTGTTGACGATTGCGGCTGCTCCGTTTCCGTCCATTGCGGACCGGGTACGCTGGCTCTCATATACATGACGAAATAAAAAAATTAGGCAGGGCAGAGAAATTTTCTCTGCCCCTTTTTCTGTTCTAATTCAAAATCTTGGTCAGCCATTCATCACACAGCTGTGTCCAGTGCGCGTCATGCGAATTCACAAGCGCGGAAGAATCCTCCGCGGAAGTGAGCGGAGAGGCAAGCGACAAGCCGTGCGGCCCTTCATTGAATATATGAAGTTCACACGGTATATTCTTTTCCAACAGCGCATTTACG
>DAMDEB010000062.1:5668-15272 GCA_032090075.1 Caproiciproducens sp.
CAGCAGGGAATTTTGAACAGGTACGCAAGCGTCATCGGCGGTGTGCCATAAAAATACAGGGGGCATGTCGGAACGCACCGCGTTTTCAAGTGAAAAAAGACGTAGCGATTTTTCGTCCGCATCTTCACCCAAAAGACCAGCAAAAGAATCCTGATGGGCGTACTTTCCGCTTGTGATCACCGGATAGCACAGGCACGCGGCATTTGGACGCAGTACAGAAGGAGTTTTGACGGAAAGCGCTTTGCAGACCTCTTCGTTGTCCCACATGCAGGAAAGGCACCCGGCAACATGAGCACCGGCGGAAAACCCCATGACGGCAATCTGATCGATATCAATTAAAAATTCGGCCGCGTTGGCTCGCAGGTATTGAATGGCGGCAGCGGCCTCCATTAATTGCGTGGGAAAGTGAGCGGGTGCGCAGGTGTAGCGCAACACGAAGGTTTGGTACCCCATGGCGAGAAAATGGAGTGCAACTGGCTCCGCTTCGCGGTCGGAGGTGAAGCGGTATCCTCCGCCCGGGAAGATTAAAATAGAGGGTGACGCCTGATTTGGGCGAATTTCGACTGAATTTTCACGCGCGTAGGTGTACAGTTTCGCTTTGCTTTCGTACTCGTGCAGGACAGGAAACTGTGCGGGTAGGTCAATGATCCGATGTATCACGAAAATCAATCCTTTTTCTTCATATTAAATATTTACTTGCAGAATATCCCTTACAAGTTTCTCGAGCTCCGGCCATGTTTCAAGGTATCCCGCGCGGCGGCGGAACGCGGCGGCATTTTTCATCCCTTTCAGGTACCAGCCAACATGCTTGCGCGCTTCATTCATGGCGCGGTGTTCGCCTTTGTAGTCGCACATCAGCTTCATGTGCCGCATCATAACGAGCATGCGCTCGTTAATTCCCGGTGGGGGAAGAATCCGGCAGGAATCTGTGAGGTATGCGTTAATCTGCGAGAATATCCACGGGTTTCCGAGCGCGGCGCGCCCGACCATCACAAGGTCGCAGCCGGTTTCTTCCAGCATTCGCCCGGCAGCCTGTGCGGAATCAACGTCACCATTGCCGATGACCGGAATTCTAACCGCCTGTTTCACCTGCCTGATGATATCCCAGTCGGAAGGCGGCGTGTACATATCCTCGCGCGTCCGGCCGTGTACTGTGATGGCATCGGCTCCCGCCGCTTCACAGATTTGGGCAACTTCCACCGCGTTGATCATATTTTTATCCCAGCCCTTTCGGATTTTCACCGTGACCGGAATATTTACAGCATCTTTCACCGCGGCGGTAATTTCGCCGCAGAGCTGCGGGGTTTTCATCAGCGCCGAGCCGGAGCCGTTGCAGCTTACCTTTGGCGCGGGGCAGCCCATGTTGATGTCGATGATGTCGGGCGCGTACTCCATCGCCTTTTTTGCGGCTTCAGCCATGACGGCGGGTTCACAGCCGAAAAGCTGAATGCCCGCCGGCCGCTCCGCGTCGCTCAAAGTCATGAGCGAGCCTGTTTTTTTATCATTATATTGCAGCCCTTTGGAACTGACCATTTCGCTCACAACATACGACGCGCCGAACTGCGTGCAAGTTTCGCGAAACGCTCTGTCTGCCACGCCCGCCAGGGGCGCTAAAACCGCAAAGCCTTCTACTTTTAAATTGCCAATTTTCATTTGGTGTTCCTCTCCGCGTTGGATTTTGCATGAGACGAGTTTTGCGCTTAAATAAGCGCAAAACAAGCACGGCGCAGCCGGGCGTTCTCCAATTGAAATATACATTTTGATTGGAGAGTAGTATAAAATACAGAGTTTATTATAACACTTATTTTTTCCTTTTAAAAGTGATATAATAGCCTAATGAATGATGAAACGAATCAATAAAGAAAAGTGAAGAATCGAGAATGAAGGTTGCCGCCAAAGCGGCAAATTTTAAGATCATAAAGATTAAAGGAGAACAATATGAAGCTGCTGGTACTCGACGGCAATAGCATTTTAAACCGGGCGTTCTACGGCATCCGCCTTTTGACCACAAAGGAGGGGCTGTTTACCAACGGAATATATGGTTTTCTGACCATGCTGCAAAAGCTAAAAAATGAAACGAACCCCGACGCGGTTGCAATCGCTTTTGATATGCGCGCGCCCACGTTCCGCCACAAGGAATACGCGGGTTACAAAGCACAGCGCAAAGGTATGCCCGAGGAGCTGGCACAGCAACTGCCGAACCTGAAGGAACTTTTGCAGCTTTTGGGCTATCGTTTGGTAGAATGCGAGGGCTTTGAAGCCGACGACATTCTTGGTACGCTTGCTAAAAAATGCAGTGATACCGGTGATGAATGTATAATTGCGACCGGGGATCGCGACAGCCTGCAGCTGGTCAGCCCCAAGGTGAGCGTCCGCCTTGCCGCAACCAAATTCGGCCAGCCGCAGGTGACGGTTTACGATGAAGCGAAAATCATGGAGGACTACGGCGTCACGCCGAAGCAGCTGATTGATATCAAAGCGATTCAGGGCGATTCGTCCGACAATATCCCCGGCGTAGCGGGCGTTGGCCCGAAAGGCGCGGGCGAACTGATTCAGAAATTCAAGGATTTGGATACGATTTATGAAAATATTGATACGATTGATATTAAAGAGGGAATGCGCCAAAAGCTGATCAAAAGCAAGGACAGCGCCTACCTCAGCCGGTGCCTCGGCACCGTGCGCACCGATGCGCCGATTGATACGGAGATAGCGGATTATATTCCAAAGCCGTGCGATAACGACAAGGCTGCTCGCCTGATGGCGAAGTTGGAATTTTTTTCGCTGATTGACAAAATGGACTTGCGTGCTCCCGCGCCGGAATCAACCCCCGACAAGTCCGAAGAGATCTGCATCGGCACTGCTGATTGCAGCGACACAGCCTCGTTGCTGAGCGGCCTGAAAAAAGCGGGGCGTGCCGATTTTGCCGGTGAATATGCCGACCATCAAATGAAATTATATCTGAACTTTGAAAATCAAATTCATGTGACGGACGACCTTGATTTTATCAAAGCACTTTGCGCGGACGAAAAAATAAAGAAGAATACGCATGATATTAAGCCGTTGTACGCGGCGCTCGACGCGCGGGGAATCCCGCTGAACGGTGCGGGGATGGACACCCTTCTTGCGGCATATCTGCTGAACCCGTCGGCTTCAGGCTATGAGCCGAGCCGTTTAGCGCAGGAGTATGGCATTGCCCTGCCGGAACAGAGCGAGAACCCGACTGCTTCTTTTGTGGTGGGACTGCCCGCGCTGGTCGACAGGCTTTCCGCTGAAATTAATAAGAACAATCAAACCGAGCTGTTAAATACCATTGAAATGCCGCTCGCGGCGGTGCTTGCCCACATGGAAAATATCGGGTTCGCGGTGGACGCGGACGGAATCAAGGCTTATGGCGAGGTTCTGCAAAAACAAATTGATACCGTACAGACACAGGTGTTTGAAGAGGTCGGCTATGAGTTCAATATTAACTCGCCAAAACAGCTGGGGGAAGCGCTGTTTGGAAAGTTAGGATTAACCCATGGCAAAAAGACAAAGAGCGGGTATTCCACAAAGGCCGAAATTTTGGAAGAACTGCGTTACGAGCATCCCGCGGTGGAGCTTGTGCTGAACTACCGCAGTCTGACGAAATTGAAATCCACTTACTGTGAAGGTCTTTTAAAGGTTGTCGCCGCGGACGGAAGAATTCATTCCAGCTTTAACCAGACGGAAACTCGCACAGGCCGAATCAGTTCAACCGAACCGAACTTGCAGAATATCCCCGTCCGTACAGACCTTGGCCGCGAGCTGCGCCGCTTTTTTGTCGCGCGCGATGGCTGGGTGCTGGTGGACGCGGACTACTCCCAAATTGAACTGCGCGTTTTGGCGCACGTTGCAAACGACGCGACCATGATACAGGCATTTAAAAATAATGACGATATTCACCGCAGCACAGCGGCCAGAGTGTTCCATATGCCCGAGCAGATGGTCACGCCGATTATGCGAAGCCGCGCCAAAGCGGTCAACTTCGGAATTGTTTACGGTATCGGCGCGTTCTCACTGGCGAAAGATATCGGCGTAACACGAAAAGAGGCCGAAACCTATATCCACGATTATCTTTCCAATTACGCGGGAATTGATGAATATATGAAGCGAGTCGTTGCCGAAGCCAAGCAGAACGGTTATGCAGAAACCATGTTTGGCCGCCGGCGCTACCTGCCCGAGCTGACTTCAAGCAACTTTAATATGCGCGGGTTCGGCGAACGCGTGGCACGCAATATGCCGATTCAGGGCGCCGCCGCCGATATTATTAAAATTGCGATGATTCGAGTCGAACAACGGCTCGAAAAAGAGAATATGAAGTCCCGCTTGATTTTACAGGTACACGATGAACTGATTGTCGAAGCACCCGAGGATGAGGCGCAGCGGGCTTGTGAAATTCTGACGCAGGAAATGCAGAATGCCGCCCAGCTTGCCGTGCCGCTGATTGCGGAAGCTAAAACTGGCAAGACATGGTACGAGGCAAAGGCATGATATTTACCTGCCCTATTTGTAACGGAAAGCTGAATAAACTGGATAAAGCTTATGTCTGTGCAAACGGGCACAGCTATGATATTGCGGCAGAGGGTTATGTCCATCTGCTGCCACCGAACAAAATGCATTCGAAAGTTCCCGGTGATAATAAACTGATGGTCGCGTCGCGCCGCAATTTTTTGGAAGCGGGCTTCTACCGGCTTTTCAGCGACAAGTTAAATGAGCTCATACGCGAATATCTTCATACAAAAAATCCAATTATTTTGGATGCGGGCTGCGGTGAGGGCTACTATACCGGCAGGCTGTACGATGATTTAACTACCCACGGCGTTTCACCGCAGGTTTACGGTTTCGATATTTCAAAGTTTGCGGTCAAAGCCGCGGCGAAAAAATATAAAACCATTGATTTTGCCGTCGGCAGTATTTTCAGTATACCGGTTGAAGATGCCGCTGCGGACTGCGTGCTTGACGTGTTCGCCCCGATTGTCGAAAGTGAGTTGAACCGGGTGCTGAAACCGGGCGGCTTTTTGATTTTGGCGGTGCCGGGTGAACGACATTTGTATGGCTTAAAAGAAATCCTGTATGACAGTCCTTATGAAAATGAATACAAAGAAACGGAGTACGCGGGCTTTGAATTTGTATCGCGTGTGCCGGTTCAGGACGATATTCAACTGGACGGCAATCAAATTATCATGGATTTATTCGCGATGACACCCTACTACTGGAAAACGACAATAGAAGGCAGCGAGCGGCTGAAACAGACAAATTGTTTATCAACGCAGATTGAATTTGACTTTTTAATTTACAAAAAGGTGAAATGAGGAGACGGAACATATGCTTCATAACAGGCGGGAACACAGGGAATTGAGCCGGGAACAAATGGAAAACATACTCTTTATCGTTGTGATTACGGTGTTTGCCATGTTGGTGCGTATGCTGCTTTTTCCGTTTGAATCGGGTGATTACCATCAATTTTTACGGGGATGGTACGAGGCGCTCAAAAATAACGGCGGCTTTGCTGCAGTCGGCATGAACATCGGCGACTATATGCCTACCTATTTGTATTTTTTGGCCATTTTTACATATTTCCCGGTTTCGGATTTGGCCGCAATTAAGATTATATCAAGTGTCGCCGATATTATTTTGGCAGTCTATGTGATGAAAATCGTTAATTTGAAATACGAGAACAAAACGTACGGAGTGCTTGCCTATGCCGGAATTCTGTTTTTGCCGAGCGTGATTTTGAATTCGGCAGTGTGGGGGCAGTGCGACTCGATTTTTACCGCCGCGCTCGTCGCCTGTGTATATTACTTCATGCAAAATAAGGAAAACCGGGCGGTCACCGCGTTCGCAATCGCCTTTATATTTAAATTGCAGGCGGTGTTTTTGGCGCCGCTGCTTCTGCTCCTGCTGCTCAAGCGTAAGGTGAAGCTAAGCACGTTTTTAATTGTACCGTTAGTATATTTTGTTTCTATTTTACCGGCGGTAATGATGGGGCGCAGCTTGACCGGTCTGCTTACCGTGTATTTTTCCCAGGCGGGGCAGTACAAGATGATTGCAATGTTCCTGCCGAACCTGTACACTTGGCTGCCGGAAAACACCCCCGGCTACATCAGCTCCGCAGCGGTCATTTTAGCGGGTGGTCTGGTGCTGATTTCACTCTTCTATTTTTATAGAAAGAAGTTTATGATTACAAACGAAGTGCTCGTTACGCTGGCACTGTTCTTCGCACTGTTTGTGCCGTTCATCCTGCCGCATATGCACGAGCGCTACTATTTTTTAGCGGATATCCTGTCCGTTATCTTCGCATTTTACTTTCCAAAAAAGTTTTATGTACCGGTCGTTACGGTGCTGAGTTCTACCTACGCCGTCTGCCATAATTTGTTTAACACCGATTTTTTCAGTGTACAGCTGTTAGGCGTGATTATGCTGCTTGTGCTGATCTCTGTTGCAAAGCACCTTGTGGATTTAATCAAAGCGAACCGGATTGAGAATGAACAGGTGCTGATATGAAAGAGTTTATGATTGCGCCGATGAGTGAAAAACACCTTGACGCGCTTGCCGAAGTGGACAAACTCTGCTTTACGCGGCCGTGGACGCGCGCCGGGCTGCAAGCGGAATTATCGAGCGACACCGCCTGTTTCGCCGCCGCTGAACAGAATGGTACGGCCATCGGCTGCGCAGGGATGCAATGCGTTTGCGGCGAGTGCTACATTGACAAGGTTGCCGTTCACCCCGACTGCCGCAGGCAGGGGATTGCGCAGGCGCTTGTGCAGTACTTAATTGATTACGCCATACGTAATCATGCGGAGTTTATCACGCTGGAGGTGCGGCAGAGCAACGCGCCTGCAATCGCGCTTTACAACAAGCTCGGTTTTCAACCGGTAGGAATACGCAAAAATTTTTACACGGATTTACATGAGGACGCAATATTGATGACACGGTACTTTTAGGGGGAAATATGGAACATAAAGAATACGTAAAAAATTTATGGCAGGATATCGATCAACAAAATTGGGGAAATCTTCATGACTATTTTGAGCCGAGCGCTGTAATTGAGTGGGCAAATACAAAGGAACGATTTACCGTGCCCGAATTTGTCAATGCCAATGCGGAATATCCGGGTGACTGGAAAATTACAGTGAAGCGCTTGGAAGAGGCACAAAATACAGTGATTTCCGTCGTTTTGGTTCAGCTTGCAGATGAGGAAACTGCATTCACAGCGGTTTCATTTTTTGAGTTTGAAAATGACCGTATTTCGGGCCTTACCGAATATTGGGGCGATGTTGCCGAACCGCCTGCATGGCGAAAAAATAAAAATTTATAACGGTATTTGTATTTTAAATCAATAAGGAGACAATAGAGTATGCGGATATTAGCACTGGAAAGTTCCTGCGATGAAACCGCCGCCGCGGTGGTTGAGGACGGGCGGAAGGTTTTGTCGTCGGTTATCGCTTCACAGGTGGAGGAACACAAATTATACGGCGGCGTCGTGCCGGAAATCGCTTCCCGCCGCCACTGCGAAGCCGTTGTAGGCGTTACGCAGCAAGCGCTTGACGACGCTAACATGAAACTTGACGAAATTGACGCAATCGCCGTTACCTACGCGCCGGGGTTGATTGGCGCGCTTTTGGTGGGCGTTAATTTTGCAAAAGGACTGGCGATGTCCAGCGGGAAACCGCTGATTCCGGTGCATCATCTGCGCTCACACATCGCGGCAAATTATATTACTTCGCCGGAACTTAAACCGCCTTTTTTGTGTCTGATCGTTTCCGGCGGGCACAGTCATATTGTAGAGGTGAAAGATTACACTGACTTGCGTGTAATGGGCCGCACCCGCGACGACGCTGCGGGGGAGGCGTTCGATAAGGCCGCAAGAGCCATGGGCATGCCTTACCCCGGCGGTGTGGAAATGGACAAACGCGCGCAGGGCGGCAATGCCGAGGCTTTCAGATTACCGCACCCCACCGTTGACGGCGCACCTTACGACTTCAGTTTTTCCGGATTAAAAACGTCTGTGATCAATTTGATTCACAACGCGGAGCAAAAGGGGCAGACTTTACCCGTCGAGGATTTGGCGGCTTCGTTCCGAAAAGCGGTCGTGGATTGCCTGATTAAGAACTTCATCAAAGCGGCGCAGGACACGGGCAGCACCAAGCTGGTGATTGCGGGAGGCGTTTCGGCGAATTCGCTGCTGCGCAGCAGGCTGCAGGAGGAATGCAGGAACCGGGGCTGGGAATTTTATATGCCGGAACTGAAACTTTGCGGCGACAATGCCGCCATGGTTGGCGCTCAGGGATATTATGAATACCTTTCGGGTAAAACAGCCGGATTTGACCTGAACGCCTGCGCTGAAATGCCGGTTGACGGAAACTGCTGAGTTATAATGCGGTGCAGGACTAATGGTTTGATGATTCAAAAATAGCTGGTAAATATTTAACAAATTCACAATTTCGCAATTGATTATATGTAAATAATGTATTATAATTGATTATAAATTCGAAAGGTCATTGGACCGGAAGGAGAGAAAAGATATGACAAATAATAAGTCAGTCTTAAACTGGATTGAGGAAATGAAAACACTTGTCAATCCTGACAAAGTAGTCTGGGTAGACGGCACCGAGGCACAAATCGAGGCGCTGCGTGCTGAAGCTTGCTCCACAGGGGAAATTATCAAGCTGAATCAGGAAAAGCTCCCGAACTGCTACCTGCATCGCACCGCCGTTAACGACGTTGCACGTGTTGAGGACAGAACGCTTATCTGCTCCCGCAGAGAAGAGGATGCCGGCCCGACCAACCACTGGAAGGACCCGCAGGAAGCATACAAAATGCTTTATGATATTGCAAGGGGCAGCTACAAAGGCCGTACCATGTATGTCATTCCTTATTCCATGGGCCCTGTCGGTTCCCCTCTCGCCAAAATCGGCGTTGAGCTGACAGATTCTATCTATGTTGTATTAAACATGTGCATCATGGCACGTGTTGGCCAAAATGTATGGGATACTCTTGGCGACAGCAATGACTGGGTGCGCGGCCTTCACTGCAAGTGCGACATTGATGCAGAGAAGAGATATATCTGCCACTTCCCAGAAGACAACACCATTATTTCCGTAAACTCCGGTTACGGCGGAAACGTTCTGCTCGGCAAAAAGTGCTTCGCACTTCGTATCGCTTCCTACCTTGGCAAGACCGAAGGCTGGATGGCAGAGCATATGCTGATTTTGGGGATCCAAGATCCTAAGGGCGACATTAAATATGTTGCGGCTGCATTCCCGTCCGCTTGCGGCAAGACTAACCTCGCAATGCTGATTCCACCGGAAGGCTACATCAAAAAGGGTTACAAAGTTTGGACTGTCGGCGACGATATTGCTTGGATGCGTCAAGGTTCGGATGGCAGACTGTATGCAATTAACCCTGAAAACGGCTTCTTCGGCGTTGCACCGGGCACGAACAAAAAGTCCAACCCGAACGCACTTGCTTCTACAATGTCCGGCACTATTTTCACCAACGTTGTACAAAACCTGGATGACAACACAGTTTGGTGGGAAGGCCTTGATAAAAATCCGCCTAAGCATGCACTTAACTGGAAGGGCGA
>DAMDEB010000063.1:0-2400 GCA_032090075.1 Caproiciproducens sp.
TATGTATTATGGCTTCTAGAATTAAAATTTTTGCTTGACTTTTATTAGCAGGATTATTGCTATAATTAAGAATTCCTCAATCTTGGCCTTGCCTAACATCCATAAGATATTTCTTCTCTATTAAATTGATTGTATTAACAAATATTACCAAATACAACTTAAATGCAAATTATTAATCAAAAAAGCGCAGCTATGGAGTATTCTCTCCACGGCTACGCCTCTTCAACTGATTTTACACTCACAGTTTAAATAGACGACACAAAAAAAGCCACGAAACATTTTAGTTTCGTGACTCAGTTGGTACGAGTGTTCATAACGACAAACTCTGGAACCCGCATAAATAAAGGTTTTTGGCATCAAGCAAACGAATATTGCACCATTGTATACGATCATTCCACAGATAAATTGAAATATGACTGCTATGCTATTTCATATATTTTTGGATATTGAAATTCGTCCCTTTTTGGACTGTTCTTTACTGTAGATGTAAGCTTCCGTAATTCCTTGAGAAGATAGCGGAAAGGTTTTATCTATATAAATCTGCAATTCTTTCATTTCAAGCCAATCCACAATTTTTTCAAAGTCTGAGGGGTTTGGCTTGGATTGGAAAAAATATGCTTCTATGTTATGGTCCATCGGATAGCGGTTTAATCCAAAAGAAACAATTGATACATATTTCCCATGATCTTTAATAATCGAGAGACTTTTTTCCCAACTTCACCCGGCGCACCATTATTTTCAATAATGGATGCCTCCATAACAGTATCAATTACCAAGTCAACTTTTTCGTGAATCATATCCGCAATATCAAATTTAGTATAATCGTATACTTCATCCGCACCTAAAGCTTTAACGAAATCATAGTTGTTTTTTCTTGCTGTAGTTATCACATAAGCACCATGATTTTTCGCTAATTGGATTGCGACGTGACCGACACCGCCAGCGCCACCTTGAATGAATACTCTTTGCCCCTTTAAGAGTTTCCCATAATCGAATAGTGCTTGCTTTGCTGTAAGTGCTATTGTAGGCGCAGCACCTGCAATTTCATATGATATATTTTCTGAAAATTTTGCAAGATGATCTTCATCAACTGCAACGAAATCTTGATATGCTCCTGAATGGATAGATAATCCCATAACACGGTCACCGACTTGAAACCGGGTAACCTTTTCTCCAATAGCTTTTACGATGCCAGCCACTTCACTCCCAAGGAATATTGGTAATTTCTCAGACCATTGGCCTCCGACAGAGCTATTGAATATTTTTCCTGTTCGTAAAGGTTCATCGCCGGGATTAATTGATGCTGCTTTCACTTCAACAAATACTTGGTTTTCATTTAAATCCGGCAAATTCACTTCAATCTCCTCGAATGTACCTGGAGTACCAAAAGCTGTTAAACCGATTGCTTTCATTATTTATCTCCTTATTAACATTGTTTATTATTCAACGATTGTTGAATATAATTATATTATCAGCTATAATTGGATAGTTCAATGCATAATAGTTGAAATTTGTTGAGAAATCAACAACCGAGCTGGATTTGTTGATTAAAAAAGGAATGATTAAATTGGATAGACGAATTCAAAAATCCAAACAAGCAATTATGGAAACTTTCGTGACACTTGTTCAAGAAAAGGATTTGGAAAATATCACTATAGGTGAAATCGCAGAAAAAGCTAATGTTAATCGAGGAACAATTTACCTACATTTTACTGATAAGTACGATTTGAGGGACAAGTGTTTGGACTATTATTTGATGCAATTAACAGAAGCATGCATCCAAGATCATAGAGTAGAAAAATTGGCATCGAAGTCTAGCATAGTACGTATTTTCGATCATCTTGAAGCGAATTATAAATTTTATTCCTCAATGTTATCCAATAAAGAAAGTCCTGTTTTCAGGAAGCGTATGAAAGAAATATTCAAAGACGGACTTATTAATCGCCTCAATTTGTCTGAAGAAAAAGCCAACAAAGAAATTACTGTAGAATTTTTGGTATCAGCAGGTGTTGGTGTATTGGAATGGTGGATATATAATTCCAAGCCATACCCTGCATCAATAATCGCGGAACAACTTTGGCAACTTTTTAATAGCGTAGAACATAGTGGTTTGTAAAGACAACTTCGACCTGACCTTTTTTCTTACAATGGTCACGTAAGCAGGTTGAAATATATGCTTTTGCACCCTTTCATTTAAAGGTGCACACGATCAGATTATGGAAGTCGGAAATGCGCACGGTAACAGTGGTATTAATAAAAGGAACTGCATCTTTTTATAGAAACCTTGCGTGTACGTCCGCTAGTGCTGGATGCATGGGATGAGCGGCTTTGGATAACGCTTGTTGAAAAAGGTACTGTCCGCAAGGATGGCAGCATTGCCTTTACATTCAAAAATGGCAC
>DAMDEB010000063.1:2410-5639 GCA_032090075.1 Caproiciproducens sp.
AGCTGGACACGCGGGTTCGATTCCCGTATCCTGCTCCAAAAAGTAAACGCCGATAAAGTGCTGAAATTGCAATGCTTTATCGGCGTTTTGATATTTACTGTTTAGCTGTTATGTTAACCCAAGAGGTGCCAAAAGCACGCCAAAACGGTTGGTCTCAGCGATGATATCAGTCAGGATGTCAGTCAAAATCCTAGAAATTGGTATGATGAATACGTGCTTTTTAAGATATTGTGGGAATTATGTTCCGAAGCTCATTCAGGTTACTTTTTTGTGGATTTCGACACCTAGTAGAACACACATCAGGGGAACCTGTTGATTATAGCCACATAATTGATAGGGCTTATTGAAATAATATTAAGAGAACTGATGCCATTTGCTCGCTGGTTTCAATCATCCCATTATTAAACCACTGGATCAATACTTCGTATACTCCACCAACCAAAAAATCAATCTCAAATTTTTTTACCAAAGCATTGGGGGAAGAACGTCTATTCCTTAATACGCCATCAAAGGCAATTTGTAAGAAGTGCTTAGACCTATCCAAGTAGATATAAGACATATTGGATCTAACCAAGTTCATGACTAACTGCATGTTACTTCTGCTATTTTCAAAAAACTTGTACAAATATTTATATGCCTCATACGGTGCATCTTCTTGTAAGTCCTGAATGAGTTGCTTATGCATTTCGTCAATATAGTCCTTTATAATTTCCTCTTTGGAACTATAATTTCGGTAATAAGAGGTTCTGGAAACTCCAGCTCTTTGTGTTATATCGGTAATCTTAATCTCACCAAATTGGCGACTTTCCATTAATTGCATCAACGCAGAAAAAATACATTCCTTTACCAACTTGTTTTGAGAGTTTCCACCCGGTTTTGTCATATCCATATTCTTTTTCATTTAGTTACCTCTCTTTGACTGACATGCAGTGTGTGCTGTTTCTTTTGCAGTACCATTTTTGCGTTTCCTCTATTCTATAACACTCCGGGGCCTAAGTCGACTTAATCAGCGCACCCCTAATGGTGCATTTTAGCCCGTTTTGTTACACTTGTCCTGCAGCCCCTTGATAATATTTATATCTGTATTATACTTATAAATGATACAGCTGTAACACAAATAAACGGAAGGAAAACAACAAAATGTCTGAAATAAAATCTATCATAGACGTGCATCATCACATTATTCCACCACAGTTGGTAGCTGCTTCAGCGCAGTCAACTTCTGGGATCACTATACCAAAGTGGAGTATAGAGAAAGATTTGGAAGACCTAGACGGGTTGGGTATATCCGGGGCACTGCTTTCTAGCCCGAATTCCGGCACAGAGAAAATGGTTCACATGATGAACACCATGCTAGCAGAGGCAGCTGAAAAAGCCCCTAAAAAGTATGGGATTCTAGCCAGCTTGCCTTTTCAGGACACCGACGCTGCACTGAAAGAAATTGAATATGCTTGCGATACTTTAAAAGCGGATGGCTTTGCCCTTCAAAGTAACTATGCTGGTATTTATATTAGCGGCGACCGGTTTGACCTAATACTTGAGGAGCTGAATAGGCGCTCAGCAGTCGTGCTTCTCCATCCTGGAACTCCTGGGGGTGACAATTTGCCTTTATTCGGTCGGCATATGTCGGTTTACGAGTTCCCGTTTGAAACCACAAGGGCGGTGATGGATTTCATCTATAAGGGAAAACTTCAGCGCTATCCAAAAATCCGTTGGATCATTGCCCATGCTGGCGGTACAATTCCTTATCTTGCCGATCGACTGAGTATTGCGAAAGAATGGGGAGCTATCAGTCAATCACCAGAAGTTGTAATGGAAAGTCTGCAATCCCTATATTTCGAATTGGCGCTTTCAGCTTCGCCCTATGTATTCCCCGCATTAAAGCGACTTGCCGGAGCCTCACATGTACTTTTCGGTACGGATTATCCTATGCGTTCTAACAAGGGCATATTGTCAAGTATTCAGCAAATCTATGATACTGCAGATTTCAATGAGGATGAAACAAGACTGATTTTATCAGAAACATCCCAAAACCTATTCCCGCGCTTTCACTAAACAACAGGCTTTCAATCCATAATTTGGATCAATCTATTTTTTTCTGTTGCCTCCTAGCTAAAATCGAGCTAGGAGGCATTTTGTCATATTAGGCTTTAGGCAGCTTCGAGGCCTGTAGAGCATCACCAAAATCTGCTCTTGGTCGCGTTGTCATGCCAGCCGTAAGACGATTCCGCTACCGATTACGACACCGTTCTGGATGACCCAGGTAGCGCGTCTACCGCATAGGCGCTAGGAGATATCTGTGCTCGGTGCTGCCGGAACGAGTTTCGCCAGAAAGGCTGTCCACTCTGAACGGAGACTGTTTAACTTTCAGAGATGGAACGGTTATAACAGCGTAAGAAGAAATGCCGCATGGATTTATCATAGACTTTGCGGCATTTCCAGACGCTTTTTCGCCCTATTAGTAAAAATACACACGGTAGCTGGAGTATTATTAAAAGGTATAGGCACTGCTCACCATGGTGGTATTTTCAAGCATAAAAAACGACCTTCGGCGCTTCACTGCACTCAGCCGAAAGTCCGTAAAGCCTTGTAAACAGGCGCTTTTAGGGCAAAAAATAGACCATAATTTGTATCAAAGTTATGGTCTATTTATGGTGCGAGTGTTCATAATGATAAACTCGGCAGCCCGCATAAAATAAAGGGTTTCGGCATCAGGCAAACGAATATTACACAATGTTCTCGAAGCAAAGCGACAAATGGAAACTCATTTTTCTAATTCTACAAACAAATACATCAGTATCTGTTTCAGCCAAGCAACTCTAGATGGCATATGCGCTTCTTCTTGTTGGAATTGGCAAATGCACTTATTAAGTCATAAAGACTTAATGATATATGAATATATCACAGATTTGTTCCAAAATATCCTCTGGTGGATAGCCTCGAACCTCTCTTTGAAATAAATATGAATCACTACATAAAGCGACTATCAATATATCTGCTCTGAAGATACTGTTAAAGTGGGTCTGGTCAGCTTCATTTATTTCGTCAAACGACCTGACTAGATATTGGCGTAATTCATCAAATGGAGTACTGGATAACCAAGACTTGAATGAGTTGCTTGGCGACGATTCTTCGATCCCAGCAAGTAGAGGTATTTTCTTTTCTCTGAAATTAATGAATAAGCTTAGGATTCCCCTTAGCCGTTGTCTTGGGGGGACCGTATGATTTT
>DAMDEB010000063.1:5649-7090 GCA_032090075.1 Caproiciproducens sp.
CTTGACATAATTCACTTTTATTACTGTAACGACGATAAAGGGTCGCTGAACCAACCTGTGCTTCGATGGCAATTTGATTAACACTGACTTGTTCAACACCGTATTTATTAAATAGTTTTTGAGCTGCTTTCAATATTCTCTGCCGATTCTCAGCAGCATCACGGCGTTCAGGACGAGGGGAAGATTTTTCTGCTTCTGGATTCATGCTGTCTCACTTCCTTCAATATCTTAGAAATCTATTGACAAGTGGGGAATTCCCCGCTTATACTATATGGAGAGGTCCCCACTTATACTTTTTATCATATCACAAAGAAACGGAGTTGTATAGACTTGCGAAATGAAAAGGCAAATAACCCATTTTCTCGAAGATTTGTAGCACCGCTTTACATGGGGTCTACACTTAACGCTATCAATACCTCCCTGCTTGCCACCGCATTAGTGCCAATAGCAACTTTCATGAAAATCCCGGTATCCCAAACCACGATATTAGTTACGGTTCTCTACCTTGCAAGTTCAATTGCTCAGCCTACCGCCGGAAAATTGGCAGAGGCGTTCGGACCGCGCAAGATATTCCTGGGCGGAATTTTAATCGTATTATTGGGAGGCATGATTGGGGGCTTTGGACAAAACCTATTTATGCTTATTGTGTCAAGGATTCTCATTGGCCTCGGAACTTCGACCGCCTATCCATCGGCCATGGTCCTTATTCGCCGCCGAGCAGAATTTGCAGGTTTGTCAGAGCCGCCAAGCAGCGTCCTAGGAGCGCTTCAGATTGCCGGAATAGTGACATCCGTTGTAGGTCTGCCTATCGGCGGAGTTCTCGTGTCTCTTTTGGGATGGCGTACAACGTTTTTTATTAACATTCCCTTTGCACTTGTTACGTTAATCATGGCTTTACTTTGGGTGCCACGGGATGTGCCCGCCCAAAGCGCTAAATCAGCTAAGGCGATATTCTCTAGCATAGATGGATTCGGCATTATCTGGTTCGCCGCAACCATGATCTCCCTTCTGGCATTCCTGTTTTCCCTGCCTAATTTCGTTTGGATTGCTCTTGTACTTACTGTGATTTTTGGCGCGTTTTTAATCTGGTGGGAATTACGGAAGGAAAGTCCATTCATAGATGTACGTCTGCTTGGTAAGAATATGGCGCTTTCCCGTACGTATATCCGTCTTGCGGGACTAACATTGTGTGTCTATACCGTACTTTATGGCTTGACCGAATGGATAGAAGCGGCGAAAGGTTTGAATTCTTCAACCGCTGGGCTTCTTATTTTGCCTATGAGTGTCATTTCAGCCTTCGTGGCGGCGCTGGTATCAAGGAGGAATATGGTTCGTAGTTCACTTATCTTTGCTGCCGGTTTCTCAATTGCCGCATCTGTTGGAGTCCTTTTCCTCTCCACAAGCTCGTCAATGATATTCGTTATAATTATAACTCTTTTGT
>DAMDEB010000063.1:7134-7578 GCA_032090075.1 Caproiciproducens sp.
ATGGTCATTGGCAATCAAACCGTGCTTTATATGTTGGTTCCAGCAAACCAGATTGGTACCGCTTCAGGGCTTTTCCGTACCGCCGGATATATAGGTTCCATTGCTTCTTCTGCCATCATCAGCGTGGTTTTTAATAAAAGTGTTTCTGATTCCGGGTTACACGTTATCGCTATTACTATGATTGTGGCCAGCGCCTTGGCACTACTCTTGACTGTTACGGATCGATGGGGCATGACATCGCCAAAGAAAGGTGAGGATATATAAAATGGATTGTTAAATTTAATAGTTTAATGCTGAGGGCAAACTTGTTGAAAAGCAAGGACGCAAATCGGCAATAGAATCTCCCTTTCCACTCCGATAGATTAATATATTATGGGCTTAGATTATATCACAAAAAAATTGTCTCTATAGGATGATTTCTCAATTCCTATAGAAACGATTTTG
>DAMDEB010000063.1:7678-9196 GCA_032090075.1 Caproiciproducens sp.
GTACGAGTGTTCATAACGACAAACTCGGGAACCCGCATAAAATAAAGGTTTTCGGTATCAGGCAATCGAATATTACACCATAAGTTTAAAGATGAATTTAAATATTTGATTCAATTAATTCCTTTTTCATGATGTAATCATGTTGTTGCTCGCTTCCCATGACAAAAACATGCTCGCCAGACGTGTGGAATCCATTCTTAGAATAAAAGCCAATGGCTTTAATGTTTTTATCCCACACGCCTAACCATATATACTTTTTCTTCTTTCGTGTAGCAATGCACACTGCCTTGTCCAATAGTACTTTTCCATATCTGCGGCCTTGAAACGGCTGTAAAAGATAAATCCGTTCTAATTCCAGTGCCTCTTCATCATTGATATCTGTCTGTGCCGGAAAATCGTTTGTTTTTATATATCCGACTAATGATTCATTGTCATAATCAAAATAGAAAACTGAACCCTGATTATTTAGCTCCTGAGAAATTTTTTCTATACTAAAAGCCTCGTTCAGGTATGTTTGCATAATTTCTTTGGAACAAAACTCGCCAAAGGTTTCCTGGTAAGTTTTCATTGATAAATCGCGTAATTGTTGTAAATCACTGATTGTACATTTATGGAAAGTAAGCATCCTATTACCCCGCATTATTTTCATTGACAAACTATCGATTAAACAATCAAATATATTATACCATAAAAAATTGCTTCTACAGGAATATTATCTCAATTCCTGTAGAAACGATTTTGGTACGAGTGTTCATAACGACAAACTCGGGAACCCGCATAAAATAAAGGTTTTCGGCGTCAGGCAAACGAATATTACATATTAATACAGTTGATTTAGGCCTTAAAGCGCTACCTAAGTGTAAGACTTGGACAGCGTTTTTGTATGATATCTGTCTAATGGAAAAATGTTGAGAGTATCCTTAGATGAGCATTTGAAACCAAGAGAAAGCTACTAAGAGACTTCGAGCCAATATGGCCCCAAGTAATCGTTGGATTGATGAAGAATTGGCACATGCTGTCTCAGAGTACGCCTATGTTTGGTACAATCAGGTTCGCCCACACTCGTACAACAATTATCGCACGCCCTATGAGGCAAGGTATGGATTGAATCAATTTAGACAGCTGTGTTACAAAAATGCTTGACCATTACAATGTTAATCTAAAAAGAAATTCATATCCAACCAGCCCTAAAGCTGACAGTATGCAAAAGGATACCAGCGGTTTCCTTTTGAGAAAGACATTCCTATAAATGATAATGTATAGGGCAAGTCCAATAAGAAGCTTTCCTATAATAGCAGGAATCATATGCATGTAATAAGACAAATGAATTAATTCACTCAGACCTTCAGAAAGAAAAACGGCAGGGAGCAAGCTAGCGCCCCAACAATAGTGCTCATTTTTTTCTTGTAAAAATAAGCGCCTAGACCGAAAATAAAACCGAAAATTATGGCGAAAATAAGCCAGAGATAAAAATAGTATCCACCAAAAACAAATTGATGGTGATTTACAATTGATTCA
>DAMDEB010000063.1:9206-15212 GCA_032090075.1 Caproiciproducens sp.
CAATCCAATAATAGGAGACGACGCAGACAATCAATGTTTCTATACAGAGCAAAATTGCGGAACGTTTTGTCTTTGCAAACACCGCCATGAAGAAAGCCGGTATTAACCAAACAGCACCGGAGTTTGCTAAGAAATTCATTGATTCCGGAAGATATTTTTGCCCTGTAATCGTTAATATACCTACAAAGAGTCCAAGTAAGAGGGCATATATTCCCTTGAGTATGTTATTCCTATTTAAATCCATATTTTATTTTCTCCCAACAAATCTATAAATATCTGCTTATATCTACTGTAGCATGTCGGGAAGCAAAAAGCAATATGCACATTAGAGTGCACTTCGCAAACAAAAACAGGCTGATAATGTATCAGCCTGTTTTTGTCCTTATGAACACTCGAGGGTTACTCAAAATGGTGCGAGTGTTCTTACGGCATTTGTTCAGAAAAGTCAGCAATATCAAGGGTTTACGGGCAGTTAAGAAACGGTATTTACGCCAAAATTGATTTATATTGTTCTGTCAGGTACTGTGACCTGCGTAATCACATCGCGAAGACGGTCTTTGCCAACCTTATATTCCAATACTTCGTCAGCGGTGTTACACCATTTTTCGTTTGAGCCATCTATTTTTGCAATACAATAGCGGCTTCCATCCCAAAAAATTCCGTATTGTTCAGAATGCCATTCCAAGACAACTTCACCATGAAACCGCATGCATTTTTTAAAGTCGCTGATTGTATTAAAGTGATCGTCTTCCAACCTATTATTAGTTATTTTCATAATGTCACAGATACCTCCGCGCTTTGACTTAAACTCCGGTACATTACCATCAAAATAATTGACAGCTGGTCCGAAGTCAGGATGTTCATCTGGATTATCCCAATTAATCTTATGATCATGAGGATTGCTATGATATTTAGGATTTGGCGCAGTGGTGTGATGTCGTTCCAAGGCGGCCTTCCCATTGTCACCGATTTTTGTTTCAAATTTTGTTCCATCTTTTTTGTAAGAGACCTTGATCTCTCCGGGCTTTCCCCATAATCTTTCTTCAAATTCGTTTCTGGGTCTCCATTTTCCACCATAAGCGCTACCCATTCCAGTCTGAATAACGTTATTATAATACTTATCATTTCCACTTACAACATATCCGCTTTTAATGATGAGGTTGCTTCCTATCGGAAGGGATTCTTCTCCGCAGATGTATTTCACGTATTTTGAGGGCGCATATAGATCATCGTTCATGTGCTTCCACGAACTTAGTTCATAGTCGACAAACACAATATCGCCCTGCATCTCGGGGAACGGCTCGTTATAGCAGATGATTTTCTCCGGCTCAATGCAGCGAAGCATCTCGTTATAACCCTTGAGGAAAAACTCTTTCTGGTCTTGGCGGTTGTCGTGTTCCGATACCATGTAGGTGGATACCGCAACTGCGGAACCTTTTTCAATTCCATCGAAGCAGAATTCAAACGTATTTTCGTTTCCCCAACTCACGGTTGGAACGACGCGGATTCCCTTGGACGCAAAATAAGCACCGCACCAGCGGTTCCGCAACGTATTATAAAGCTGCAAAACAGGCGCCATTTCGACGTACATGCTGAAATCCGGGGAAAGCACCGCGCGGTAGCGTTTCAGCTTTTCCAAATCCGTATCGGGATTTTTCCAGACACGCTCAAATTTGTAATCATACAGAAAAAAATGAACCATACGGTGAAAGTGCTCTGCATCATTCGTGCTGATTTTATCAAAACCAATGAGAAGTAAGTCATTAAAATCGTCCGGCTGAATTTGAAATTTTGGAATAACCGGAATTTGCAATTTTCCTTTTCCAATAAACTGATTACGAAGGAAAAGGGGACTTGTGCGATACCTATAATTTTCTTCCGTCATTGAACTACCTCCTAAAAAGCATTCTCTACCTATAGGCGGTATTCAGTCAAAACTTTCCCTATTTAGTGCAACAATTCAGAAAGTTATAAGATTTTTATGTGAGTGGGCTTCGAGTGTTCTTACAGCATTTATTCATCGGGTGAGGCAGATTTAGCGAGTAAATCGAAGAAAATCCGAGAAAAAGAAATCAGAGCCGTCAAATACAACGACTCTGATAGTGTGTCATTTGCTCAATTTAGATGTAGAGTAAAAAGGGCATAAAAACCTAATTCTAATGAAAATGATTAGATTTACTAACCTTTTCCCATATCTATGATTTACGATTCTCTTAAAGTAATCGTTTGCCCAAGAAGACTATACTTTGTGAACTTGTACCGAATATAATCAGAGAAAGAGTCCTCGTGTGTGGATAAGACTATCTGGGATATTCCAAATTCCCTTCTTAATAATTCTACAAACGAAATCATATTAATATCATCCATGCACTGAATAGGATCATCAATTAGAAGTGTTTGAAATTCGTTTCCAGCGTATATTTTATTTAGAGCAAGAGAAAACGCCAAAAGCACAGCCGAAAGTTGACCAGAACTCATAGTGTAGAGGACATCGTGCTCTGAGCCAGGCGCAGTAAAACGAACAGATTTTCCATCAGTTTGAATTAATACGCCTTGACCACCTTGATATGATTGGAGGAGCCTAGAACTATAAAGGAAAAAAGGAATTTCAATTTGCTCAATAACTAGTTGCTGATAGGATTTGAGAGCATCGTTTAAAGCGGTGGAATAATACTTCATTTGCGTGCAAAGAGGCTCCAATTTATCTTTCTGCTCTTGGAGCATTTTGAGTTTGGCACGTGAGGCATCGAAGGAATGATAATATTGATTCTCAATATAACGATATTTCTGATCCAACTTTTCGTCATCAAGTTGCGATAGATATTTAGTACCTTCAAAATATGTATGATATAAAGCCTCGAAATCAAACTTGGAAGCAATTGTATTATATTCAGCAGATATTGAATTGCTTAACTCATAAATTCGCTCAACTAATATTTGGGCTCTCTCGATACTTTCTTGCAGAGTTTCTCCAATTTTTACTTCAGAAGAAGAAATTTTTAAACGTTGGAGAACGGGCACACATGCTTTGGCGTATTGTTGGAATTTCTGCTTAGTTTGAAATCGCTGAAATATTTGAAAACCTATATCGTTTTCCAAGTTATGAAGTTTCTCATTCATAAGATTCTGAATTTTCTCTACATATAGCGTTTTTAAACGCTCGACTAATTGAGTATAAGTGTCATTTTCCCGACCAAGCGCGCCTTCAATTGTCTGCTGAGTTTGCTTAAACTGTTTTTCAAGGGTTTCATGATCCTCCCACTTTTTCCCGCAATACGGGCAGGCTCCATCTTCCAATTGTGAAAAATGTTGTATATGTTGATGCAATTGCTCACGATACTTAATCAAGGATGATATGGACTTCTGTAAATCAGATTGATTGGCAGAAGCCGTTTTTATCTGATCAACCAAATTGACAAAAGAGTCTTTTAGCTCTGCACAATTAAGAGTAGAACAAAGTTGAGCATAGTCCAAATTGGCATAAGCAAGTTGCCCAACAAGGGTATTTTGACTTTGCATAAAATTATATTGGGAACATTCATTTTCTAATGTCTGAATTTCGTTTGGATTCTTTTCACTGAATACCCAAGCTAAGATGGCTAGTGGCCTTAGAGGCTCTTCAATTTTCTCAAACTGTTTAAAATCACGTATGACAAAAAAAGGTTCTTGGTGGTGAAATAAAGCACGAATTCCTTCAAGTTGGGTCTTTGCTTGTTCAAACAGTTGGCTACTGTCGATTCCATGAAACGAAAAGTTTTGACAATCCCAAAGGGACTTCCCTCCAGCTAAAGAAACATATTCTACTTTATTATCTGTATCAGCAGGGATATCTTGAATATCCTTTCCTAAAGTAGTAATAGTTTGGCTTAATGTATTTAATCTTTTGATTAACTGCTTATGCGCCTGTTCAATGCGGCTAGCCTTTAAATGTTCTAGCTCTACACCAAAGAGCTGTTCAATTGCATTTGTACGCTCAGATTCTGATTGCTTAAAGTAGGCGAGTCGATCTTCTTGATGAATGTAGTGAATCATCGTAAAAAAATTGAGATTTTGAGAACCAAAAAAGGCTATTCGTTTTACCTGGGCTGCATCATTATCAACATAATATTCTGACCAATTTTCTATCGGAGTATCATACGCAGGTAAAAGAAAAGTTTCAGTTTGTGTATCAATATTTTTGGGATTATTTTTCTTACTGGCGGCCTTAGTATTTACAGGTACACGCAAACCAATGACGAAAGTCGAGGTTATTCCACTTGTAAATTCTCCTTTAATAATTACATCCTTTTTAGAATTTTTGGCCAGGAAATTGCTGAAATAGCCTATTGTCCCTGAAATTGAATCACTTTCTTTAACACGGCTTATCGTGCCTGTTATTAAAAATTCAATAGCATCGAAAACACTGGTTTTACCATAACCGTTTGGACCGTCAAACACTGAAAGAAGACCATCAAAGACGATTTCCTTACCAGTAAATAGTTTATAATTTTCCATATAGAGGCGCTTTAGCTTTATGCTCATCTTAACCTCCTATTAAAGTTTTTGACTATCTGAAATGGCTGCTTCCCATTGAGCTAAAATAGTTTCAAGATTGCTGTCTTTAAAATCCATGTCCGCGTCCAATAAGCGATCTAGCGCGTGAATATTAATAGAATTTTCCGCATCACGGCTCGTCATTTGTTGGATATTTTCCTGCAAAAAATCATTGACTGACTTTATTTCAGTTGAGGCAGTAACTTGTAAAGGAAGTACCGGTATTTTTGTAGACAATTCAACAAAATAGGAATATGTTGGTTGATTGGCGTAATTCTCCTTATATGAACGGAATAAATCAGTATTTAATAAATACGATTGAATTTCAGTAATATATGAAAAAGAATCGCCTAGGCTTTCTTTTTTGCTCTCAAGATATCGGATGGCGCGGCTTTCTTCAAGTTCCGTGTACGCAAATACATATTTCTTAAAATAATACGGATCATCCTCAATCTGCACTTTTGCAGAAGTATTTTGCAGCTCATCTGAAGCGCAAAGATTCTCAATTAAAAGTGTGGTGTTCTTATCCATATCTGCTCGGTGAAGTTCTTGTTTCCGAAATTCTTTTGCAAGCGATCGCAGAAAGTCACTATTTAAAAGGGTATTTAGTTCTGAATTAGATAAAGGAACTACGAGATAGATCTGGCTAGGATAGTCAATTGAGACGAATGGTAATGCAGTATATTCTTTGGCGGTGGAACAAGAGAAGGAAAAAGAGGTACCGGTTTGGTAATTGAGCTCATGTAAGACTTCATATATTATTTTCATTAATCAGGGGCTCCTCTCTGACTTGCAATCCTTGTTCGAAATCTGGCAATGGAATTATTTGAACATTTTTGCAATGTGCGATATGTTCAGCCTTCTTTGAACTAGAACGATAGCTTTGTGTAATTTCAGTGTCTTGTATAGAATCAACATGGATATCTCTACTAATCAAACAATCATAATCCATCATAAGGTCATAAACGTTGCGGTTTTTTATGATTTCTGAGCATATAATGGCGGTATCCTCATCTGTTCCCTCTGCAACAATAGTGGTCAGCGCATATTGTAGCCGTTGGTTATCCTGATAAGTGATTGCGATTTCATCCGGCAAAAAATTTTGTGGTATATCACGTAATCCGTTTAAAAAGGGATTCATAATACCTGCGGACGCAGAGTATTCTGGGTAAGTACTAATTGTAAGAGTTCCAGATGTTTGAGGATTTGTAATATATAAGAATGTTTTTAATT
Organism: Caproiciproducens sp.; assembly: GCA_032090075.1. Lineage (GTDB taxonomy): Bacteria > Bacillota > Clostridia > Oscillospirales > Acutalibacteraceae > Caproiciproducens. The sequence goes on from DAMDEB010000063.1 coordinate 14,973, forward strand.
GTTGAAAGCTCATTGCGCCTAATTTATCTTTACATACAGGTACTTCGCATTCGTCACAAATAGTTTTATCTTTTTGGCAATGTTTGCAGTACGTATCAGCTTTTTTAAAAATATTTTCTTTGATGTGATACAGATAGAAGTCCTCTCCATTTTTATCTATTTCATCAGAATTAAGCCACTCAAGAATTAGTGCGAATGCAATTGTGCGATCAATAGATTCATCTTTATAAAGTTGATAGT
>DAMDEB010000064.1:0-8417 GCA_032090075.1 Caproiciproducens sp.
ATGAAAAGTACACGGATGTCATACACAATATCAAAAAACCCACCGAAAAATTCCGGTGGGCTTTCAATCAATCGAGTAGAATTATGAGTGATACTACTCTCCTATTAAAATATGGATTAAGCATGAATCACGGTACCGGTTTTTCCGGCAATGCCGTCACGCGCTTTTTCGAGCAGCGTAATCAGTGCGGAGCGACCCTTTCCGGACTCTGCAAATTCAAGCGCGGCCTGTACCTTCGGCAGCATGGAGCCCGGCGCAAAATGCCCCGCGGCGATGTATTCCTTCGCCTTATCCACATTCATATCGGCAAGCCATTCCTGGTTCGGTTTGCCAAAGTTAATGGCAATCTTCTCAACGGCAGTCAGGATAATCAGGCAGTCCGCACCGACCATCTGCGCTAATTTCGCGCTTTCAAAGTCCTTGTCAATCACCGCGCCAACCCCCTTGAGGTGGTTGCCCTGCGTCATGACCGGAATTCCGCCGCCGCCGCCGGCAATGACAACCTGACCCGCGTCAATCAAGGTTTTAATCGTGTCGATTTCAACAATGTCAATCGGGTGGGGGGAAGCTACTACGCGGCGGTAACCGCGGCCGGCATCCTCAATCACGGTGTAGCCCTTTTCCGCAACCGCCTTGTCGGCTTCTTCCTTGGTCATAAAGCCGCCAATCGGTTTGGTCGGCTTTTCAAACGCGCGGTCGTTCGGGTCGACAAGCACTTGTGTAATGACGGTGGAAACGGGTTTATGGATTCCTCTGTTCAGGAGTTCTTCGCGCAGCGCATTCTGTAAATCATAGCCGATATAGCCCTGACTCATAGCGACACAAACAGAAAGCGGAGGAGTTGTGTACTTTGCATCCATGCGGCTTAGTTCGTTCATGGCAAGCTGAATCATTCCGACCTGCGGGCCGTTGCCATGGGAAATGATCACTTCAAAGCCATCCTCTATTAAATCCACAATCGCCTTTGAAGTCGTCTTGACCGCGGCATACTGTTCCGGCAGCGTGCTTCCCAGCGCGTTACCGCCCAACGCGATCACAATTCTTTTTTTCATTCCATATCCTCCCAAAAAATCAAGGGCTCACCTGCACTTGTGCAGGCGAGCCACATTTCAATCTACTATTGAAATTATACTATTTAAATAAGCGCGGCAGACCACGTTTTTCAAGGTCAAGCAAAGTAGACTGCGGGTTCTGAACCTTGCTGAGGAAAATCATTGCCGCGATGATATAAGGCTTGTAACTTGCCTCTTTATAAAGAGGAGCGCGGTAACGGTCAAATACACTTGCGGCTACTTCGCCCTGCTTGCAGCTCACGCCGGAAATATCGGCCGGCAGGCAGTGCAGGTACAGTGCCTTTCCGTCCTTTGTTTTTGCCATCATTTCCTCGGTGCATTCCCAGTCCTTATGGTTTGCGTTTTGTGCAAGAAGCTCTTTTTCAAGCTTGTCAATTCCCGCAAAGTCGCCTGCGCCGTAAAGGTTGGTGCGAGTTTCCATAGCGGCGTACGGTGCCCAGCTCTTCGGGTAAACAATGTCCGCACCCTCAAAGGCTTCGGCCATGCTGTTGGTCTTGGTAAAGCTTCCGCCGGATTCAGCCGCGTTTTTGCGGGCAACGTCTTCTACCTTAGACATGACATCATAACCTTCCGGATGTGCCAGAGTAACGTTCATGCCAAAGCGTGTCATCAGGCCGATGACACCCTGCGGAACGGACAGCGGCTTGCCGTAGGACGGTGAATACGCCCATGTCATAGCGACTTTTTTGCCCTTCAGGTTTTCAATGCCGCCGAGCTCATGGATAATATGGAGCGTGTCGGCCATTGCCTGTGTGGGATGGTCAATGTCGCACTGCAAATTCACAAGGGAGGGGCGCTGCTCAAGAATACCGTCATTGTAGCCTTCTTTTACAGAGTCTGAAACGGTGTGCATGTAGGCATTGCCCTTGCCGATATACATATCGTCGCGGATACCGATGACATCCGCCATAAAGGAAATCATGTTCGCTGTTTCACGCACGGTTTCGCCATGTGCAACCTGCGATTTCCCTTCGTCCAAATCCTGAACCTCTAAGCCGAGCATATTGCAGGCGGAGGCAAAGCTGAAACGGGTGCGGGTGGAATTGTCACGGAACAGGGAAATGCCGAGTCCGCTTTCAAAAATCTTTGTTGAGATATTGTTCTGGCGCATGAAGCGCAGAGCGTCGGCCATGGTAAAGACCGCTTCGAGTTCCTCGCGGGATTTTTCCCATGTAAGGAAAAAATCGTTCTCGTACATCTCTTTAAAGTGGAGCTGGTTTAGTTTGTTGATATAGTCATTTAAAGAATTCATTGGAATACTCCTTTGTTATGATATCAGTATTTTATTTGCAGTACATTGTCGGTACGGCGGCATAAACAGCGGCACATTTTACAAGGTCGGCTTTCCAGGTTACTTCGTTCGGTGCATGTGCCTGTGCTTCCTTGCCGGGGCCGAAGCCGATGCACGGAATGCCCTCGCGGCCCATGATGGCAACGCCGTTTGTGGAGAAAGTCCATTTGTCGACCTTTGGCGTACCGTACATACCCTCGTAAGCTTCAACCATTGCCTTTGTGGCTGCATGCTCCTCAGGAATAACCCATGTCGGGAAGAACGCCTGTGTCGGGTAGGAGACTCCCGTCCAGCTCGGGCGGTCATAGTCATACATGGTGACAACTGCATTATATTTCTTAACGGAAGGAAGATCTTCAATTTCTTTCAGTGCAAGCTGATAGGTCTCGCCATTTGTAAGACGGCGGTCAATGGAGATTGCGCACATATCAGCAACCGCGCAGCGGGACGGGGACGTGAAATAGATTTGGGAAGTGGCAAGCGTGCCCTTTCCGAGGAACGGGTCAACATGGAGTTTATCGTTCAGTGCACGAACCTCCTGCAAAATGTCGGCCATTTTGTAAATCGCATTGTCGCCGCGCTCCGGAGCGGAACCATGGCAGGAAACGCCCTTAACCTCTACACGGATTTCCATACGGCCGCGCTGGCCGCGGTAGATGTTGCCGTCTGTCGGTTCGGTGATTACAACGAATTCCGGCTTTACCTTATCTTCATTGATGATATACTGCCAGCAAAGGCCGTCGCAGTCTTCTTCCTGAACAGTACCGGTTACAAGAACCGTGTATTGGTCATTGAGCAAACCGAGGTCTTTCATAATCTTTGCGCCGTAAACTGCGGAAACAACGCCGCCGCGCTGGTCGGAAGTGCCGCGGCCGCCGATTTGTTCTTCGTTTTCAAAACCGATGTACGGGTCAAACTTCCAGTTGGTTACTTCGCCGATGCCAACGGTGTCCACATGGCCGTCAAAGCAAATCAGCTTTTTTCCATGCCCCATGTAACCCATTACATTGCCCATCTTGTCAATTTCGACCTTGTCGAATCCAACCGCTTCCATTTCCTGTGCGATTCTCTTCACAACGCCTTCTTCTTCACAGCTTTCGCCCGGGATTGCAATCAGGTCGCGCAGGAACTTGGTCATTGCTGTTTGGTAGCCTTCGGCCGCCTTTTTAATTTGAGAAAAATCCATCATTATTTCCTCCGTATCATTTATTTATTAATTATGTAGATTATGCTTTTGTTGAATTGGAATACGCACCGTTCCAAACAATGTTGCGGTAACTTTCAGGGTCGGTGTCGCCCTCTGTGGAAAACATGAGAATCTTCGAATTTTTATCCAATTTCAAAGCTTCGCGTAATTCCTTCAATTCATCCATCTGCATGATGGAGGAAATCAGTCCCATGGAAACTGCGCCGGATTCACCCGAAACCACCTGCGGGTCGCCCTTAATCGGTGCGCCGAGCATACGCATTCCCTTTGCGGAAACCCAGTCCGGGCAGGAAACAAAGAAGGAGCTGTGGTTTTTCAAAATATCCCACGAAATGGTGTTTGGTTCGCCGCATGCCAGACCGGCCATAATCGTTTGCAGGTCGCCCTCCACAAAGCGGATTTTGCCGTCTTTTTCCGCCGCGGAACGATAAAGGCAGTCGGCCGCCTGTGCTTCCACAATAACGGTGGTCGGGCAGTGGTTCGGGAACAGGTTTGCAAAATAGCCCTGTACGGAACCGGCCAGTGAACCGACGCCGGCCTGTACAAAAATGTGAGTAGGAGTCTCGCATCCCGCCGCTTTCAGCTGCTCTGCGGCCTCCATGGACATGGTGCCGTAACCCTGCATAATCCACGCCGGAATTTCCTCGTAACCGTCCCAGGCGGTATCCTGTACCATTACGCCATTCGGGGTTTTGGCCGCGTCGGCCGCCGCCATGCGTACACATTCATCGTAATTGACTTCTTCGATGGTAACTTTGGCGCCTTCTCTTTGGATATTATCAAAGCGTGTTTTGGTGCTGCCCTTCGGCATATACACAACAGCCTTTTGTTTTAATTTGTTCGCCGCCCAGGCAACGCCTCTTCCGTGGTTGCCGTCCGTAGCGGTAAAGAATGTCGCCTGACCAAACTCTTTGCGCAGTTCGTCGGAAGTTAAGGTCCGGTAGTCAAGCTCGGAAATGTCACGGCCGGTTTTTTGTGCAATATAATTTGCCATTGCAAAGGAACCGCCCAGTACCTTAAACGCGTTCAAGCCGAACCGGTAGGATTCATCCTTAACAAAGAAATCCCCAAGCCCCAAAAATTCAGCCATATTTTTGAGGTGCGCCAGCGGTGTTTCGCTGTATTGCGGAAAACTCATGTGAAAAGCTTTTGCTTTCATCACATTATTCAGCGACATAACTTTCAGCTGTGCGTCCTCTGTTTTCGGCAGCTGATTTGATGTCCATTTAATCTGATTCATAAATCTGCCTCCCCGTTATTTTGGTAAGGATTCGGCGGGTGTTTAGCCTGCTGATTTATACTTATCATAACACAAAAATAAAATAAATCAATGGATTTTCTAAAAATTATTTATCATATCTAAAAATTTTTTATTGTTGTGAATAATTCGCTACTTTCCTATTGCATCGGTCATCTTTTTATGCTAAACTATCATTAGTATTACTAATGATAGTTTGCTGTGTTCATTTGTCTTCATTGTTGTAACAGCCATATAAAGCAATGCGGATTGGATGAACTTTTTTGTGTACAGCCTTGTATTCTGATTTTTATTGATCAATCTATATGTATAAAAAATGAGGTGCTGACGATGTTTGAATTTACCGTAAACCAGCAAAGGATTCAGACGGAAAAGGAGGAAAAGCTTCTTCTTTTTCTAAGAGACACGTTGCTGCTGAACTCCGTAAAAGACGGCTGTGCTGAGGGAGCGTGCGGAGCTTGCATGATTTTAGTCGATGGCAAGCCCACGAAGGCCTGCGTGCTTTCCACAGCGAAAGCGGTTGGCAAAAACATTGTCACGATGGAGGGCCTTACCCCGCGTGAAAAAGAAGTTTACGCCTATGCGTTCTCCCATGTGGGCGCGGTGCAGTGCGGCTTTTGCACGCCCGGCATGGTAATCAGCGCCAAAGGATTAATTGACCAGGTGGCGGACCCCACCGTGCAGCAGGTAAAGGAAGCCATTAAAAACAATTACTGCCGCTGTACCGGGTACCAAAAAATTGAAACGGCAATTCTCCTTGCTGCAGAAATGCTGCGTGAAAATACCGCTGTTCCCGTTCAGGAATCGAACGGCGCGATTGGCCGTGACATTCTCCGTGTTGACGCACACGACAAGGCGCTTGGCATTGCAGAGTACGCCGATGACATCCATCTTGACCACATGCTGTACGGCAGTGCCGTGCGCAGCCTGTACCCCCGCGCAATCGTAAAAAGCATCGACACCTCCGAAGCAAAGTCGCTTCCCGGCGTTGCCGCTGTTCTGACCGCCGCGGATATTCCGGGCAAACAAAAAATCGGTCATTTAAAAAAAGATTACGACGTGATGATTCCCGTGGGCGGCATTACCCATTTTTTGGGTGACGCAATCGCGCTTGTAGCCGCGAAGGACAGGGAAACACTGGAGAAAGCAAAAGCACTGGTAAAGGTGGAATACGAGGAGCTGACACCGGTATTTTCCCCTGCGCAAGCGAAAGCGGCGAATGCGCCGTTAGTCCACAGGGACGGGAACCTGCTTTCAAGGGAACATCTCGTACGGGGAAACGCGGACGAAAAAATAAAGAATTCAAAATATGTGGTTACTCAGCATTACAGCACCCCGTTTACGGAACACGCTTTTCTGGAACCGGAAACCGCGGTGAGCGAGCCGGACGGAAACGGCGGCGTCATTGTTTACTGCGGCGATCAGGGCGTTTTTCAAACGCGCAAGGAATGTGCGGAAGAACTCGGCCTGCTGCCGGAAAAGGTGCGTGTGATTTCCAAGATGGTGGGCGGCGGCTTCGGCGGAAAAGAGGATATGAGCGTACAGCATCACGCGGCGCTGCTGGCTTATTTTACACAGCAGCCTGTAAAAGTATCCCTTACCAGAAAAGAGAGTATTTTAATCCACCCAAAGCGCCACGCAATGGAAATGGATTTTACAACCGCCTGTGATGAAAACGGACAATTGACCGCGATGAAAGCGGTCATCATTTCCGATACCGGCGCTTACGCTTCGCTTGGCGGGCCGGTTCTTCAAAGAGCCTGTACCCATGCCGCTGGGCCTTATAATTATCAGGATATAGATATTTTAGGGGAAGCCTATTACACAAACAATCCTCCCGCCGGAGCGTTTCGCGGTTTTGGCGTAACCCAAAGCTGTTTTGCGATTGAGTGCAACCTCAACCTGTTGGCTGAAAAGGTTGGTATTTCCCCTTGGGAAATGCGCTACCGCAACGCTTTGCGTCCGGGTCAGATACTGCCGAACGGGCAAATTGCCGACGAATCCACCGCAATTGTTGAAACACTAAAAGCGGTAAAGCCATATTATGACGCTCACCCCAAAGCCGGAATTGCGTGCGCAATTAAAAACAGCGGGCTGGGCGTGGGTATTCCTGATACCGGCAGGTGCAGGTTGATTGTAAAAGACGGCAAAATCCATATTTACACCAGCGCCGCCTGCATCGGTCAGGGCATGGGCACGGTCGTGACACAGTTTGTGTGCAGCGTGACCGGGTTCCCGTTAGAAAACGTGATTTACGAAGTTCCCGACACTGAATTAACTCCCGATTCGGGCGAAACGACCGCTTCCCGCCAAACTCTGTTTACCGGGGAAGCGACCCGCCGCGCGGCGGAAAGCTTAAAAGAAGCATTGGGCGACCGTCCTTTAAGCGAGCTGAACAATCAGGAATTTTACGCGGAGTACTGCGGCGTGACCGATAAATTAGGCTCGGACAAAGAAAACCCGGTGAGCCATATTGCCTACGGCTACGCTACTCATCTGGTCGATTTAGACGAAAACGGGCGTTTGCTCAAAGTGATTGCGGCACACGATGTCGGCAAAGCAATCAACCCCGTCAATGTCGAGGGGCAGATTGAGGGCGGCGTTGTCATGAGTCTTGGCTACGCGCTGACAGAGGATTTTCCGCTTGTGAACGGCATGCCTACCGCAAAATTCGGTACACTCGGCCTGTTCCGCTCCACACAGGTACCGGAAAGTGAGCCCATCATTATTGAAAAGAGCCATTCGGAGCTGGCATCCGGCGCAAAGGGCATAGGTGAAATTGCCTCCATTCCCACCGCTCCCGCGGTTGCTTTGGCGTATTACAATTATGACGGCAATTTCAGAACCAAGCTGCCGCTTGAGGGTACGCCGTACAGCAGAAAAAAGAAATAGGAGACGATATGATGAAGCTATCCTGCATCTTTCTCGCCTCCGGGCACTCAAAGCGTTTTCACAAGGATAAATTACTGGAACAATTTAATGGCAGACCGCTCGTGGATTTCGCTTTGGAAAGGCTTCCTACTGATGTTTTTTCCACCGTCATAGTGGTTTCACGTTCACACGAGGTGCTTAATTTGGCGGAGAAATACGGGTTTATCGGGGTGGAAAATGACGATACAACCGATGATATCAGCCGGACGATTTCGTTGGGGGTTTCCCGTCTGCCCCCGAAAACGCAGGGCTGTATGTTTTCGGTCTGCGACCAGCCCTTGCTTTCGCAGGAAAGCATTCGCAGGCTTGCGGAGGAATTTTGCAGGAATCCCGAAAAAATTGTTGCACTAAGCTTTGCGGGGCGGCGGGGGAACCCTGTTTTCTTCCCGAAAAGTCTGTTCCCACAGCTTTTGGCACTGCAAAAAGACCAATCCGGCGGTGCCGTAATTGCCGCAAACAAAGGACTTCTCACCCTCGTTCCCGCAAAAAACGAGTTGGAACTGATGGATATTGACAGTGCGGAAGATTATAACGCACTGAATGGAAAATCACTTTAAAAAGACGGTACGCTCAAAATCAAGCGTACCGTCTTTTCTATTTAAGTTCAGTTAAACCGGCTGTGCGCGGCATTGGCCGCCGGCCATCGTGATTCCGTAA
>DAMDEB010000064.1:8427-11695 GCA_032090075.1 Caproiciproducens sp.
AGCTCCGGCGCGAAGCGAACCGAAATACCGCAGCCCATGGAAATTTCGCGCAGGGTGGGCATCAGTTCGACCGCAAAATGCGCGGCAAGGTGCTTGTGTGTGCTGATTGCGGCGTGTGTGGAGGCAAAAGAGATAACACAGTAATCAAATGTTTCCACTTTGTCACACCGTGATAACCTTATCCGCCATCTGCATCCTCTGTGTGATATCGTACATATTGCTGACCGCGCCGATTTTAAGCTGATCCGCAATTTCGTAGTAGTTAAGGCAGGTGCCGCACACCAAAATTTCGCTGCCTTTTTCCTGCAGCACTTTTAAATGCTCCACCACCTGCTCATCCTGTGTGGGAAGCTTCACGCCGGAGTTCATAAAGAGAATATACTTCGGGATATCTTCGGACTGTGCCAACGTGTAGAAGAACATTTTAATCAGGGAAGCGCCCAGCTCCTCGCTGCCTTCTCCAATTCTGTTCTTATTGATAAACAGCGCCCAGTCTCCGGTTCTTTCGCGCAGTACAGGCTCTTTCGGCATTTCATAGCCGGCGTTACCGGTCTTTGCAAAATCCACTTTATAAGTACTGTTCTCTTCCTTTACAGATGAGGAATAAGCCTGATTTTCCGCCAGCTTCTGCAAATTTTGGACAGCGGTGAGGTTGTCAACCTCCACAGTAAAATCCTGATTTCCTGCATCAATTTCCTTTTTTGCCATGATGACGGGAATCGGGCAGTTTTGACCTTTTGCATCTACAAATTTAGGCATTGTAACTTCCTCCGTATTCTTTGGTTTTTTATAGTATACTACGTTTTTCATTGAAGGACTACTTATTATATTTTTAATGAAACTGCGATTTGAATCATAAAACAGAATGAATGATGCGGCGAAAACGCTGAGCAGAAATGAATCCGCAGAGCCGCTCCCGCCGCATTGTTTAAATTCTACTCAAATCTGAATTATTTATGATTATCAAAATATTCACTTGCGCCGCGATGCACATACGCACCGCATTCCTCAACAATAACGGTGCCGTCGGCCACGATCTGTTTGCCGCGCAGGAACACCATTTTTGCTCTGCCCGTTACGGCAGTTCCCTCATAGGGGGTATAGTCCACATTCTGAAGCATTTTCGCGGCGGTGATTTCGCCGTGGTAGCTTGGGTCCCATACGACAATATCCGCGTCGCTGCCCACTTGTAAAACGCCTTTTCGCGGATACATTCCGAACAGCCGCGCTGTGTTTTCGGAAAGCATGGCCGCCATCTGCTCTTTCGTGATACGGTTTTTACACACGCCGTAAGTGTACATTAATGCGGGGCGGTTCTCAATGCCCGGCATGCCGTTGGGGATTTTGCTGAAATCGTCCCTGCCAAGCTCTTTCTGCCCGGCAAAGTTAAAGCTGCAATGGTCGGTCGAAATGGTGTCAACTTCCCCCTCCTTCAATGCATCCCACAAGCTTTTTTGGTCGGTCAGCTTGCGCAGAGGAGGGGAAATGGCATACTTTGCGCCCTCAAAACCGGGCAGTGCGTAGCGGCTTTCGTCCAGCATCAAGTACTGCGGGCAGGTTTCCACATACAGTTTTTGTCCGCGGCTTCTTGCCTTTTCCACTTCCCAAAGGCCTTTTTGCGTGCTGAGGTGCACAATGTTCACGGGAGCGTCCGCAAGAGAAGCCACATACAGATAACGGGAAACTGCTTCCGCCTCCACATCATCCGGCCTTGACGCAGGGATTGCCGCCGGACTGAGCTGCCCGGCCTCGCGGCATTCACGAATCCGTTCATTCACCAGATCGCCGTTTTCACAGTGTACGCCCACAATTCCGTGAACCTGCTTCACTCTTTTTAAAATCTGATACAATTCGGCATCACTTACGCGCAGCGCGTCATATGCCAGATACAGCTTAAAGGAAGTGACCCCCTCGTCAACCATTGTTTGAATTTCTTCGGAAACGGAAGGGTTCCAATCGGTAATGGCCATGTGAAAAGCATAGTCGCAGGAAGAAACCCCGTCGGCCTTTTGATGCCAGTTTTTCAGCGCCTGTGTGAGGGTTTCGCCCTTATTTTGTGTGGCAAAATCCACAAGTGTTGTGGTGCCCCCGGCGATTGCCGCGCGTGTTCCGGTGCTGAAGTCATCGGCCGTCATCGTCACACCGTTATCCATGTCAAGGTGCGTGTGCGCGTCGATAAATCCCGGAAAGAGAAGACACCCGGCGGCGTTTACGAGATTAGAACCGTTTATGGGTAAATCCGCGCCAAGTTCGCTGATGACACCGTCCTCCACCCGAATATCCGAAAGAAAACTGCCTTTGGGGAAAACAACCGTTCCTCCCTTAATTAATACAGACATAAACAACCCTCTCATTCTGTGCCGCCGATGCGGTAGGCTATGATTTAATTATAGTTCATTTTGATAGAAAAGATAAGTATAATTTTGAAATGCAGCGGTGATTAATGCACCGATATCCTCGGGCAATCCGTTTTCCTGATTCAGTAAAACATCGGTCACTGTGCCGTTCAAGCGAACGCGGAACAGCCTTTTTGCGCCGTCAAGGCAAAGGAAGCCCTGATTTTTACTGTCCGCGAAATCCGCTTCGGTACCGAATAAGGTAAACTTATCACGGTACGGTGCGCTGTCATACGGGCAGAAGGTCGCGCAGTTGCCGCACTCGTTGCACATGCCGTCCACATGGATAATCTGCGCCATGGGGTTGCCGGGCACCAGTACGGAGATATTGGCGCGGTTCGGGCAGACATCCACACAGTTTTCGCAAACAGTGGAACATTCAAGGCAGCGCACACCCTCGCCGCGGAAATCACTGCCGGTGGTAAGGATACCTTTTTTCGCCATCACTTCGGTAGTATCCTCATTGATATTCAATTTTTCGTAGCGGTGCTTCGCTGATTTTGTAATCGCCGCCGCGCATTTTGTTGCGTCCGCGATTGCTTCGACTACGGTAGCAGGCCCATGCAGGCCGTCTCCCGCGACATACACGTTCTCCAAATTGGTTCTCAGCGTGGCAGGGTCCACTTTTGCGCGGCCGCGTTCATCCACGGTAATTCCGTTTGCCTCATAGAAGGCTGTGTTCACCTTTTCACCGACTGCGGCAATAACGACGTCGGCCGGCACTTCAACAATTTCCTCGGTCTGCACCGGGCTGCGTCTGCCGGAAGCATCGCGCTCGCCCAAAACCATTTTATGGCATTTTAGAACGCCGTTTTCAACGCCGATAGGGGAAAGCAGTTCGCAGAATTCCACGCCGTCCTCCACAGCAAACT
>DAMDEB010000064.1:11705-15013 GCA_032090075.1 Caproiciproducens sp.
TTCATTTTCATCCGCGGGCATATACCGTTTTGTCCGGCGGTAAACAAGGGACACCTTTTCCACGCCCGGAACACGCATCGCGGCTCTTGCGCCGTCCATTGCGGTGTTTCCGCCGCCGACGATCACCACATTTTTACCAAGCTTCACCTTTTCCGGTGCTTTCCTGAACTGCTCTAAAAATTCGAGTACGTTCAGCGTTTCGCCGTATTGAAGGTGCAGTTCGCCGGGCGCCCATGCGCCGACCGCGAGCACAACATATTCATAGCCCTGCTTGTGAAGCTCCTGCACAGAAGTTTTTTCACAGCCTGTAACCAATTCCACGCCCATGGCGCGAATCAGCGCAATGTCGTTGTCAATGGCGTGGTCGGAAATACGGAATCCGGGAATCACATTGCGCACAATGCCGCCCAGCCGTTCCGATTTTTCAAATACAGTCACCTTGCAGCCGCCGCGCGCAAGGAAATACGCCGTAGAGAGTCCGGCCGCGCCGCCGCCCACCACGGCAATTTTTGCCGCAGAGGTAATTTTCGGTTTGCGAATCTCACTTAAAAGCTGCTCCTGTGCGTTCTGGGCGGCTTCAAGCTTTACGGCACGAATGTCCACCGGTGACTCATAGAAGTTGCGTGTGCATTTGTCCATGCATTTATGGCTGCAAATCGTGCCAGTAATAAACGGCAGCGGGTTACGGTCTGTAATTACGCGGAGCGCTTCAAGGTACTCGCCTTTTGCCGTCAGCCGCAAATAGGCGGGGATATCCTGTTCAATAGGGCAGCCGCTGCGGCAGGGTGCGGTAAAGCAGTCCGTCAGCGGAACCTCTTTGCGCAGCTTGCGGGATGGCATGGGCTTATCCTGCTTGCGGTAATGCGCATCTTTTAACGCCTCCGCCGCAAAAGAATGCAGTGCGCCCAAATCCACGCCTTCAAACGCTTTGTATTCACAGGCGTTCAGCTCATTTGCAATTTGCAGCATCCGCTGATACCCGCCCGGTTTCAGTACGGTTGTGGCCAGCGTAATCGGCCAAATTCCCATGGTAAATAATTTCTTTACATTGAAAATATCGGCTCCGCCGGAGAATGAAATCCGCAGTTTCCCCTCAAACACAGTGGAAAGACGGTCTGCCAGTGAAATGGTAAGCGGGAAAAGAGAACGGCCGGACATATACATTTCATCGCCCGGTAACTCGTTCTGGGCGATACCGACCGGAAAGGTATTGGTCAGCTTTACGCCGAACGCAAGCCCGTTTTCCTGCCCGAGCTTCAGCAAACGCTGAATCATCGGCACTGCGTCGTCAAACTGTAAATCATCTTTGAAATGATGGTCGTCAAAGACAAGGTAGCCGTAGCCGAGGGTATCCATGGTTTTGCGCGCGAATTCATAGCCGAGCAAAGTCGGGTTGCATTTGATAAACGTATTCAACTTTTTCTTAGTAATCAGGTAGGTGGCAATGCGCTCGATTTCCTGCGGAGGACATCCGTGCAGGGTGGAAAGCGTAATGGAGGTACAGATTTTCGGAGAAATATGCTTAATATATTCCGCGTCAATATGCTTGAAAAGTGACAGATGGGAAAGCGCGTACGCTTCACATTCGCGCCAGACAGCAGTATTTTCCGCGTTTTTCAGCCCTTCGATAAAGGTGTCTATCTTCTGGGACTGGATTCCCTTTAAATCGTAGCCAACGCTCATATTGAAAATAAAGCCGTCGTCACTGCCAAGCTCCCATTCACGGGAAATCAGTTTTAGAATGAACCATGCCTTGACGTACTCGTTAAAGGCATCCGGTACGGTCAGCTCGGTTGACCACTCCACATTGTATCCCTCGTCGTTGGCGTTGATGCAGGGCTTTGCGACCGGCAGATCCTCGCCGTCCAGCGTCTGTACGGTTTTCAGTTCAAAGAACCGGCTTCCGGCGGCGTAGGACGCGATGATATTTTGAGCAAGCTGTGTGTGCGGGCCGGCGGCGGGGCCAAATGGGGTTTCCAGCTCTTCCGTGAAAAGGGTTAGCTTATGCTCATCCTTTTGTTGGAACATTTTGCGCACGCCGAACACGGAATTCGTTTTTTCTTCAGTCAGAATCCAGTTGATTAATTTGTCAAATGGAATAGGACGCATTCTGTCACTCATGGCTGTTTCTCCTATCTTTTATGTCGTTTCATATTTATGCCCAATAAACTAAAATCAGTCGTTCAAACGGTGCCAAAGGGAAGAAGCCTGCTCTTTTGCTTTCGCAGTAATTTCGGCTTCGTCCGCAACAAGCTCACGGTTCTTCATCAGCACTTTGCCGTTAATCACTGTTCCGGTGACGCTCCTGCCGTTCATGCCGAACAGGATGTGGGAGTTGCAGTTCGTTTCGTCCATCGGCGTAAACGGATTGTAATCCAGTACAATGACGTCGGCGGCGGCACCCTCTTTGAGCACGCCCACCGGGGTTTCAAAGTAACGGTTGGCAATCTTCGCGTTGTTCTCGAACAGCATGGTCGGGATTTCGCCCCACGCGACGCTCGGGTCACAGGCGTTGTGCTTTTGAAGAATGTTGGCAACCTTGTATGACTCAATCATATCGTTGGTGTAGCCGTCCGTACCCAGGCCGAGCATAATGCCCTTTTCCATCATTTTCAGTACAGCGGGGCAGCCAACGGCATTGCCCATGTTGGATTCCGGATTATGTACTACCATGGTATCCGTATGCTTCAATAAATCCATTTCCGCAGGATTAATATGAATGCAGTGCCCGGCAATCGTTTTCGGGCCTAACAAGTCCATATCAAACAGGCGATGAATAATTCTCTTATTATATTTTTTCAGACTGTCATAAACGTCGGCCATACCCTCGGCAACATGGATGTGGCAGCCCACGCCGTCAGGCGTATTTTCCCGGCAAAGCTCCAGGGTCTTGTCGGACAGCGTAAAGGCGGCGTGCATACCCATCATGCCTTTTTGCATGTCGGATTTATCCTTCATAGCAGCCTTGATAAACGCGGCGTTCTCATGCACCGCCTGTTTCATTTTGGGTTCGCCGTCACGGTCGGAAACCTCGTAACACAGGCAGGTGCGCACACCCAACTCGCGCGCCGCGTCGGAAATGGCAAACAGACTGCCATCGATTGCGCCGTAGCTTGCATGATGGTCGAACACGGTGGTCACACCGTTTTTAATGCAGTCAATGTAAGTGACCATTGCGCTGTGTTTTACATCATCCAGATTCAATTCACGGTCAATGCGCCACCATGTACCTTCCAAAATTCCCATGAAGTCCTTTGGGTTGTTTCCTTTGATGGAAAGCCCCCTTGCAAACGCACTGTAAATATGAT
>DAMDEB010000065.1:0-4507 GCA_032090075.1 Caproiciproducens sp.
GGCCGCCGTGCACAGACAACTCCGCTGGTTTACCAGTCCCGTGACTGGAACAACGGCGTGTTCGTTGGTTCCATCATGGCTTCCGAAACAACTGCTGCTGCAACCGGTGCAGTCGGTGTTGTTCGCCGTGACCCGATGGCAATGCTGCCGTTCTGCGGCTACCATATGGGCGACTACTTCAAACATTGGATTGAAATGGGTGAGAAGTTAGGCGACAAAGCTCCTAAGGTTTTCAACGTCAACTGGTTCCGTCTTGACGACGAAGGCCACTTCATTTGGCCGGGATTCGGCGACAACCTCCGTGTACTCGAGTGGATGATTAATCGCTGCGAAGGTAAGGTCGATGCAGTCGAAACTCCAATCGGCTTTGTTCCGAAGGCAGAAGACATCAACCTTGATGGCCTTGATTTCAGCGTTGATACGCTCAAGAGCATTCTTGAGGTCAAGAAGGATCAATGGGTTAAGGAATCCGATGGCATTGAAGAATTCTACAAGAAGTTTGGCAATAAGCTTCCGAAAGAATTGGATGAGCAACTTACAATTCTAAAGAATAATCTTAAGTAATTTTAATGAATTTTCAATTGGGCGCTTCGATTTTTCGAGGCGCCCTTTTTTGCGTCCAAGCTATCGCAATGACTTCCTACGTCGCACCCGGCGCGTGTTTAGCTGTCAGGCAAAGACGGACTGAGTGTATGAACAAAAAATTTTAATTGACAAATCGTTAAGAAATTCATATACTATGTATTAAGTAGTATGCGAAAAGGGGAATAAGAATGATCTGTACTCAATGTGGCCGCGAAAACCCAATGGATGCGGCTTTTTGCACCGGATGCGGTGCACCGATGCCCCAGCCAAGCACGCCGCCGAATTATTATGCACAGCCGAATTATTATGCGCAGCCAAATACGCCGCCGTATTATTACCCGCAGCCATGTTCCCCGTCAAGCCGCTGGGTTGCTTTTATACTTTGTTTTTTTGTCGGAGTTTTAGGGATCCACCGTTTTTACGTGGGGAAAATAGGCACGGGTTTATTGTATCTGTTTACAGGTGGCCTTTTCGGAATTGGATGGCTTGTCGATTTAATTATGATTGCCTGCGGCAGTTTCACAGACATGGCAGGGCTTCAGCTTAAAATATAGGGAGCTATTTTAAATTCATTCATATCAAAGCAGATAGGAGCGGCTTCGTAAGAGGCCGCTTTTTGCTTGCATTGTGGAATGGCAAATGATTCATAATCCGACAAAATTAGTAGTTATAATACTGATAAGTCGTACTAATATGCATAAATTTAGTAAAATTGCTTCAAAAAGTATGAATAAATTGTTTCTAAATTAAAAAAATTGTGTAAATACCATATTGCCTTATTCGCTTAAAATGTTTATACTATAAGTAATTCATAAAAGCCCATCAGGTATATGCTTGGTTGGGAATTTTTATTTTAGGAGGAAGATAATATGGCAGGCAGCACAGAAACAGCGTACCATCCAAAGGGAGACTTCTTTAATTTAAAGGGCAATCACACGAATGTCCGAACAGAAGTCGGTGCAGGTTTAACCACTTTCTTCGCGATGGCTTACATTATTGTTGTAAACCCAAACATGCTTTCACAAACGGGTATGCCTTGGGGCGCGGTTTTCCTTGCAACCATTATTGCTTCGGTCATTGGAACTCTGGTGATGGGCTTATTTGCAAATGTACCTTACGCGCAGGCACCGGGCATGGGCTTAAACGCATTCTTTGTGTTTACTGTTTGCTTCGGCTCTGGCTTTAAATGGCAGGAAGCGCTTGGAATGGTCTTTATTTGCGGCCTTTTCAACATTTTGATTACCGTGACAAAGGTCCGGAAAATGATTATTAAATCTATTCCGCTCAGTTTGCAAAACGCCATCGGCGGCGGTATTGGTATCTTTATTGCGTATATCGGAGTTAAAAATGCCGGGCTGATTCAGTTTACTTCCGACCCGGGTACCTACACAATGCTTGACAGCAAGACAGTTATCGCAAGCAGCAGCGCAGTTCCGGCAATCGTAAAGTTAAACACGCCACTTGTCTGGCTTGCACTTTTCGGCCTTGCCTTAACAATTATTTTACTGGTTACAAAGGTAAAAGGCGCTATCTTAATCAGCATCGCAGTTACGACAGTGGTTGGTATTCCAATGGGGCTTACTACAATGGGCCAATCCATAGGATTTATAGAAGCGTGCAAATATCTTCCCACAACTTTTGGCGCAGCATTCGGCAATCCCGGCATCGGTTCGCTTTTTTCCAATCCCGCTAAGATCCCGCTTGTTTTAATGACCATTTTTGCATTCAGCCTTTCCGATACTTTTGATACAATCGGTACCTTCATCGGAACCGGTCGCAGAACCGGTATTTTCAGCGAAGAAGACCAAAAAGCTTTGGAGTCCAGCAGCGGCTTTAAATCCAAAATGGACAAAGCGCTGTTCGCTGACGCAACAGCAACCTCCATCGGTGCAATCTTTGGAACCTCCAACACCACTACATATGTGGAAAGCGCTGCAGGCATCGGCGCCGGCGGACGCACGGGCTTGACCAGTGTAGTTACAGCCGCCATGTTCGTGCTCAGTGCATTCTTAGCCCCGCTGATCAGTGCGGTTCCGTCTGCGGCAACTGCTCCGGTTTTAATCATTGTTGGTGTTATGATGCTGAGCTCGTTTAAAGAAATTGTATGGGATAACCTTGAAGAAGCAATTCCCGCTTTCTTTGCCAGCGTCTTTATGGCATTTAGCTATAGTATTTCCTACGGCATCGCCGCAGGCTTCATTACCTATTGCCTGATCAAAACCGTACGCGGCAAGGCAAAAGAAATTCATCCCATTCTTTGGGTTGCAACGGCTTTGTTCATATTGAACTTTGTTGTTCTTGCACTTTTACCGTAATACGGAATACATTACAGTTTCGAGCCCCGTACTTTCGAGTATGGGGCTCTTTTTGTTTCACAGACAAAATTTAGTTTATTATTTTATTTTGCTGTGATATAATTTATTATCATTATAATTGAGGTGAAGGTATGCAGAGATTTTTTATCAATTATGTTCCGGAGGAGCGTGTGGTCATTACCGGTGAGGACGGCCGCCACATTACGCGGTCGCTGCGGATGCAGCCGGGTGAACGACTGATTCTTTGTGACAGCATCGGAACGGACTATAATTGTGAGATAGAAAGTATTGCGGACGGGGAAGCCACCGTGCGTGTGCTTGATTTTTGTAAAACAGTGGCGGAGCCAAGCGTCAACGTGACCGTGTACCAAGGGCTGCCCAAAGCGGATAAAATGGACAGTATTGTACAAAAGGCGGTCGAAACGGGAGCGGTACGGATTGTGCCCGTAATGACCGCGCGCTGTGTATCAAAGCCCGACGAAAAAGCGGCGGCGAAAAAAATTGAACGTTGGCAAAAAATCTCTCAGGAAGCCGCAAAACAAAGCGGCAGGGGAGTAATTCCACAGGTCGGTGCGCTGGTCAATTATCGTTCGGCCATAAAAGAGGCGGCGCAGAACGGTGAAATCATCTTGTTCTTTGAGGGCGGCGGGCAGAGCATTTCTCAACTCGTCAGTTCGGAAACCAAAAATCTTGCGATTTTCATTGGCCCGGAGGGCGGGTTCGAACAAGCCGAAGTTGATTTTGCACTGCAAAACGGCGGAAAAATCGGTACGCTCGGCGAGCGGATTCTCCGGACGGAGACGGCTCCGGTTGCCGCGCTCGCAGCAATTATGCTGTCAACGGGAAATATGTAATTTATAATAGTATAAGAGATAGGAGGAAATTATCTATGAAATATGATTGGATTGACGCTTATTGTCTTGCCAAAAACGGAGTGGAAAAGGACTACAAGGCAGAATGGCAGGCGACTCGCTATATGATTAAAGGAAAAATGTTTGCGATGCAGGGTGGGGATAAAGAAGGGAAACCAATTATTACAGTCAAATTGGAACCGGAATTCGGAACATTGCTAAGGAATCAGTACAAGGATATTACAGCAGGTTATTATATGAATAAAGAACACTGGAATTCGTTGTATTTGGATGGGGAAGTTCCGGATGATGTTTTGCGGGATATGCTCGACCAGGCGCACCGGCTCGTGCTAAGCGGATTCAGCAAAAAAGTACAGAAGGAAATATGCCCTGAAGAGAACGGAGAGCAAATAAAAAGCGTATAATAGGAGTCGATTATACAATATGTAGTAGAAAGGCTGTTGAAGATGATATTATCGGGCAGAGAAATTTTGAAGCATATGGGAAAAGAAATTATCATTGAGCCGTTTGATAAGGCAAAAATAAATCCGAACAGCTATAATTTGTCGCTGCATAATGAACTTTTGGTTTATGATAATGAAATATTGGATATGAAAAAACCGAACCCGGCAAGAAAAATAATCATACCGGAAACAGGATTATTATTGGAACCGAACCGGCTGTATTTGGGCAGAACGAACGAATTTACCAGTACGAATCAGTATGTCCCCATGCTGGAGGGGCGTTCCTCAACGG
>DAMDEB010000065.1:4527-7928 GCA_032090075.1 Caproiciproducens sp.
TTATTCATGTGACAGCGGGCTTCGGCGATATCGGTTTCGCGGGCTACTGGACGCTGGAGATTTTTTGTATTCAGCCGCTGATTATTTATCCGAATGTGGAGGTGTGCCAAATTTATTACCATCACATTGAGGGTGAATATGATTTGTACAGCAGCGGAAAATACCAAAACAATAAGGGCGTACAGCCGAGCCTGATGTATAAGGATTTTGAAAAGTAAATGAAGTTAAGCGATACAAGTTCGTAGGACAATTGATTTAGGAGAATTAAAAATGGAAATAGAGAGGATTTCTGAGCGCAATCGTCGGGAAATAAATCGTTTCATAAAGGATCACTGGTTTTCAACAGAAATGGTTGTGAGGGGACAAATGATCGATATGGCTGCGTTGGATGGATTCGTGATGTATGATAATTCTGCAATTGTTGGACTAATCACTTATCGTATCACAGGGCAGGAATGCGAGATCATGTCATTGAATAGTATAAAAGAAAACAAAGGCATCGGAACCGCTTTAATTCATGAGGCAGTCAGATATGCAAAAGAACGAAAGTGCGAAATTATTAAACTGATAACCACAAACGACAACATTAATGCGATTCGGTTTTATCAGAAATTTGGATTTGATATAGTGCGTTTTTATAGAAATGCTATGGAAGAAGCAAGAATGCTAAAGCCGTCCATTCCTATAATCGGAGAGAATGGAATCCCTTTGCGGCATGAAATTGAATTTGAAATGGATATTAGCACAAATTGACATATAAAAGCGGGGAAGAAAAATGCAGACAGCTCTAATCACAGGCGCGTCGCGCGGGATTGGCAGTGCAATCGCAAGGCAGCTTGCCAAGGACGGCTTTCGGGTTATTATCAACTACAATGCTTCCGAGCATGAGGCTCAACTTTTAATATCAGAGCTAAATAATACTTATAGTATAAAGTGTGCTGCGCTTCATGCGGATGTTTCCGACAGGGCGCAGGTGGAAGCAATGTTTGCGGCAGCCGGTGGTATTGATGTGCTGATTAACAACGCGGGAATCGCACAGCAAAAGCTGTTTACCGACCTTACCGAACAGGATTGGGACAGAATGTTTGACGTTGACGTGAAGGGCGTGTTTCACTGCTGCCAGTGCGCTCTGCCGTATATGATTCATCAAAAGCACGGGAAAATCATCAATATTTCATCTATGTGGGGGCAGGTTGGCGCTTCCTGCGAAGTGCACTATTCCGCGGCCAAGGCGGCGGTTATCGGCCTTACCAAGGCGCTCGCAAAAGAAGTCGGCCCGTCCGGCATACAGGTGAATTGCATAGCACCGGGTGTCATCCAAACCGAAATGAACGCGCATTTGGACGAAAGTACAATTGTGGAACTAAAAGAGGAAACACCGCTCGGCGTGATCGGTACGGTACAGGATATTGCTGATGCCGTCAGCTTTTTGGCGGGCGAAAAATCCAACTTTATCACGGGTCAGGTTTTGGGTGTAAACGGCGGCATCGTTATTTAATTGGATATTGGAATATATCACAAATTTGTCATGTGGGTTTACAAAGCTGAAAGTAACATTGACAAACACGCTGAATTTTCTATAATGAATAATAAAGAGATGGATGACGGACTTTGTAAGTAATTGAGGCAGAATGCTGAGGATATTTATAAGGTCCGTTTTTTTGAAAATATTTTCACAGAATGGAAATGAAGCAATGGAAAAAAGAACAAGGATTTTCAGCTACATTGCTGTAATGCTTAGTGTGACGGTGTTAATGAGCATATGTACCGCATGCAGCAGCGTTTCTGCTTCAAAAACGGTAGCAGAGAAAAAGCCAACGGTGCAGGTCAGCGAGCCAATTGAAATTCCATTGATCAGTGCGGCTAATAATTCGGCGGATAAAAAAACCGAGCCCGAAAAATTGGGATACATTAAAAGCTTTGATGTAAAAACGGGGTTGGTGACGATCGACCCAATTGAATGGATTACAAAAGAGGATTCTGCCCGGGTTAAGGAACTGGGATTAAATGCTGAAGATGATTTTCCAGATGGATTTTATATTTATAATCCGTCCCAAAAGACCGAAAGCTTGAAACTTTCGCAAGATGTGGAGTATTACGTTGTAAAGGAACATGATTCCGTTACGGAGAGAACTGATTTAAATGGATTGAATGAACGCATTAAAGAATGCAAATCTCCTTATCATTTCACAATTGGAAATGGAATTGTCCTCAAAATCGAAGAACAATATTTGCCGTAAAACGATCAACAAAATTTACTTTGGAGTTTTTGATTCGTTTTAATACAGAAAGGGAGGAAAGGAATGAAGAACAGGAAGAAATTTTTAGGAATGGTCTCCGTACTGCTTTGCACGGTCATTATCAGCGCTTTCGCCGCGTGCAGCAGTTCCAGTTCAAACGCGGTAGCCGGTAATAAGTCAACGGCACTGCACAGCACCAACGCGGCGTCCACGGCTGCTGCGGGAATGGCAGATGCAGCGCCTGCAAAGCCGGCAGATGCAACGACAACAAAAGAGTCCGGTACAGCACAGAGTACAGCGACAACCTCCGCGGCTGCGGCCGCGCTCAGCAATCGAAAAATAATCCAAAATCTTTCCTATCAAATCGAAACGTTGAAATTCGACGATTCCATTCAAAAAATCCAGAACCTGTCCACCGAGTTAGGTGGCTATGTTCAGGATTCCAGTGTGAGCGGAAAAGGAGTACAGGAGCAGGGAAGCCTGCGCAGCGCAAGCTATGTTCTGCGTATTCCACAGGGGAAGCTTGATCAGTTTAAGAACAGCGCCGGCAATATCGGAAATGTACTTAACTTTACCAGCTCCAGCGAAAACGTGAGCGAGAAATACTTCGATACGGAGGCGCGGCTGAAAAGCCTGCGCACTCAGCAGGAAAGACTGCTTGCCCTGCTGAAAAAATCCGGTTCACTGACCGATGTGATTGCGCTGGAAAAGGCGCTTGCAGATGTCAATTATCAAATTGAGCAGTTTACCGGTACATTGCGTCAATACGATTCGCTCATTGGATTCAGTACGGTTTCCATTCAGTTGAATGAAGTCGTAAAGCCCACGGAAGTGGAGAACATACCGGTTACGTTAGGCGACAAAATCGCACGCCAGTTCAAGGATTCAATGCGTTCACTCGGCAATTTCGGTGAGGGACTGCTTGTCTTTTTAATCGGCGGCGCACCTATCATCCTGCTTTTGGCGCTAATTGCCGCCGCGGTGATTTTTATCATACGGAAAAGGAAAAAGCGTGCGAATAAAAAAAGTAAAGACTTTATGGCACTGCTTACCCCGTCTGAAACGGAGCCTGAAAAGGACGAGGAGCACCCGGAAAAATAACCGGATAAATACAGAACGAGCCGCTTCCCATAACAGGGAAGCGGCTCGTTCTTTGTATAT
>DAMDEB010000065.1:7938-12584 GCA_032090075.1 Caproiciproducens sp.
TATCGCGAAAGCGGGCCGCTTCCCGGTTTGGGGAAACGGCCCGCTTTTGTATAAGATAAATTAAAATTCAATTTTTTTGCTGATGTAGTCCGCTAATTCGGAGATCGCGATGCGTTCCTGCTGCATGGTGTCGCGATCACGCACGGTGACGCAGCCATCATTTTCGCTGTCGAAATCGTAGGTCACACAGAACGGCGTGCCGATTTCGTCCTGACGGCGGTAACGTTTGCCGATGGAACCCGCGTCATCGAAGTCTGCCATAAAGTGCTTTGCAAGCAGGGTGTAAACCTCCTGCGCTTTGCCGTTGAGTTTCTTTGAAAGAGGAAGCACGGCGGCCTTGTAAGGGGCAAGCGCCGGGTGCAGACGCAGGACGACTCTCGTATCCTTCTCGTCAAGCTTTTCCTCGTCATAAGCGTCGCAAAGGAACGCCAGGGCAACACGGTCCGCGCCCAGTGATGGTTCGACGACATATGGAATATAGCGTTCATTCGCTTCCTGATCGAAATACTCAAGGCTCTTGCCGGAATGGTTTTGATGCTGCGTTAAATCATAATCGGTGCGGTCGGCAATGCCCCAAAGTTCGCCCCAGCCGAACGGGAACAGGAACTCAATATCTGTGGTGGCCTTGGAGTAGAAGGAAAGCTCCTCCTTCTCATGGTCGCGCAGACGCATATTCTTTTCCGTCAGGCCTAAATCCAAAAGCCATTTTTTGCAGAAATCCTTCCAATAATAGAACCAATCAAGGTCGGTGTCCGGCTTACAGAAAAATTCCAGTTCCATTTGCTCGAACTCACGTGTGCGGAACGTAAAGTTGCCCGGGGTGATTTCATTGCGGAAGCTCTTGCCGACCTGTGCAACGCCAAATGGAATTTTGCGGCGTGTAGTACGCTGAATGTTGGCAAAGTTAACGAAAATACCCTGCGCTGTTTCCGGACGAAGATGAATTTCATTCTTCGCGTCCTCGGTTACGCCCTGAAATGTTTTAAACATCAGGTTAAACTTGCGGATATCGGTGAAGTTGGCAGAACCGCAGGCGGGGCACTTAATGTTGTGTTCCTTAATATAGTCGGACATCTGCTCAAAGGTCATGCCGTTTGCGTCGCCGCCGGCATCCTCAATCAGTTTATCCGCGCGGTGGCGCGTCTTGCAGTCGCGGCAGTCCATCAGCGGGTCAGAAAAACCGCCCACGTGACCGGAAGCCACCCATACCTGCGGATTCATGAGAATCGCGGTGTCCAGTCCAACATTGTACGGGCTTTCCTGTACGAATTTTTTCATCCACGCGCGTTTCACATTGTTTTTAAATTCCACGCCGAGCGGGCCGTAATCCCACGTGTTTGACAGGCCACCGTAAATTTCGCTGCCCGAATACACGAAGCCGCGGTTCTTACACAGCGCAACAATTTTGTCCATGGTTTTTTCACTTGCTAACATAATTTTTCCTCCGTAATTTGGGACGCTGGCTGCGTTCCATTATTTTTTGAATATAATCAATTTACTAAGAACATAATTCATGATGACCACAATGACATTCATGAATGTCTTTGCAATCCAAACATTGACTCCAAGTTGTTCTACAAGCAGCCACATCCCGAGGGTGTCAACCCCAAGGGACAAAAGCCTTGCTGCCATAAAAGTAATAAATTCACGATAGAACAGCTTCTTTTCAAAGCTCTTGCTTTTAAAAACATAAAGCTTATTGGTGATGAATGCGAAGATAACGGACAAAACCCATGCAACTGTGTTGGCAACCAGAATATCCCAGTGTAAAATGTCGTAACATAGTCCGCACACCAAAATATTGATGAGGGTTGTGGCAACCCCAAAGACAATATATAGAATCATTTCAGGCGTTGTCAGAAAGTGCCAGAGTTTTTTCAGCTTATCCAAATTGCACACCGCCAATTCCGTAATATCTTTATAGTTTACCATTATGCGGCGCGGCTTTCAAGAAAAAAATGAAACAGCTATTTGGAATGAAACGGGGAAACACCGCCAAACCATCCCTGCTCCTTCCAATATTGCTTATCAACGGAGTCGTCGGCTGCTCTTTCTTGGAATTTTCTAATCATAAAAAACATAAAACGAGTATTGAAATAGGGGGTACAGCGCTTTTGGGAGGAAACCGCATGGAAAAATTTTACGGCGTCTGTGCGCAAGGTCTTTTCGTATCGCTCCTTCTTTTTAAGTGGCATAGCATCCCATTTTATATGATGCATCACAAACCCTCTGCTATACACCCTGTTGATTCCCCAGTATTTTAAACTTGTTGCAATTGTTTTCATGGCGGATTTAGTTCCTGCTCCCGCAGTGGTGGAAAGAATAAATGCCTTTTTATGAAACATCTCCGGTCTTGCTCTATGCACATAAAACATAAAACCAAAATGGTCAAGAAACGCTTTCATGCCTCCTGATGCGGAAAGCACGTAAACCGGCGTGGTGAAAATCAACGCATCGGCTTTTAGCATTGCACTTAAGATAGGCTGAATATAGCTGGCATGCGGGCAGAGCTTTTCATCTCTTAAAATGCAGGTAAAGCATCCCCTGCAAAATTCCGGCATATCCTGCGGCAGAAAAAATTCCCGGAAGGACACCTCGCCCTGTGTCTGCATCTCCCGCATAAACTTTTGAGTAATCTCATAGGTATTTCCTTTTCGGGGACTCCCATGAATTACGGTTACTTCCATCTTACAGCCTTCTTTCATAACAGGTTAGTTCCGCGATTAGAAATATTTCTTTTTAAATTTTTACAGTGTCAATTTATATTATAAAAGGAAAAGATTTATCTTTCAATTAGAATTTTGCTCAGTAAATCCCAATTGTTTCCGTCACCGTACTTGAGTAATCTTCATGCTGGACTGGGTGTTTTTTAATGAACACCAAAATCTTGGAGGTAACTTCGGATTCCGGTACGATTATATTAACAAAACAATAGGAATATAAATTTTACGATTAAATTCCTCGTTTCAATAAAATAGCTTGACATATTCCGACATATCACATATAATAATAAGGCTGTTCGATGACGCGAACACAAGTTAATCTGCCATATAGTTAAAGCAATTAGCCGCACGACATTGGAACGTCGTCGTGCATATCGTCAACAACGAGGTGTAACTCAGCTTGGTAGAGTGCTTGGTTTGGGACCAAGATGCCGCAGGTTCGAACCCTGTCACCTCGACCATTTTTTAATTTAATCATATATCTTGACAAATAAGCGCCAAGATGGTATAGTAGTCGAGTGTTAAAATGCTGGCGTAGCTCAGTTGGTAGAGCAGCTGATTTGTAATCAGCAGGTCGTAGGTTCAAGTCCTATTGCCAGCTCCAATCAGGCAAGGCCTGAACAAGGAGTTTTGTTCAACAAAACTCCACATATGGGAGAGTTCCCGAGTGGCCAAAGGGGGCAGACTGTAAATCTGTTGCTTTATAGCTTCGATGGTCCGAATCCATCCTCTCCCACCAAAAAGGTAATATAGGACAAGAGTGTAAACTTTTGTCCTTGTTATCGAATAATTATATATTTAGTTAAACTAAGTACATAATTATTCGATAACATTTGAATGATAATCAAACATTATCGAATGGTTTGTGCTATACAAAGGATTGTTGGCAAGGCAATCACATTGGCATAATAGCTTCTTTAGCATATTACCCAACTCTCTACGAGCCTGTCCCCAATACAGTGACGTTGGCCGGACAGAAGTATCATTATTGCTTGTTGGGAGTCGTCGCACATTCAATTTTGCACAAGAATTGAATATCAGCTTGCAGTTTGTCGCAAATGCGCGCCTGAGCTGGCTACCCGGGTTCTCATGTTACCGCCCAACAAGTTAAAGTCTTTGGATCACACTATAATTTCTTCAATCGCTGCTACGATTGATTGAAATATTTGTCAAAGAGCGCCAACCTCGCGCGGTGATGAATCACTTTAAGAGGTACACAATGTTGAACATTGTGGAAGTTTGGTGAAAAAACAAAAGTCTGCACCCTCACTCTCCAATAAGGGTACAGACCTTGACATGTATCCGAAATGCGTGTTAAAATAACAGCACATAAACGGCATTCACAAGTCATAAGTGGTCTTTGCTACCCTTATGGCGCATGGCAACTAACTGTTTGATAGACGGTTGGTTGCCTGTGGATGCTTTTTTGTTAGTCCACGGAATTGATTATAATACAGAATTTGGTAATTTGCAAGTTTTTTTTCGTGTGATGGAGTCGGGTTAACTGGCTCTTTTTTTATATTCTGTCACGGTTCTGGCAATTTCCCTTTGATGAGATAGATGCTGTATATTATTCTGTTCAGCTCTTTTCCTGGACTTGTTTATTATCTTTTCGTCTTTCATAGCTGAGCACCATATTAATCGGGTGACAATAATATTTGTTCCAGTTAGTAATACGAACTGTATTGGATAATCTGGGGTCATTTCCACCATCGATATTTGCAAAATTATAAGAGCTGTCACAATAAATAGTTTTAATTCATAAAAAAATTTCGTTTTCCACATACAGACATTTCCTTTTGGATTATTATGTCTATATTGTACTCTTTAAAAGGTGCATAATCAATTGCCGATGTGCACGAAAAAGGGTGCATAAATTTGTGAAAAACAGACACTTTAAAAAGTGCCTGTTTTGTGCTATCC
>DAMDEB010000065.1:12594-14715 GCA_032090075.1 Caproiciproducens sp.
ATGTATTCATTAGAATAATTGGGAGACGATTACAATGCCAATGGACTTTAGTAAACTATTCGCTTTGATGCAAGATAGAGGGTTAACAACATACCAGATTAGAAAGAATAATATTATTTCTCAGAGTACGCTTCAAAAACTCCGAGAGGGAAAATGTGTTACTACTGATGCGATAGGAAATCTCTGTAAAGAGCTTCACTGCCAACCTGGTGATATTATGAGATATTTTGAAGATTAATCAACAAGCAACCACCCTGCTGCCAATATGGGCAACAAGATGGTTGTTTATTTTTGTTAATTGAATTTCTGAGGTCTTTTCTATGCAACAGATTAATTTGCTGTCGCAAAAATTTATCTTCTGCATCAGCGTATTGACGGAGCGTAAAAGCTACATCTGTATGTCCTAATAACTTTGAAAGTGCTTTGTACTCTACCCCGAGTTCAACTAATCTGGTAGCAAAAGAATGCCTATAAACATGATTTGTAATGAATTTAATTCCTGTTTTTTTTCTCATTCTCATATATAGCTTTTTTAGAACGGATTCAGTTACTGGGCCATTCCTCGTTGAAGAAAACAGATGATCTCCATTATGTGGAAGGTGTTCAATTATACTTTTCGCCTCAGGAATTAGTGGAACTATTCTAATCCCTGCTTTCGTTTTGCTCTTCCTAATTGTTATCGTTTCTTTCTCACAATCATAGTCTTGCCAAGTCAGCGAGCATAGCTCATTTGACCGCAGTCCCGTGTAAAGGAAGAAGAAAACGATATGACCTAAGGGATCTTGCTTTGCTATAGATTCTACCAATACTTGCTCTTCTTGCGTCAATGGCCGGACATATTTCTGAGATGCGTTTTTTGGAATCGATATATGTACGATTGGATTCTTTTCGCACAGGTCATTTTGAACTGCTGCCTTAAAAGATTGATTCAAAACGACTCGAATATCATTTAATGTTGATTTAGCATATCTAAAAGCGAGAGAGTTTACAAATACTTGTATTTCAAATTCTGTCGTGTTCGTCAAATATTCTGAATAAAAAGGTGGACTCTCCCTCCTTATCCGCCTTACTGCATCTTTATAGCACTTGTACGTTTTCTCTGCGAGATTAGACTTCACATAAACTACAAGCCATTCGTCCAACCATTCGCTAACTGTTTCTTTCTTATACGTCATAATACCATATGACCCCCTAATTATTTATTACAGGATAAACATCGGTCATGTTTCAGGATAGATTAACTTATTTGTCATAAGTCAATTGGATTATGTACACTGATTTTCAGAGAATCGTCTATTTGGATAAGGTAGAGGGTGCTTTCCCCGAGCTTCAGATCATTCCTCCGGATAAAGGTGATCGAAAGAGTGGTATTCCCCTTGCGCAGTTTTGTAACGGACTCATTAGGCAAAAGCGGGCGGTTTGTGTACTTTTTATAAATTAAGCAGTCGCCGGTGTCTTCGCGGATCAGCTTGTCTGTTTCGTATTGAATCCCCATCAGATCGGTGTAGAGTCGGGGAAAGTAGATGCGTCGGTTGATGTAAAGTTTAACCGGACATCCTAAAATCTCCATATCAACTCTCCCTCCCTAAAAACAGGAATTCAGTCTTTGGCGGGAAAATGATAATTCCCGAAGAGGTTGGTAGCACAAACACACAGTCCCCGATCTGAACTCCGTTCCGCTGCGCCCAGCTAATCGGAAGATTGAATCGGCCAATGCTGATATTTTTATGTTCAAAATTCGAACCGTCCAGGTCTGTTTTGATCTTTAGCAGGTGGTCTTCCTGTTTCAAAGTCAGAGTTGTGTTTTCCTCAATCCCATATTGGCGGCGAATAGCTTTGTCGATGACGATACGGTAGCAAGAGCTTACAATAGCCGGTAGACCAATAATTTTTTTAATGTTCACTTCAAAATCTCCTTATAGCAAATTTATAGTTTCAAAAGCAGAGAAAAAAGAGGGGCAATTATTCAGGTTCACTTCAATCCCAGAAGGACTATTTTCAATTACCCGCTGCCCGCGTTCTCTGTAAGCGTATACTTCCATCTTTTACTGTTACACAAAAATATACTCTTAGGTAACTTAGTACTAACTTGTTCTTTTCTCTGCTTTAACGTAACCTTCG
>DAMDEB010000066.1:0-4978 GCA_032090075.1 Caproiciproducens sp.
CAACAGGTTCAGAACTAATATCTGTACCGGCATCATGGGCAAAAACGGCAAAAATGCGCTGGCGGCAAGCACAGAAAGCATATTACCAAAGTTAGAACTTGCGGTCATTTTAATGTACTTAATAATATTTCCAAAGATCTTACGGCCTTCAACAACACCGTGTTCAAGTACCATCAAGTCTTTTTCAAGCAGGATAATATCCGCACTTTCTTTGGCGATATCAACAGCTGTGTCAACCGAAATTCCCACATCCGCCTTGCTCAATGCATGAGCATCGTTAATACCGTCGCCCATGAAACCGACAGTGTGGCCGAGCTCCTGCAGCGCGTTGACGATTCGTGCCTTTTGGATCGGTGAAAGTTTGGCGAAGATGGTGGTTTCCTCGACACGCTTCAAAAGCTCATCCTCACCCATTTCCTCAAGTTCGGAGCCAAGCAGAATCTTATCGACCGAAAGACCAACTTCACTGCATACCTTTTGCGTGACACCCTCGTTGTCACCGGTAAGAACCTTAACATGAACACCATATGCTTCCAAAGCCTTAATCGCAGTGCCCGCGGATTTTTTAGGTGGATCGAGAAGGGCAAGGTAGCCCATCAGAGTCATGTCACTCTCGTCTTTTACTCCAAAAACGCCCTCAACAGCAGGATCTTTCTTCTGTGCGACGGCAATTACCCGCATGCCCTGTGAATTCAAGTCATTGGTCATGTGCATAACTTGTTCGCGTATGGAATCGGTCAGTGAAATAACCTCACCGTCGTACTCACAGTAGGAACAGATCTGCATAATTTCCTCAACTGCGCCTTTGGTGATTACCTGTGTTTTACCCGCCCTGTCCTTCAACACGACGCTCATACGGCGACGGGAAAAATCGAATGGTATTTCATCAACCTTTAAATACTCATTATTTAAATAGGTGACACTTTCCTCTCCGGCTTTTTCAATCACAGCCAAATCAATCAAGTTTTTAAGGCCGGTTTGAAAATAGCTATTCAGATAGGCATGTTTTAAAACACGGACATCTTCTTTTCCCTGCACATTCAAATGCCGCTCGATGATAATTTCATCACGCGTCAGGGTTCCTGTTTTATCGGTACACAGGATGTCCATCGCACCAAAATTCTGAATGGAGTTCAGATGCTTAACTACTGTTTTCTGATGAGCCATGTTGACGGCACCCTTAGCCAAGTTCGTGGTCACAATCATCGGCAGCATTTCCGGAGTTAATCCGATGGCTACAGAAATGGCAAACAGCAATGCTTCAATCCAGTCATGTTTTGTAATCCCGTTGATCAAAAATACAATCGGCACCATAACCAGCATAAAACGAATCAAAAGAAAGCTGACCGAATTGACGCCCTTGTCAAAACTGGTCGGCGCACGTTCGCCGGAAAGTGCCTTAGCCATATTGCCAAAGTAGGTGTTGTCACCGGTCGCAAGTACAACTGCTGTTGCCGAGCCACTGACGACATTGGTTCCCATAAAGCAGATATTGCGAAGGTCAAACAGATTTCCTTCCTCCGTGCTCTTGTCCGGCTCAGGATATTTTTCAACAGGCTCGGATTCACCCGTCATAGCGGACTGGCTGATAAATAAATCCTTTGCTTTTAAAATACGCAAATCGGCAGGAATCATATCGCCGCCCGCAAGCACGACAATATCGCCCGGGAGCAGCTCGGCCATTGGAATCTGCTCACGGCCGTTTTCACGGCGAATCACAGTCGTTGTGGTCTTTACCATTGATTTGAGGCTTTCCGCTTCTTTTCCGGAACGAAATTCCTGGAAAAAGCGTAATCCGCCGCTAATCAGTACAAGAATTAAAATAACGATCACCGCCGCCGGGCTTTTTTCATTCGGCTTTGCAAGAACAACCTCGGTTAAAAAGGAAATGGCGGCAATCACAAGCAGCACAAGGGTAAAAGGATTGGCAAAAGCCTTTACAAGCTGTACATACCACGGCTTTGCTTTTTCGTGCGAAATTTCATTACTTTTGTACTGGTCAGAGAGCATTTCAACATCGACAATATCCAGCCCTTTCTCCCTCGTTTTCAACGTTGAAAGCAGAATGTACTTTTCCATTTTGGAGTATTCGATTAATTTCTTTGTAATGGACTGTACGCTGACGCCGATTACCTGAGCTCCGTTATTTTTCATAGTTCGTACCTCCATTCTGTTCATTTATCAAATAAAATCCCCCCGCCTGTTGATTGCGAGGCAGAGGGAAAATAGACTATATTTGCTATCACACTGCTGTTTAGTACATGCAGATGATAGCTCTTTTGAAAGATTAAGTCAAGACAGAAAGCTGAAATTAATCAGTTCTTAATATACGCAACATGTGCCGCGGCTTCGTCGGAATACTCCGGCAAAAGCGAAGGCAACCGCAGCTTTCTTTCGAGATACTCGGATGCGATACCTGTCGATGAAAACATCAGGATAAACAGCATCCCTGTTTGAATCCAAAAAATAGTTACATCAGTCATGCCATGTACGCCAATCGCTACAAAAGCCGCAACTAAAAGAATATTCATATTTTTGCAAATATTGTTTTTAAATCTTAAAACAAGCAGTTTTAGCTGCATGAAAAGGTAAAAACTGATTGCACCAAACCCCACAACACCAAAATTCAACAGGGTATCAAGAAGTAGGTTGTGACAATGGTAGGTTTTGTAACCGCCGAGCTGCTCACAAATCATTTGATAAGACATGGGTCCTGTTCCGAGCACCGGATGCAAACTGATTCCTTTAATCGCAGTTGCCCAGATGGACAGCCTTTGACTATATGTGCTGTCGATTGCCTCCATTCCCCTCGGGAAAATAGACGGGAAAACAAGCCCGATGACAACAAAAACGCAGGCCATTAAAATCAACCCGCCAGCCAATTTATATCTGCCTTTAAAAATCAACATAGTCATAACAGCGAACGCAACCGCAGTAAACGCGGAAAGGCTTGCACAAAGATAAAGCCCAATCAGGTTAAGGCCAATCACGGCAAGGTAAAGCCTTTTCAGCCGTGCGTTTGTAAAAATACGATATATGGCTATAATAATAATAAATTCAATCATCATACCGTAGCTGTTTGCATTGTGGAACGCGGAAATCGGGCGGTACTGCGGTGCCACACTATAACTGGAAATCTTTTGATAGATTGCAATAAACGCACACCAAACACTGGCAAAACAGGCAGTATCCATCACATTGTTAAACAGCGGACGCGTCATAACGCTTTTTATATAGAACCCGCAGATAACACCGGCAATTACTACAATTGAGTAGAGCATCCCCCAATAATTATTGTAGGTAGCGGACACAAAAAAAGGAATGATTAGAAAACCAAGCAGAAACTTAGAGTATGGCGAAGAAAATATTTGCTCTCTTTTTTTACAGTTCATCATCGTCATTATGGCGATGCCACAGGTGGTTATTACGCTGAAATAAAACGGAGCAAAGATGGAAACCGTCAGCAGCAAAACAACCAAGCTGTCAAAATCTTTGACTTGAAGTTTTGTTTTTTGAAAGTCAAATTTTAAGATACTATTGATAAGGGTCAGGCCCCTTTCTTTACATATTCCTATCTCTGAAGCGAACCAAATTACATTCACAACATTTCATATTCAACAATTATACCACAATCATATGTCTAAACAAGATGTATAATCAATCGAATATCATACTACCGCAAGCTGTATTTTAGTGATATTGACGGTAAATGTTACGAAATTTTAAAGATTATGACAAAGATTGTTTTATATTGGCAATATTGTAATGATATATAGTATAATGAATCAAATCAAAAAAATACATGAACGGGGACAGACATAAATGGATGATGTGAGCTATACCGCCGGACTTTCGGCAGAGCAGGTCGAGTCACGGCGGCGGCAGGGGCTTATAAACGGTACGGATGAAATTAAAACAAAAACAATTGGTCAAATCATACGCGGCAATCTAATTACTCCATTTAATATCTTAAACGCGATCCTTGCCGGACTGATCCTGATGGTCGGTTCCTATAAAAATCTTTTATTCATGGGTGTTATCTTTTCTAATATACTAATCGGCACATTTCAAGAAGTAAGGGCAAAAAAAACAATTGACAAGCTAAAATTAATTGCCGCACCAAAGGCGCACGTGTTACGTGACAACACAAAAACCAGCCTTCCGGTCAGCGACTTGGTGCTTGACGACATTATGCTGCTGACTACGGGCAATCAGGTGTGCGCGGACGGTATTCTGGTAGATGGCGAGTGTGAGGTCAATGAATCACTCATTACCGGTGAGTCGAACCCCATAGCCAAGAAAATCGGCGACCATCTGTTGAGCGGAAGCTTTGTGGGCAGCGGAAACTGCTCCGTTAGAGTTGAACATGTTGGCGCAGATAATTATGCTTCAAAAATCACAGCAAGTGCAAAATACTTAAAAAAGCCAAACTCCGAAATTATGACTTGGATCAACAGAATTATTAAGTGGATTGGCTTTGCGATTATTCCTATCGGACTTTTATTGTTCTACAAGCAAATATATATTTCCGGGCAAGGGTTTAGCCTTGCTATTGTCAGTACCGTAGCTGCGCTGATCGGCATGATTCCGGAGGGCCTTGTGCTTTTAACAAGCGTTGTACTGGCAGTGAGTGTGGTACGTTTGGCACACCATAAGGCGCTGGTTCAGGAATTGTATTCCATTGAAACGCTGGCGCGTGTCGATACATTATGCTTAGACAAAACCGGCACAATTACAGAGGGCACCATGCAGGTGGATGCGATTATCCCTCTCTGTGACATTTCACAACAGGAAACAGAGGATACACTCGCAGCGTTAATGGCTGCATTGAATGACGAAAACCCTACGTCCGAAGCAATCCGGGCGCTCGGGCACACTCCACCGCAATGGGAATGTACGGATGCAGTCTCGTTCTCCTCAGCACGCAAATGGAGCGGCGCCAGTTTCCGCGATGCGGGCAGCTTTATAATCGGCGCGG
>DAMDEB010000066.1:4988-7886 GCA_032090075.1 Caproiciproducens sp.
CGCGGGTGAATTTGTGATGAAGGAAGATTTTGACCGGATACGCGCGCGGGTAGAGGAATATTCGGAAAATGGCCAACGGGTGCTGCTTTTGGCACATTGCGAAGGCACATTCAATAACAAAGAACTTCCGGCCGATATCTCCCCCCTCGCGTTAATTCTTTTAAGCGACAAGATCCGCAAAAACGCGAAAAAGACACTTGAGTATTTTGCCGATCAGGGCGTAACGATCAAAGTAATCTCCGGCGATAACGCAATCACAGTTTCAAATATTGCTAAAAAAGCCGGACTGCGAACCGCAGATAATTATGTGGACGCAACCACACTGAAGGACTATGACGATATTAAAGCGGCTGCGGAAAAGTACGCGGTATTCGGCCGCGTAACACCACAGCAGAAGTTCGAGTTAATCAAAGCACTGAAGGAACAAAAACACACTGTGGCAATGACGGGTGACGGAGTAAATGATGTGCTTGCCCTGAAAGAAAGCGATTGCAGCATCGCAATGGCTTCCGGCAGCGATGCGTCCAAAACAGTTTCCCAGGTCGTATTGCTGGACTCTAATTTTGCCAGTATGCCGCGGATTGTGAACGAGGGGCGCCGTTCCATTAACAACCTGCAGCGCTCCGCTTCTTTATTCCTTGTTAAAGCGATTTTTTCGGCAATTATTGCTGTGCTGTTCATTTTCTTAAGTTCTGACTATCCGTTTCAACCAATCCAGTTTACACTGATTAACGCGGTGACGATTGGCGTGCCATCATTTATTCTTGCGCTCGAACCGAACAAGGAAAGAGTACACGGTCTGTTTATTGTCAATGTTATTAAAAAATCTTTGCCCGGCGCAATGACCATGGTATTTAATATTATGCTGCTGATGGCGGTTTCAAGCTTTCTGAATTTTTCACCGGAGAAGATTTCCACTCTTGCTGTTATTATTACCGGCTACACAGGTTTGATGACGCTGTTTAAGGTTTGCATTCCGTTTAATTTAAAAAATATGGTTTTGTTTTCACTGATGGTTACCACTTTCGTCGTGGCGCTTATATTCTTTAAATCCTTTTTCGCAGTAGTCGGGCTGACCCTTCCAATGGTGCTTGTCCTTGTTCCAATGATGCTTGTTGCGACAAGTCTAATGGCGGTAGTTCTTCATATTATTGAAAAAGTGGTCATGAGAAAAATTGGTGACTGAAAAATTCGAATACAAACAGGAGCCACGAGGTACGTTAAGTCCTCGTGGCTCCTATGCGTGAATCCAGATATATTGTATACACGCTATATTTGTGCTCTTCAGTTGTTTTATACAGTCTACCGAATAAAGTTCATGAATGTTTTGTGTTCAGCCTGCGGCTCATCAACACTGCCTTTGCCGTTTTCAACAAGCTTTAAAGTCCAAGCCATATTTCTGCCCAGTATACGCATAATCTGCACACCTTCTTCATCCTGCCGCGCCTCCCCCGGCGCTGCCCCATGAATCACATTCCAGTAGTTGGAAGTTGGAATAATCATTTCAGAATAGTTCAAATATTGGTTCAATTGTTGAAAAGTAGGAATCCCTCCGCTGCGTCTCACCGCAACCACGCTCACACCAACCTTGTGGCGGAACAGGTTTCCGTTTGATCCTGCAACATAAAAAGCTCTGTCTAAAAAAGATTTCATAGTACCGGCTAAAGCGGAGTAGTAAGTTGGCGAACCTAAAATAATTCCGTCCGCCTCTTTCATTTTTTGGATATATTCATTGACATGATCACCCGGCAGAACGCACTTTTCGTTTTTATTGCGGCCACATCCTCCACAGGCTGTACATCCGCGAATCGTGTCTTTTCCGATATGAGGAACCTCCACTTCAATTCCATTTGCTCTCAGTTCATTTGCCACGGTTTCAATGGCAAATGCAGTATTTCCGTTCTTGTTGGGGCTTCCGTTAATTGCAACTACCTTCATCGCTTTTCGTCCTCCTAATAATCGTCGTCATTTGTTATCGTGAAAACAGATTGATTTACATAACCATTTACAGTTTGATTTTAGACTAAAGAATGTGTAATTGCAATAACGCACATTTTTAATACTAAGTATCTTTTAAACACTGTTGTAAGCACCAATAGATACAGATAAGGCTGGGGATAACTGCATATCCTCAAGCCTTATCTATATTAAAAAACAACTAACTTACGCCGATCTTCCCAAAAAAATTTTCAGACGAAATCCCTGATGAGCGAAGATATCTGCCAAGACCGTAAAGACATTCCGGGTCCTCCGTAATGTAGTTCATCTTGTACTGACAGGTTAAACTTGCCTTAAATCCAAGGCTTTTAACAATTGGAATTGTCTCACGGCTAACTTCCCCGTAGGGATAAACAAATGTGGTCGGAGTATACCCTGTATATTCCTGCATCTCTTTTTGCATCTTGTTTAAATCGGCACTCAGCACGGCTTCGTAGGCAGCTATACTCTCCTTCTTCAGCTTGCAAACACCGACGCGTCCGCCCTTCCCTGAATTGTGAAGGTTATAAGTGTGATTTTGAAATTCCACAAAACCGGAAGACATCATTTCATTAATTTGATCCCATGTACAATGCGAATAATTTGGATGGTTTGGATCCTTTTGTGAAAACAAGTCCGTACAATACCCAATTGGTGAAATCATGATTTTTACTTTATATTTCTCGGCCAACGGATACGCATAGAGATAATTGTTATAGTAGCCGTCATCGAAAGTCAGCAATATCGGCTTTGTCGGCAATGGTGTTTTGTTATCTACATAATTGATTAAATCCTGCATAGCGATAGTTGTGTAGCCACTCTTTTGCAAATATTGCAGATCTTTCTCAAAAGTATCCGGTGAGACCACATATTTCCCTTGATATTTACTGTCTTTGAGCATGCTGTGGTACATAATAACCG
>DAMDEB010000066.1:7896-14645 GCA_032090075.1 Caproiciproducens sp.
AGTTTCCGATTTACGCGTAAGGTAAAAAACATAAGCATACTCCCCTTGATTTAAAATATATGGAGCAGCCTGCAAATATATAACAAAAGGGCAATAGAAAGCGGCCCCTCTACTGAAAGAGCGACCGCTTTTTGCTGCCTTTATGTAATACTAATCCAATGCGCTTCACGCTATAAAAAGATTGATCAATCTTTTCATAGGATTTTAGTATAAAAATAATTTATTCTGCCGTTACGGATGCCAGAAAGTTTGCGATTTCATCGTAAACCTCATCCTTGTTCGTCTCACAAAGGACAACATGGCGGGCTTCGGGGTATAAAACCAGACGAACATTGTGGCCGGGTTTTTTTAGCTTTTCAGCGACTTGTTTGACTCCTTTGCCAAAATCTCCAACCGGATCTCTTTCACCTGAGAGAATCAAGATCGGAATATCCGGCATATTCTTGTACCACTCGGCTGAACTGATTTCCGCCTGGAGATAAACAATATCACGATAACCGGAAACGGTTAAATCAAACCCGCAAAGCGGATCTTTGGTGTATTTATCAACCTCAGCCGTATCGCGTGAAAGCCAGTCATTTGCAGTTCTGGACGGCATAAACGCCTGGTTGTATTTTCCGGTGGAAAGCTTTGCGAAAAGTGGGTCGTGACCCTTTTCACCCTTTTTTTTGACGATTGCATTGCCGAGCAGCTTCTCCGCGGCAAAAACAGCCGGGCTTAAATTTCCACAGGTACCAAGGTAAATCGCCGCACTCAGTTCACTTCCATACTGCGCAGTGTAGGAACGAGCCAAAAACGAGCCCATACTATGCCCCATCATAATATACGGTACTGTTGGATAAGTTTCGCGCATGAGCGTGTAAAGCTTGTGCATATCCTTGACCATATTCTGGCATCCGCCCTTGCCAAAGTAACCGTATGCGCCGCCCTCAGACACCGATTTGCCGTGACCCAAATGGTCGTTAATTGCTACTGCGTAACCGTTTGAGGCAATATGTTTCGCAAAGTCAACATATAGAAGGCTGTGTTCCGCCATACCATGGGCAATTTGCAGTACTGCTTTCACGTCTGCTTTATCGGCCGGCTCTATAATTCTAACAAAAATTCTCTCGCTATTTACACTGGAATCAAAAGACATTTCTCGTTGAAGAATATCCACTTGTAACACTCCTTTACGCCGCAATTATGTTTATATTACATTATATCGCAGAGTAACGGCTAAATATAGTATGAATTGTAAACAATTTATACCGCAATATGATAGATGACAAAATAGTGAAAAATTGTGCCGGCAAGCACGAAAAGGTGCCAAACAGAGTGCATATATTTTACTTTTTTACCCTTATGGTAGAGCACCGCGCCAACTGTGTAGAATATGCCTCCCACGATCAGATAAATAATGGAAGCCCTATCCAGATGCTCAATCAAGGGTTTAAAGAAGAAAATGACCAGCCAGCCAAGACCAATATAGCAAACCATGGAGAAGGTTTTAAAGCGCTGTAAATCAACTGCGTTGAGCACCACCCCGACTGCGGCGACACCCCAAACGATTCCAAACATGACCCATCCGGTTGTTCCGCCAAAGCATAAAAGTGCAATTGGCGTATAGGTTCCCGCAATCAGCAGGAAGATGGTACAGTGATCCAAAACCTGAAATACTTTTTTCCCTTTACAAATGCCGAGCGCATGGTACATGGTTGAAACCGTATAAAGCATAATCATGGTCGCACCGAAAACCGATACGCTGACCAATGTTAACGCGTCGTGGTGTGCGGAAATAAGAAGTACTACAAGACCCGCAATCGCCAAACCCACTCCTATGCCGTGCGTAATTGCACTCATTATTTCCTCAAGAAGCGAGTATGACGGGAGCGCTAACTCTTTGCGACGTTCGGCTCTCCATTCTGATTTGTTTGTTATGTCTTTTTCCATACTATCACCGTTTCTATAAAATTATATTATGTAGTTTTTAAAACTACATAATATTCTATCTCGATGCAGATTGTTTGTCAAGTGAGTTTTGAGGAAATACTCCTTCTAAATTAAATAACGGAATAAAACTTTGGCTGGCGGATTTTCTGTCCTGCACAAATCCGTCCAAGTCCAATTCAAACAAATGCTCCTGCACTTTCCTGTATTCGCGCTCGGTGATACGGCGGTTAATTTCCGGAAAATCCACCGCCCGCCCGCACGGAACATATTGCGCCATAAGGCTGACAAGAACACCTTTGGGCAAATTTTCTCCAAGCCAGTCAAGTACCGCGATGGAGTTGCGCGTATTGCCCGGCAGAATCAAGTGACGCACAATCGTACCGCGTGTCATCATGCCGTCGGCATCAAACTGCGCCGGTCCGGTCTGCCGTGCCATTTCAAGGACAGCGGCTTTCGCTTTTTCCACGTAGTTCGGTGCGCCGGACTACTTTTTGGCCAGCGCATTGTCTGCATATTTTAAATCGGGCAAGTAAATATCAATTAGACCGTCAAGCATTTGCAGCGTTTCCAAATTCTCGTAACCACCGGAGTTGTACACAACCGGAACCGGCAGTTTCCTGAGCTTTAATGCCTCTGCAATCGTGGAAGCAAAATGCGTGGGGTTAACCAAATTGATATTGTGCGCTCCCTGCAATACAAGACGGTCAAAAATTCCGGCCAATTCTTTTGTGGAGACAGACTGCCCGACTTCTCGTTCTGTGCTTATCTGGTAATTCTGACAAAACACACATTTTAGAGAACATCCGGTAAAAAGACCGTTCCGGAACCGCGCTTTCCGCTGATACACGGTTCTTCCCAAAAATGGAGTGCTGCGCGGGCCACAACCGGATTTGCCCCCATCCCGCAGTAGCCGGAGCCGGAGGTTTCTTCACGCACCACACCGCATTTGCGCGGGCATAGTGTGCAATGTTCAATTTTCATGTTTTTCTCCTGTTAAACACATCATCGCGGCAAGGCCGCCCCGCTTTCCTCCCGTTGCCCTGTGAGAAAAGAGCCAGTCTGCATTGCACTTTGTACAAAGCCCTGCCGCCGTAATGTTTTCATCTGATACGCCCGCTTCCAAAAGGATGCGGCGGTTTGCCTCCCATAAATCAATCATGTATTTTCCGCCGTCTTTATTCTGAATGAATTCCTGCGGATGCAGTTCGGTTTGTTTGGCAAACTCCTCATAAACCGGCGTGTCGACTTCAAAGCAGCAAGGGCCGATGGACGGCCCCACCGCAGCAATGATGTCACACGGCTGACTGCCGAATTCACGCGTCATAGCAGCAACCATTTTTGCGCCTATTTTGGCGACTGTACCGCGCCAACCCGCGTGGGCAAGACCGATTGCATGCTTTTCGGGGTCAAAAAAGAAAAGCGGCACACAATCCGCGTAATAAGTGACAAGCGTGACGTTCTCTTCGTCGGTAATCAAACCGTCCACACTTTTGATGTCCTTCGGCTTCCAAAAGCCCATCCCGCAGT
This sequence comes from Caproiciproducens sp., assembly GCA_032090075.1. Lineage (GTDB taxonomy): Bacteria > Bacillota > Clostridia > Oscillospirales > Acutalibacteraceae > Caproiciproducens. Next base: position 11,356 of record DAMDEB010000066.1, read on the forward strand.
GCCTGACACCAACTTTGCGAATAAACGTATGATGATCCTGCGATGAGGCAACAAGCGTAGAATAGTCAAAACCGGCAGCGGCGCAAAAACGATGAAAATTTTCTACAACATTTTCGTCGTTATCACCGCGGCCAAAGTTCAAATTCATTGAGCTGTATTCATTTTGGCTCACACCGCCAAGGCGCGTGGAAAAAGCATGGTTTACAGAGCTGTATTTCTCAAATGACGGAAAAGTTAGGTAGGTAACGCCCAAGTTTTGATTTATCTTCATATTTTTACTATCGTAATTCATAATTCCTCCGCAATTTTACTTATCATTGATTTTAGCATAAGAAATAATAGAAAGCAAATAATGAAGACACAAAAAAACAGGAGAGCAATCAGCTCTCCTGTTGAGGTTCTGTGTCCTCTTTTTTATCCTTGCCAGTATCGGGCGGCAGGACTACTTTTTTAACAACCATGCCTTCATATTTCAGTTTAAACTGCACACGGCCGCAAAATTCGCGGTGGCAGTGGTGACAAACAAAATTGGCACGGTAGCTTTTGTTTTTCAGCTGCCACTCGCTCGTACGGTGAGCGCGGCGTCCGCAAACATCACAGCTAAACTGCATATCGCTCCGGTTAATCAGCGGATTGCTCAAATCGCAGATCGTCACAGTTTTAAACAAAATCTTACTGTAAAATTCCACTGTGGTCGCATCCTGAATAAAGAAATCCAAGCTATCGGATGTATAAAGCTTTTGAAAGCACCGCAGCGACAGCAGGCTGTCCCCCAGAGCGCGGTGATGGTCAAAGCCATCCTCGTTAATCTTTAAAAGTTGAGCGGAAGTACTGAGTCCCATCTGTTTTGTCGTATCGTAATCAAGCATTTTCTCGCAATACGCCTGCAAATTAACATAACGGTTCAGAAAAGGGATACGCTCATTCCCGCAAAAATAGCGGCAGTTCTCAATCAGGGCGAGGATATCCGACGTGCCCCATGTCATAAAGACAGCGTCACCCGCCCACTTTTTAAACAGGCTGATAACCTGCATAAACTGCAGGCCGCCCTCCAGCTCCTCGTTGGTAATGCTGGTGAGCGTTTTTATCTTCCCGCTGATTTTTTTACCGACCTGCGGACGAACCAGCGCTTCAAACGTGTCGATTATCGTTAGATTTTCATCCACCTTGACCGCGCCAAATTCGATGATTTCGTTCATAAACCCTTTGAGGCGGCGGTTATAGGTGCCGTTCCACTCCAAATCAAGTATTACAAAACTCATATTATTTGTTCTTGCTGGCCTGTTTCATACGAAGTTCCTTACTTAGCACCATTTTACGCATACGGATGCTCTTCGGCGTAACTTCAACCAGTTCATCATTGCGAATAAATTCCAGACTCTGTTCAAGACTCAGCACCGTATGAGGAGTAAGCTTCAGTGCGTCGTCGGCGCCGGAGGAACGCGTGTTGGTAACGTGCTTCTTCTTGCAGACATTCACCGAGATATCATCGGACTTCGGACTCACGCCGACGATCATGCCTTCATAAACCTCAACGCCGGCTCCAATGAACAAGCGACCGCGATCCTGCGCGTAGAAAAGGCCGTAACCGGTGGATTCACCTGTTTCATGGGCAACCAAAGATCCTTGTGCGCGGGTTTGGATGTCGCCCCTGTACGGCTCATAGGAATCAAACACATTATTCATAATACCGTTGCCATTGGTATCAGTCAGGAATTCCTGACGATAACCCATCAGCCCACGGGCCGGAATCTTAAACTCAAGGTGGCTCATACCGGTGTCGCGGGTACCCATGTTAATAATTTCAGCCTTGCGCCAGCCTAACTTTTCCATAACAGCGCCAACGTAATTGCCCGGCACTTCGATCATGAGCAATTCGATCGGCTCACATTTCTTGCCGTTGATTTCTTTATAAATTACCTGTGGTGCGGAAACCTGAAACTCGTAATTCTGGCGGCGCATCTGCTCGATTAAGATAGACAGATGAAGCTCTCCACGGCCGGAAACTTTAAAGGTATCAGCAGAATCAGTTTCCTCCACACGCATTGCAACATTGGTTTCGACTTCCTTGAACAGGCGGTCACGCAGATTGCGGGAAGTAACGTACTTTCCTTCTTTTCCGGCAAACGGGCTGTTGTTTACCATGAACATCATGGAAACGGTCGGCTCGTCTATCTTAACGAAAGGTAATGGTTCGATGCAATCCGGTGAGCAGGCAGTTTCTCCGATATTAAGGCCCGCGATGCCCGAAACGGCAACAAGGTCGCCTAATTTGGCTTCCTGCACTTCTACGCGCTTTAGACCCTCAAACTGATAAAGCTTAGCAATTTTAACATTTTTCTGCTCACCGTCAAGGCAGCAGAGAACAACATTATCACCATCGTGGACTTGTCCGCGCTCAACGCGGCCGATTCCGATTCTACCCACGTAATCATCGTAGTCAATATTAGAGAACAGAACCTGTGTAGGGCCGTTCATGTCACCGTGCGGCGCAGGAATATTTTTGATAATCGAATCGAAGAGCGGTGTCATATCCGTACCGGGAACATCCGGGTCCAGTGTGGAATAGCCGTCACGACCGGAAGCGTAAACAACCGGAAACTCAAGCTGCTCCTCATTGGCGCCAAGTTCGATGAACAAGTCGAGCACTTCGTCAACCACTTCGGCCGGTCTTGCACCGTCGCGGTCAATTTTATTGACAACAACAAGGGGCTTTTTGCCAAGACCAAGTGCTTTTTTCAAGACGAAACGGGTCTGGGGCATGCAGCCTTCAAATGCGTCAACCAGCGGCAAAACGCCGTCGACCATCATCAGGATACGTTCGACTTCGCCGCCGAAATCGGCATGGCCCGGTGTGTCAACAATATTAATTTTAACGCCGTCGTACATGACGGAGGTATTCTTAGATAAAATTGTAATACCGCGCTCACGCTCAAGGTCGTTGGAATCCATAACTCTCTCAGCAACATTCTCGTTGGCTCGAAAAGTGCCGCTCTGCCTTAAAAGCTGATCAACCAAAGTAGTCTTGCCATGGTCAACGTGGGCGATAATTGCAACATTTCTGATGTCATTTCTTTGATCCATTAATTTTACCTCTTTAAATTATAATTCACAAAACATTAACATTATATCATAATTCAACAAATTTGTGAATAAGATATTGTAAACAAAGTTCATACTGGCTCCAAAAAAAGCGCCGGCAAATCGCCGACGCTTTAATAATATTGGAGCGAACGACGAGGCTCGAACTCGCTACCTCCACCTTGGCAAGGTGGCGCTCTACCAGATGA
>DAMDEB010000067.1:0-9977 GCA_032090075.1 Caproiciproducens sp.
CTTTTATTTTACATGCCCTTAAAAAATCTGTCTAGTTTATTGTAGCCTATCCAGTTTAGGAAACAGTTGCAAGAAAGGAAGTTACATAACACACAATTGCAGAAGTAAAGTCTCTCTTTCGTTGTATTTGGACTGGGAAGGTGAATGAGTTCGCGTTCCGCGCTCAAATGGCACACTGTATAATATTGAAAGACCGCATTATAGTGCCAATATTAGACTTAAGCACACTTAGCACGCTGTTTACAAAATCATATAATATTGAAAGATGCCCTTGTTACAACTAATAATTTTATTTGAATCTGAACAAATGTGTCGCTCCTTAAGTGTGCAAATCGTGCAGGTTAACTTCTGATTCATATAATACAATGCACAAAGGCGATAGAATTACGGATTTTTTGAATCACTACAATTTTTATTGCCCTTTTTTTGCTCATTTTCTACACGTGATAAAAATGTTGTTATTGAATCATACATCATTTTATTCTTTTCTGCAGCATGTCGAAGGAATTCCGCACTTTCGAATTGAGCTTCTATCCTATAATTTTCATAAGAAGCTTCAACTTCATCTGTGAATTCAAAATAATCAGCTCCTTGTTCAAAATCATTCAATTCCTCAGGATCGGGTGGAATTAAATTTAAATCACTATCCACTAGTTTTTGATTAAAATATTTACAATTTTGAATATCGGCATTCTTTAATAAAAATTCAAATATCAGATTATCAAATTCTCTATGATTATTAATAAGATCATGTTCGAGTTTCTCTTTTACCATTGGAAGGTACTCAATTAGTTTTGCAAACATGACCTGTTCATGTTGTAAAGGAACCTCTCTTTCTAGTGGAATAAGATGATCGTTTGTTTCTTTTAATTGTTTAATAATAAACCCTACTAGATAATTTGTAAGGTATCTTAATAGTTTCTTTTCAGTTATTAAATAATTAAGAATGGTAATATAAGATGCACTGTCTTTTTTTAATGCCAATTGAATTATTGCTTCTTCAGAAAGTCCCGTCTTTTCCGAAATGTTTATATTCTCTATTTGTCTGCAGTCTGTTCTACCGTATAAGTACTCAAAGGACACTCCAAAGTAATCTGCTATTTTTACAAAAATGTCTATGTTTGGTTTATCATCTCCGCTTGAATATTTACTTAATGAAGAACCAGATATCCCTATTTCTTTAGCAATATCATTCTGTGTTTTTCCCTCAATCTTTTTTTTGTTTATTAAGTCAGACAATCTATCTGGAAATAATATTGTTGATGAGTTATGCATCGCTCGTTTCCTTTCAGAAATATTTTTACTATTTATTGACTAAAATTAATTATAGTCAATATTTGGAATTTTTGCAACTTTAGTGTTATTATCATCACAAATGTTGTTGTTGTAATATTTACCATAACCTGCATTTATTAAAAAGTCCATTAACAGTTATTTAAATTTAGGTGAAAGGGGATGTTAAAATGGCAAATAAAGATATTAGACTCCTGGCTAAAGCGTCTGGAATTAAGCTATGGCAAATCGCAGATGAGTTATCTATAACTGATAACATGTTGAGCCGAAAGTTACGGTATGAACTTAATCCACGTGAAAAAGAAAATATCAATTCTATTATTGAGAAACTGAAAGTGAGTGAATAATGATGACAAATTTAGTACGAATGCGACTTTTAGATGAAACCATTCAAGAAATCAAAGAAATTGATCCACACACGGCTGTTACTAAGAACTTTATTCGTCAGTTAGTTCTTGAGAATAAAATTCCTTGCATGATGGTGGGCAGAAAACGACTGATCAATTTTGACGAACTCTTGAAGTATCTGGCCGACCTGTCACAGGAACAGTCTGAACAAACTTCTGGAATTAGGAAGATTCCAGAAAAACTAACAAGAGCAGCATGAGGATGGTGAAATAGGATGCAAACGAATTTAGCAGACGCTGTATTTAAAGATCCGCTTTCCTCTATTGAAGAGCAGATAGATAGCCTTACGGCCGAATGCTTGCTCTCTGATAGTGTCATTTCCAGAATCTTTGAGCAGAGTGATGAACTTTATCAGCAAAAACTACTCATAAGACTTCGAGAGAGGGGCAAACATCTTCATACTTCAATGAAGGATCTAAACGACATTATTGCGGCCTACAAATCATCTCGGAGAAAGAAAAATCGTGAACTTCAAAAGCAAAACACTTCAATTGTCAATGATAACAATCGGCCGGCGTGGTACAACGGAAGTGAAATTGATGAAAATATGTTCTGCGCAACACTCAAGCAAAATCAGAGTATAAAATGCATTGATGGAATCCTCTATGGTATAGACGGCGCTATTTCATATGAAAAAATCGAGAATGAAATCCATTCAATGATTTCTCCATATATCAAACAAAGCATAGCTTTCAAGGTTAAGGGATTAGTAAATGCTTTGAAAATTACAAGCTATTCCCCGCCATTGGAACTGGATCTGACTCATATTCATCTTTTGAATGGGACCCTGGATCTTGAAGGAAAATTTACCCCAGAACGACAATTCTGCATAAACAGGCTAAATGTAAATTATGATACAAATTTGCCGCAGCCGGAAAATTGGATTCGCTTTGTAAATGACTTGCTCTATCCAGATGACATTCTGACTCTTCAGGAATATTTGGGCTACTGTATGATTCCTTCCACGAAAGCACAAAAAATGCTTTGTTTGATAGGCAACGGTGGTGAGGGCAAATCTCGTATACTTGTAGTACTAAGTCAGATTTTAAAGGGATCAATAACATCTGGTGACATAAAATCTCTTACAAGCAACGAATTTATTCTGGGTTCCCTTGGACACTATCTCGTATTTGTGGATGAGGATATAAAAGAGGGTGCAATTCTAGAAACTGATACTTTGAAAAAGTTAGTCACAATGGAGACTGATTTTTTGGTTCAACAGAAAAATGTTCAGCAATATAATTCACTTCTATATTTCAGACTAATCTTATTTGGTAACTTCGCATTGAGATCGTTATATGACCACAGTGATGGAATGCTCCGCAGACAAATCGTATTGAAAGTAAGGCCTGTGCCTAAAGAACGGATTATCGATCCAAACCTTTCTGGGAAATTGATTCTTGAAAAAGATAGCATTTTCACTTGGTGTTTTCAAGGCTTACAAAGATTAATTAACAACAACTACCAATTTACTATCAGTGAACAGGCGAAAGCAAACCTAGAGGAACTTAGACATGAAGATTGCAACGTTGTAGTGTTTTTGCAAGATGAGAATTATGTGATTACGCATAATCGCCATTTTGAGATTAGTTGTACGGAATTATTTGACTGCTATGAAGATTGGTGTAAAAAAAATGCTGAAATTCCTTTAAAACGAAATAGTGTAACACGCTTTCTTAAGGCGCATTCATCTGAGTACGGAGTAGAATACAGTGAGCATGTCCAGAATAAATCAGGGCAACGAGTTCGAGGATTCATTGGCATAAAGCAAATAATGGAACCCCACAATTTTGATTCATTGAACGAAAGAACATGTTAATAAAAAACCTAACAAGGTAACGTTATCCTGAGGAAAATCCGAAATTAGTTTAATTTAAAATAAGGATGGTGCTTATTAATGGCAACGATACAAAAACGCGGTGACAGTTATAGGATTCGTGTATCCTGCGGATACACAGTCGCTGGCAAGCAGATTGAAAAGACAATGACATGGAAGCCAGAACAAGGCAAGACAGCCAAACAAATTGAAAAAGAAGTGGCTAAGCTGAAAGTCCTATTTGAAGAAAAATGTCAAGGTAGTGCGGCAGGCTGCAATATGAAATTCGAACCTTATGCACAGCAATGGTTTAAAGATTATGCTGAAAATAATCTTCGCCCCCGCACTCTTGCCCTCATGCATGGGTTGGAACAGCGTACCTATGAAGCCCTTGGACACCTGCGAATTGACAAAATCAATCCTTTACAGATCCAAAGTTTTATTAATGATCTGACAAAAAAAGGAGTAAACCAAAAGACTGGTGGTGGCCTATCCACTAAGATGCAAAAACATTATCGGACATTTATTTCTGATGTTCTCAGTTATGCTGGGGAAATAAATTTGCTGACAGACAACCCCGCGCGGCGAGTTAAAATCAAAAAGACTGAACAACCAGAAAAAGAGATTTACACACCAGAAGAAATCGGACAGTTTCTTGAATTGATACAATCTGAACCGCTGTCATTCCAGTGCTTTTGCTTATTAGCCATATATGGCGGCTTTCGGCGTGCAGAATTGTTGGGATTTGAATGGAAGGACATAGATTTTGAAAATCATGTTGTAACTGTCAATAGGGCTTCACTATATACTAAAAATCTTGGCGTTTTTACTGCTGAGCCAAAGACAAAAAATTCTCACCGATCTTTAAAAATTCCTGAATTTGTCTTTCCAGCTTTGCAACAATATAAAGAAGAGCAAGAACGGCGACAATTAAAAGTCGGAGACAAATGGCACAACGCAGATAGACTATTCACTACCTGGGATGGTAGTGCTCAAAACCCATCAAGTATGCCCAAAGCATTAAAGCGGTTCTGTGATAAAAATGAACTGCGTTATCTTGGTCTTCACTCGTTTCGTCACTTGTTTGCTTCGTCGCTCATCCAACAGGGACTTGATCCTGAAAGCATTAGTGCTGCAATGGGACATGCCCAGGTAAGCACAACACTTAATATATATGCTCATCAAATTGAGGCCTATAAGGCACGAATTTCGTCTGCTATTGGGGCTGCAATTCCATTCCCAACTGCAAAAATTGCATAAAATAAGCGGATACCCTAAATTAAGGGTATCCGCTATTTTTTACTCATAACGGCCAAATAACGGCCAATTCAATATTTTAGGATAAAGTAAAAGCCTTCAAACCCGCATTATCACTGAGTTTTAAGGCTTAAATTTTGGTGCGGGTGACAGGACTTGAACCTGCATGCTTGTGGCACAAGAACCTAAATCTTGCGTGTCTGCCAATTCCACCACACCCGCGTGCAAAAGCTATTATACCGTAATAACAGCTTTTTTGCAAGAAGTTTATTTACTGAGGATACCCTGCTCCAACATTGACTGGGCGGCAAGCATTGCACCGAGGCGGCCGCTGTGATAATTCAAGCCGCCCTGCATCCACGCGGCATAGGGTTCGCGCAGCGGTGCATCGGCTGAAAGCTCAATGGAAGCGCCCAGTGTGAACGCACCTGCCGCCATAATAACCTTGCAGTCATAGCCGGGCATATCCCATGGCTCCGGCACAACAAACGAATCCACCGGCGCGCCTTTTTGCACTCCTTGACAGAATGCAATCAGCGCCGCTTCCTTGCGGAGCAGCACCGCCTGAATAATATCGGCGCGGGGTTCGTCGTACCTTGGTGTTACGTCGTAACCAAACAGACTGAACAGCGCCGCGGTAAACGCCGCAGTCTTGAGCGCTTCGCCCGTCACATGCGGTGCATGGAATGCGCCCATGAACAGTTCGCGGTTATTGCCTAACGTTGCGCCGATTTCGCGGCCGGTTCCGGGTGTGGTAAGGCGGTATGAACAGCTTTCCACTAAATCCTTGCGTCCGGCGATATATCCGCCTGTGGGCGCAACGCCGCCGCCCGGGTTCTTAATCAGCGAACCTGCCATCAAATCCGCCCCGCGGCTAACCGGCTCTTCTGTCTGCACAAACTCGCCGTAACAGTTATCGACCATAACGATGCAGTCGGGTGCCTGTTGCTTCGCGAGTTTCGCTATCTTCTCAATATCTTCGACAAAAAGCGACGGACGCAGACTGTATCCGCGCGAACGCTGAATATAGACCATCTTGATATTTGGATTCACTCTTTTTGCAATCTCTGCATAATCGGGAGTACCGTCGGCCTTCAGCTCCAATTGTTCATAGCCGACACCGAACTCCTTTAACGAGCCGTTGCCGTCCCCGGTAATGCCGATGACACCGCGCAGGGTATCGTAAGGAATACCCGTTACACTGAGTATGGTGTCGCCCGGGCGCAGCACGCCGAACAGTGCAACCGTAAGCGCATGGGTTCCGCTGACAAAATTATGGCGCACCAGCGCATCCTCTGCGCCAAAAGCTTTCGCATAGACCAAATCAAGCGCATCGCGGCCGCGGTCGCCGTAGCCGTAGCCGGTGGAGGCCACAAAATGGCTTTCGCTTACGCCCGCCTCGATAAATGCCGCCAGCATCTTCTGCTGGTTGTAATCGGTGGTCTCATTAATTTTTCGGATGACATCCTCGACCATATGAGTCGCCTTTTCGGCGGCCTCTTTTATTTGATTATCAATTTTAAAATAGGGATATATCATGTTTGATTCCTCGATTATTCGTAATCACTCGTACTGCTGATGAGGGGTTTACCATCCCTGCCGAGCAGCACGGTCAATCCGCCGGCATTGCCCCACGCCGTTTGCAAATAGTGGACTCCGGTTTCCTTATCCACAAGAACCCGTTGTATATCCATAGTTCCCTGAGAATAGACGACTTCAAATCTTTTTTCTTTCATCGTATATAACTCCTTTATATAGTCAATTCCGCAAATTCGCTGCTGGTTGAAAACCCAAACCCACGGTAAAACTCCGCATTTTCATTTTGCGCACGGAAAATATAAATATTTTTCTGTGGCAACTCTGAAATCAAAGCTTTCAGCACAGCATAACCAAACCCTTTTCGCCTGTAGTCAGGACTGACGGCAACGGATGAAAGAACCGCGCTGTCTGCTGTCTGCGCGGAACATATCGCGCAGGAAACAAGTGTTTCTCCCTGGCGAACACCGACTGCCTCCGCTGTGTTATGACGGATTCGGTGGGACATATCCATGTAAAACGGCTCGAATTCCGGCGGCACAAAGGTGTTCGAGGCACACGCGGCAAGCAGTGCGTGAACTTCGCGCAGGCTTGGATTTTTCTCAAATATCGCCGGGGGTTTTATCGGCTGATCATTGCGATAAAGCATAACTTCGCCTTTTGCTGCAACCGGCAGCCCGAGGTTTTGAGCGACGCTTAAATCGCAGAGCAGACGGCTCGCGCCCGTCATCGCGATAAAATCCTTCAGTTCGTCAAAATCAGCCCCATCGGTATCTAAAATCAGCACATCGTCCAATTTGCACAGGGAGGCTTTATCCTCCTGTGTCCAAAACTGGGCAAATGGTTCGTTTACCCCGTAGGCCGCGGCGGCGGACTGAATCCGACAGCCAAACACGGTTTTGCAGAAGGGGGCGAGTACATCGGTATATTCTGTTTTTTTAATCATATTATTCGCCGCCTGCAATCCTGCCCGCGAGTTCAACAATCAGTTTTTGTGCGGATTTCAAATCGTCCTGCGATATCATGCCCACTGCGGAGTGAAGATACCGGCAAGGAAGCGAAACAGCGATGGTTCGTACCCCGCCGCGTGAAACATGGATAGCGCCCGCGTCATTGCCTCCGGCGACTGCCTGTTTGGCCTGACATTTTGCCCCGGCCTTTTTTGCCGCCGCAAATGCCATTTGATAGTACTCGCGATCATAGATCGTGTGCCTGTCCATAAAGGAAACGACTGCACCCGCGCCAACCTGGCAAACCTGATTTTCCTTATCCACGCCCGCAACATCTGCCGCTGTGGTGCTTTCCACGACAATTGCGGCCTGTGGTTCCACCGTGTAAGCCGCTGTTTTGGAACCGCGCAGGCCGATTTCCTCCTGAACGGCAAAAACAAAAATCATATCGTATTCTAATTCATTTTGAATCATATCAACAAGAATCGCGCAGCCGGCACGATCATCCAGAGCGCGGCTTTTAATCATTCCATGCGCTGTGTCGAAGATGGAATCGAAACAGACTACGTCACCCGGAGCAACGTATTGCTCGGCTTCCTCTTTGTCCTTTGCGCCGATATCAATATATAAATCCTTAACGGGCACTGATTTCTCTTTTTCATCCCCGTCTAAAAGATGAATCGGCTTTGCACCGATCACTCCGCAGATTTCTCCGCGAACAGTAACAGCCTTTCCGCAAAGCACGCGGCGGTCGATGCCGCCGACCGGTTCAAACTTCAAAAGGCCGTCATCCATAATGCAGGTGACAATCATGCCGACTTCATCCATATGCGCGTTGAGCATCAGCCTGATTTTAGGACGTTTGGCTCCTCTTTTAAAAGCGATAATATTGCCGAGCGGAGAAATTCTGACGCTTGTAACATGTGGTCTGATTTCTTCTAAAATGAGGTCGCGCACTTCATTTTCACTGCCGGAAATTCCGCGTGCAGCGCAAAGGCGCCTTAAGAGTTCCAAATCAACCATTACTCCACCCCCTTTATGTATTCGGCAATCAACCTTGCAGTATTTTCCACATCCGCAAGATCAATGACCTCGACCGGCGTGTGCATATAGCGCAGTGGAATCGAGATCAGCTCCGCCTGCACACCTCCGCGCGTTACAGCGATTTCGTCGGAATTGGTTCCTGTCGAATTCCCCATAACATCGAGCTTATACGGCATTTCGAGTTTTTTCGCGATTGCGATAAAAGCATCCGTCATTTTACGGTTCAGCGGCGGGGCAATCCCGATCATCGGGCCGCCTCCAAGCTTTCCGCACTTTTCCGACGGCACACCCGGCTGCTCAGCAAAGCTTACATCCACCGCGATTGCCTGCGTGGGATTCACGGAATAAGTGCCCGTTACCGCGCCCTGCCCACCGACTTCTTCCCTGCTGCTGCAAAGGATAGTCAGCTCGCAGTCCAATTTTTCATCTGCAAGCAGCTGTGCGCAGCGAATCAGCGACGCGACACCCGCGCGGTCATCAAGCCCGGCCGCGGTAATGCGGCTGCCGATTAAACATTTCGGGGATGCATTCAAAAGAATGCGGTCGCCCGGCCGAATCAGCGCGTCGGCTTCCTCTTTGGAAAGTCCCGCGTCGATTGCCATCTTATCCACCGCTACAACTTTTTCTACGCTGCCGTCGGACAGATGGGGCGGTGTACAGCAAACGATTCCCATTAAAACTTCCTGCCCGTAAATAGTCACCGGGCTTCCGGGCAGTACGCGCCGGTCAACGCCGCCGCAGCGGTCAATATGAATAAAGCCGTTTTCGTCAATGTTGGTTACAATCAAACCGATTTGGTCAATGTGCGCGTCGAGCTTAATGTGATTTTTTGCGCCCTGTTTTCCCATTTTGGCAACCACATTGCCCATACAGTCAATCTGTACGTTCGCGTATTTTGAAAGTTCTTCCGCGGCAATTTTCGCCACGGCACTCTCATCGCCCGGTGTGCCGGGTTCCGCGCAAAGACTGAAAATAAGATCTTTTAATTCGTCCAATTTATTTCACTCCGTTATATGCTGATTTTAGCAATATGCATAGCAACAGCCGCCATTCGTAAATTCGATTGGCGAACACTGCGCTTGTCTTTGTTCCTTATATGCTGAATCTGAGTTGTCTTGCAAAAGCAGTTTTAAAGCATATGAACCAGCTTTTTAAATTCTTCCCCGCGTGTTTCGTAATTGGGGAACATATCAAAACTGGCACAGGCGGGCGAAAGCGACACAATATCGCCGCTGACCGCCTCACGGCGGCAGGTTTCCACCGCTTGTTCAAGCGAACCGACGCGGATAATTTTTGGGCATCCGTCCCTGTACGCCGGTGCGGATTTGACGCTTGCTTCGATTTTGTCCGCTGTCGCACCCATCAGGATCAGGGTTTTGACCTTTTCAACAACCGCCGGGCCGAACGAGTCAAACGGTATTTTTTTATCGTAACCGCCCGCAATTAAAATGATTTTTTGGTCATACAGTGATAACACACCTTTCATCGTCCTGCTGGGTGTGGTGCCGATGGAATCATTGTAGTAGCTCACGCCGTCCAGCGTACGCACAAACTCATTGCGATGTTCCACACCGCCGAAGGATCTTGCGATTTGAACCATGGTATCAATATCCACATATCCCCAAAGAGCGGAAATCGCGGCAAGATAATTTTCGATATTATGGTCGCCGGGG
>DAMDEB010000067.1:9987-14385 GCA_032090075.1 Caproiciproducens sp.
AAGCATGCATCACGCGGATATCCGTGCTGCCGTGTGAAAAAATAATCTCATTGTTCTCGTTCAGCCATGCACCGTAAGCACAGCGTTTCCTGCGGCTGAACAGAAGCTGTTCGCCGCGCACCGCGTTTGCAAACCCCGCCGTAATTTCATTGTCCGCATTGAGCACGGCGCGTCCGAACGCGTTCTGGTGCAGGACAATGTTCTTTTTCGCGTCAATATATTCCTGCATATCCTTGTGCATATCAAGGTGATTCGGCGATACGTTCGTGACCACAGCCACATCCGGGCTGCGGCGCATAGAAATCAGCTGAAAGCTCGAAAGTTCGACCACCGCAAAATCGTCGGGGCTGGTGTTCTCGATTTCCGGCAAAAGCGGATTGCCGATATTCCCGCCAAGGTGCACCTTTTTACCGGCGGCCTTCAACATTTCCGCCATAATGGTGGTGGTGGTGGTTTTTCCGTCGCTGCCCGTCACCGCGAAAATTTTACAAGGGCACAGGTCGAAAAAAACTTCGATTTCGGAAGTGACAGCCGCGCCGCGGCCGCGCGCCGCATTTAATTCCGGCATAGTATACCTCATACCCGGGGTGCGGAAAATAATCTGTTCATCCAGATTGCCGAGGTAATCGTCGCCGAGCTTCAGGCGAACGCCGAGGTTTTCAAGTTCCACGGCTGTTTCCCCAAGCTGTTCCCTTGTGCGGCGGTCACACGCCGTAATCAGCGCGCCATGCCGGGCAAAAATCCTGACAAGAGGCAGATTGCTGCCGCCGATTCCGCAAAACGCAACCGTTTTACCCTTTATAGAGCGATAAAATTCATGAATATCCATAAACGCCTCCGACTTTGCTATTTTAGATTAATACTACTCTCCAATTAAAATCCAACGCGCTCCGCGCTATAAAAACATGTTTTCACGTTTTTAATGGATTTTAGTATAACATTAGTATTATACTTTTGAGCGCTGAAAATAGCAAGAGATGGTAAAATAAAAACGCCCCTACAACTGACTTGCAGGGGCAAAAATGCAATTATTTCGCAGCGTCCACAAATGCGGAAAACAGCTTTTCACTGTCACTGTTCGGCTGAAACATCCATTCCGGGTGCCACTGTACACCCATTAAAAACCGTTTGCCCGGCATAAACGCACATTCCACTAAATCATCCTTTGACTTTGCCGCACATTGAAGTGATGGTGCGAGTTTTTTGATAGCCTGATGGTGCATACTGTCGACCATCATGACTTCCTTATTCACAATATGATAAAGGGGGCTGTCACGCTCCACGGTTACGCTGTGCACCGGCACATGGTAGGGCGGCTGTTGGTAGTGGGCGATGGGCACTGCTTCTACCTGCGCGGGAATATCCTGGTACAGGCTGCCGCCGAGCGCGACATTGATTAGCTGAATTCCGCGGCAAATTCCCAAAACGGGTTTATTGAGGCGGTCGGCTTCATGCAAAAGCAAAATTTCGAGCGCGTCGCGTTTTTCATCAATTGCGCCGCAGTAGCGCATGACATCCTCATTGAAAAGCGAAGGATGAACATCCGGCCCGCCTGTGAACAGGAAGCCGTCGCACAGCGCCGCAAGCGCGCCGATATCGGCTTGATCGTCAATCAGCGGCAGCACAAGCGGAACGCCGCCCGATTCGATGACCGCGCGCAGGTAGTTGGGGCGCATCCAAAGGCGGTCCTGTTCAATGTCATACAGCGGGGCTAAACCGATAACGGGTTTTGCCATGTATATCCCTCCAAATAAAATAGAAATTTATGAAAAAGGTTCGTCTTAAAAGACTGCTGTTTATATTATGATTTTAAGTCAGCGCATATTGATATGCAATGCATAATTTTACTCCAAACGCGAAAAATACCGCCATGGGGTGATATTATGAAGAAAAAAAGAGTCTTTACGCTCGTCTTCGTCATTGCGCTGATTTTAGCGCTCGGGAGCACAACCGTACTGGGATATACATCGGCAAGCAAGTATAAAATGAATTTAGAGTATAACTACAAACGTGCCCTTGATGATTTAAACGTGTGCGTAACCAATATTGAAACCACGCTGAACAAATCCGTGTACGCCAATACTCCCACACAGCAAAACGGGCTGGCGGCAAAGCTGATGCGTGAAAGCAGTATGGCGAAATCCGCTTTGGCGGTACTGCCAATCAGCGATAATTCGCTCGACAAGGTAAGCAAATACATCACGCAGGTCGGTGATTTTTCCATGGCGCTTTCCACAAAAATTTCCGCCGGTCAAAAAATAACCGCTGAAGAATACAAGACGATACAAAGTTTGGAAAAATACGCCAAGACCCTAAATGCCGGTATGCTGTCCGTAAAACCGGACTTTGAGCCGACTGCGCTGACTACTGAGTTCAAAAAGACATCCGACGAATTTACCGACTTTCCTTCGCTGATTTACGACGGCCCGTTTTCCGACCATATCAGTCAAAAAAAGCCAAAGCTGACCGAAGGGAAAAAGCAGATTTTACAGGGCAATGCGCAGAATATTGCCGCGGATTTTCTGAATGTAACACAGGACAAGTTAGCGCACACACAGGATACCGACGGTGGACTTCCCACCTATAATTTTACCGCAAACAACGGCGTTATCCGGATTTCCGTAACAAAAGCGGGCGGATTCATTTCAACGATGGAAAATTCCCGCGACGTAATTGCAGAAAACCTCACTTATGAGGACGCGGCGAAAAAAGCGGTCAGCTTTTTAAAAAGCCGCGGCATCACCGATATTAAAGAGAGCTACTACGTCATCAACGACGGTATCTGCACGATGAACTATGCGTATTATAAAAACGATATTATTGATTACCCCGATTTAATTAAAATCGGCGTCGCGCTTGACAACGGCGAAATTGTAAATTTTAATTCAACAGGCTACATTATGAACCATCATGAACGCACAGGGGTCGCTAAAATTTCGGCTGATACGGCTCAAAAGGCGGTAAGTTCACACCTTAAGGTTCAAAAAAGGGGATTGGCTTTAATTCCAACCCCCGGTTTGAACGAAGTATTATGCTATGAATTTTTATGCACCGGTCAGGATAACGACCGCGTTCTGGTTTATATCAACGCATCCACCGGGTACGAGGAGCAAATTTTGATTTTGCAAAGCTCGGACAACGGTATTTTAACCAAATAAAGCTGCTCATACTAAAATCTATATTTTAATTGGAAAGTAGTATTATTTATTTCCTAACAGCTTCACAAGCACCGCTTTTTGCGCGTGCAAACGATTTTCCGCTTCGTCAAAGATTTCTTTGGCATGTTTTTCAAATATCTCTGCGCTGATTTCTTCGCCGCGGTGCGCGGGCAGGCAATGCTGAACCATTGCGTCGCTTTTTGCGACAGTCATGAGCTCATCATTGATTTGAAAGCCCTTAAACGCTTCGCGGCGTTTTTGCGCCTCCGCCTCCTGTCCCATGGAAGCCCAAACATCGGTAATAAGAACATCCGCGCCCTTGGCGGCTTCCATCGGGTCGGTGGTCATGCTGAACGCCGGGTGTGTCACGGCAAAGTCAAGTACGGCGGCGCTCGGTTTGTAGTCCGACGGACACGCGACTGCAACTTCCATCTTCATTTTAAGGCAGGCGACAATCAGCGAATTCATCATATTGTTGCCATCGCCAATGAAACACATTTTCAGTCCGTCAAGGCTGCCCTTGTACTCCCGAATCGTCATTAAGTCGGCCAGTACCTGGCAGGGATGTGAAAAGTCAGTCAGGCCGTTGATGATGGGAATAGAGCCATTTTGTGCCAAAGCCTCAACCTCGGACTGCTTAAATGTACGGATCATGATGCCGTCAAGGTAGCGGGAAAGCACGCGGGCGGTATCTTCCACCGGCTCGCCGCGGCCGATTTGCAAATCGTTTGAGGAAAGAAAAATCGGCAGTCCGCCAAGCTGATACATACCGACTTCAAAGGACACGCGGGTTCTGGTGGATGCTTTTTCAAAGATCATACCTAAGGTTTTACCCGCAAGCAGGTGGTGTTCAATACCGTGTTTTTGCTCATATTTGAGCTGGTCGGCAAGGTTCAGTATTCCGATGATTTCCTCGCTTGTTAAGTCAAGCATTTTCAGCAGATGTTTCATGGTTGCCCTCCTGTATATTGATTTATTAGTTTCTATAATAATCGTCAGCCGATTGTTTCTTTGAGGATTTTCAGCCCTTTGTCAATTTCCTCGTAACGGATGGTCAGCGGCGGCAGGAAACGGAGCATATCCTTTGCGGTTAAAACAAGCAAGCCGTTTTCGGCGCATTTTTGTGCGGTTTCCTTGGCGGTGCCCGCTTTCAGCTTTGCGCCGAGCATCATGCCCATTCCGCGCACAAACTCAATTTCGTCCATTGCGGTCAGCTTATCTGTGAAGTATTTTCCCTTTG
>DAMDEB010000068.1:0-6295 GCA_032090075.1 Caproiciproducens sp.
AAATAATTGATGTAAAAACATGTTTATTACTGAGGAAATACAACCGTAAGCAGCATCTTGAATCTCCCGTCCGCCGCCACAGCGTGCGGGACTCCTGCCGGCATCACAATGGTTTTTCCTTCAGCCAGTGAAAAGTCCTGATCCCCAACGGTAATATGCGCCGTTCCTTCAAGGACAGTTACCATCGCGTCCCCATCCGATGAGTGCGAGCTGATCTCTTCATTCTCGTCGAACGCGAACAGGGTAATACTCACAGCCTTATTCTGCGCAAGGGTTCGGCTCACAACCTGTCCCTGCTGGTATTCAACCAGCGCGGGTAACTCCAATTCGCTCTTAAACTCAATGTTTTTCAAATAATGTGTCTCCATACTGTAAACCACCTTTTTAAATAATTCTTGTGTTACTCTGAAACCAGGCGCTTTTCACCTTTGATCTCCTGGATAGGCCGGATGTTCTGAGTCACTTCCAGCACGCCGAGATATTCGCCCTTTTCGCTGCGTACTGCAAAATACCGGATGAGGATGTATTTTTCGCCCATGTCAATCCAGAAATCTTCGCTCTCTTTTCGTCCGGTTTTAAAATCCTCCACGAGCTTTTCTACGATGTGCACGCTTGCCGGTGGATGGCAATTGGAAACCTTTCTACCGATAATCGCTTTTGTACGGGGAAAGACGCGTTCTGATCCCTGCGAAAAATATTTTACGGTGTCATCCTTG
Organism: Caproiciproducens sp.; assembly: GCA_032090075.1. Lineage (GTDB taxonomy): Bacteria > Bacillota > Clostridia > Oscillospirales > Acutalibacteraceae > Caproiciproducens. Next base: position 717 of record DAMDEB010000068.1, read on the forward strand.
TCCACAAAGGTAATATCGATGGGCAGGGTATTGAGCATTCGCACAAGCTCTTCGGCTTTCAGCACTCCGGTCGGCAGGGTAATGACACCCGGTGCAGATTTTTCCTGTTGCACGGTTTCGTCCTCTTTTTTCACGGCCAGTGACCAGTCAGGCACGCGGTCAATCAAGCAATAGCCAAGTTCACCGCTTTCCTCGGCAATGCGCTTCCACTCGTCCTGTGTCAGGTTTTCAAGCAGCATTGGAAGCATGATGTTCTCTTCTTTAAAAATCATCTCACTGATTTTTGCAATCAGTTCCTCAATTGGTCTTTTTAACTGCGAGGGATCGGTTGTTTTAATCTGCGCTTTTATTTCTTTGAGCTGCGCGCGGATTTCGTCGTCCACACCCCACATTACTTTTGGCGGGGCGGTAATGCCATACTGTTCCAAATAGGGGAAGAGAAGGTTTTCTTTTTTCAGATAATGGCGGTCGATTTCGGTCAGCCGCCCGAGAGCGGTTTCCACATCTTTGCCGCCGGACGATTGGGCGCTCTCTTCGCGAATCTCTGCGATCAATTTTTCAATAGCCCTGTTTTCACGTTTGAGGGTATTGGCAGGATGCCCAGGAATATCCGATGGGTCGGAAAGCTGATGAATTTCTTCAATAGAGCCTTTGAACACAGCAGCGTGAACATCGCAAAGGCGCTGAATTTCAGAAACCGGCAGGCCGTTCGTGACAAGAGCCTGCTCCGCCTGTGCGATTTCCTCTGCGGATACTCCACCGAAAACGGCGGCGAACTGTCCCTTGACTTCCTCGACGCCTTTGCCGTCATGGAGCTGTGTGATCAATTCTTTCAGAATTTTTTGACGGTATTCCCTGTTGTTGATTTCCTCACTCATGTGGATTCCTCCTTTATTTTGTAGCCGTGTTCCGCAAAAGTCTGTTTCATGGCTTCAAGGTTGAAATTTTTCATTTTTGCACCTTTTGGAATGGTCATGAACCTGCCTGCTGTTGTGAGCATTCCGGGCTTTGTGATATCGAGGAACCCAGTTGCTTCCAATAATTTAGTGATTCCCGAATCACTGCTGCATAATTCATACACCGTCTTATTTAAATCCAGAATTTTGTCCTTCAATAGAACACCTCCCGCAGTCTGTTTCTGATTTCGTCATCATTGTAACAGAGTACGGGAGGTATTTCTGTGATTGTAATCAAATTTTTATGCCTTTTTGGTAAATTAAAAATCGACGGATTTTCCAGCCGATGACTCCAGCATATTGCGATCCAGCAGCAGGATGCTTTTGTTTCCGTTCGAGCGGATGATCCCTTCGTCTTCCAATAGACCAAGTTTTCGGCTTACTGTTTCACGCGCGACTCCCAGATAATTTGCCATACCCTCACGGCTCAGCGGTAGATGGATTAGTGTACCGTCTGGCACGGAAGTTCCATATTTTTCGGCAAAATCAATGAGCAGTGCGCTGACACGCTCATCCACACTGCGCACCCCCATGCTTTGCAGGGCGCTTTCCATGTGAGAAATCCGCTTTTCCAGTTCCTCAATAATTTTTATTGCAATCTCCGGGTATGCTTGAAGCAGCTCATAGAAACTTTCCTTTGTAAAAGAACATGTCCTGACCGGTTCCAGCGCTTCTACGGTGTAGGTGGATACCTGCCTGCCGAAAAGATTGCGTCCGCCGAAAAAATCTCCTTCGGAAAATACATAGAGAATCTGTTCCCGGCCGGCCGGCGTAATTTTAAAAGCCTTGGCACTTCCCTCGCTGACAATCACAAGGGCGTTCGCCGGATCTCCCTCTGAAAGAAGCGTTTCTTCCTTTCGGTATTTTTTGTGGCGGATAATAGAAACAATATGGGTCATTTCATCCTGATTTAAGGATGAAAAAATCGGTACTTTGTGCATGCAGAGCTTATGTAAGCATTGTGCCTCGCATACTTCACATTTCTCCATGAAGCGTGTCACTCCTTTATTATCGGTTTTTTTATTTATCACTCGGTGTGAAGTCTTTTCAGCGTTTCCATATCGATGATTGTTATGCTTTTGGCATCATAGGCAATCAGGTTTTCATTGCGCATTTTCTTCAGTTCGCGGGATAGGGATGGTCTTTGAACCCCCAACTTTTCTGCAAGCTCTTTTTTGGATACTTCCAATCGTATCGTTGTATTTTTCTGAATTCGGCATTCATAAAGTAAAAATTCAATCATGCACTGGCGGATTGTTTTCATAGAAAGAAGTTTAATTTTTCCTGCCAAAATCAGTGTTTTGTCGGAAATCGACTGGAGAAAGTTCTCCAGAAATCCGCTGTTGCTTTGGCACAGTGATAGAATTAACTCTTTGTCCGCGTGAAGAATATCCGTATTATATTTCGCGGTCATCGTCATGGGATACGGATTGTTACGCGAGAAAAGAAGGTTTTCACCTATGGAATCACCGGCCATAAAGCTGCAAAGGGTGAGCATATCACCGTTTGAATCGATTCTTTGAACCAAAACCGTCCCACGTAAAACAATGTCAAGATTGACACACTTTTCGTTTTGAAAGTGTATCACAGCGTTTTTGGCGTATCGCTTGACACGGTAATGCTCTTTTTTAAAAAGCATCGATAATTCTTGGGTTGAAAAGCACCGGAACAGGCTGATCGATGCCAGCGTTGAAATTAAATCTTCCATAATTTTATCATCTTCTTTGCAAAGAGTAACCTATGTTACTCTCTTTTTTATTGCTTTTGATTATAATACAAATGAAATGGAAATGAAAGGAGAATTTATATTTGGAAAATTTATTTTTTAAACAAGCATCAAAACTAATTCCGATATTAAATGAAAAGAAACCAAGTTTTCAAATGACCTATATCTCTATAAGGGGGGTCTGGGATGAGTCTTATTCAGTTTGAAGGAGTGGAACGGGAATATATTGTAGGAGACAGCGTCATAAAGGCCGTAAAGGAAGTTAGCTTTTCTCTTGAAGATAAATCGTTTAATGTTGTGCTCGGACAAAGCGGAGCGGGAAAAACAACTGTACTGAACATGCTGGGAGGCATGGATTCTCCTACGAAAGGAGTAATCACGGTAAACGGCGAAGAGATATCAAAGCTGGGAACAAGGGAATTAACTGCGTACCGCAGGGATAAGATCGGATTTGTGTTTCAGTTTTATAATCTGGTTCCCAACCTGACAGCATTAGAAAATGTACAGCTTGCAGAAGAAATCTGCAAAAATCCGTTGGATGCAGCGGAAATGCTGGAGCGGGTGGGTCTGGGAGAAAGAAAGAATAATTTTCCCGGTCAAATGTCCGGTGGCGAGCAGCAGCGGGTATCCATTGCCCGAGCATTGGCAAAGAATCCGCAGATTCTGCTTTGCGACGAACCTACCGGTGCCCTGGACTCCGGTACCGGGCGCATAGTGCTGAAACTGATTCGCGACATAGCTCGAGATATGGGAAAAACAGTGGTAGTGGTTACTCATAATGCTCCAATTGCCGAAATGGCGGATACCGTCATTCATATGCGAGATGGGCAGATAAGCGAAATCCAGCATACCGAGCATCCGCGGCCGGTGGAGGAAATTGTATGGTAAAGGGCGCACTCATTAAAAAATCCATCCAGGATATGAAAAAAAACCGTTCGCAGTTTCTGTCAATTTTTATCATGGCAGCATTAGCCGTCGGTATGTCGGTTGGACTGGACACCATATGGACAACAATTGACGCACACTCCCAGAGTTTTTATAGAGATACCAATATTTCGGATTTCTGGGTAGCGGCTTCAAATCCATCCGAACTAAACATGTGGAAAGTCCGAAATATAAAAGGCGTACAGAAGGCAGAAAAGCGTTTCACAGTAAATAATGCTACTGCCCGTATTGACGGAAAGCCTACATTACGGGTATATGCAGTTCCGTCGGGAAATACGCTTGATATGCCAGTGACTATGGCTGGAAAAAAGCTCAGTAAGCGTGGCTCAATCCTTGACCGTTCCTTTGCGCAGGCCAATCATCTTTCTGTTGGGGATACCCTTACCATAGAGGTAAACGATAAAAGAATAGACACAACCATTGAAGCACTCGCCCTCAGCAGCGAAAACATATACGCAACTAAAGACACTGCTTCCATGATGCCAGACCCGAAAAGATACGGGTTTATCGCGATTGATGAGGATCGAATTGCCTCTGCTTACGGAGGATTGAAACCCTACAACCAGGTTGAAGTTCAGCTTGCTAAGGGAGCGGACGCTGTGGAAATACAGAGCGAGATGGACTCCATATTTGGAAGAAAGCTCAACTTTGTGATGGTTCAAACTGATAACCGCGGCGTTAACTTCGCAAATGCCAAGGTCATCCAGTTCCAGTCGCTTGCCACGGTGTTCCCGTTTATGTTCTTTCTGGTTACCGCCCTGATCACCTTCAGCACAATGATGCGGCTGACAGAAGACCAGCGCAACCAGATCGGGATATTGAAGGCCCTTGGTTACAGCAAAAAAAGCATTTTATGGCATTATACCTCATACGGCGTTTTTGTCGGCATGCTGGGAATCTTCGTGGGAATCATATTTGGGCCGAACGTGATTGGCAGGCTGCTGCTTTCAAAAATCAAAAACCTGATGACTTTTCCCGCTGAGGATATGGTTGTAAACATTCCGAAGTTCCTTTTCGGCGCTTCTATCATAATAACTTTTACCGCAGGAATCTCTTTCCTTTCGTGCCTGAAGCTTCAAAATGAAACGCCAGCTGAATTACTGCGGGCCAAAACGCCAAAAAAAGGGTGCCATATTTTTCTGGAGCATTTTTCTTATGTGTGGATGCATTTGAAATTCAGCCAAAAACTAATTGCAAGGAATGCTATGCACAATAAATTCAGAATTGCTGTAAGCATCCTTGGTGTCTCGGGCTGTGTGGGGCTGATTATTGGCGCCCTTGCCCTGTTTGATCTGGTATCAGGTATTCCGAAAACACTTTATGAAAAAACATACTCTTATGACCAGAAAGTTATTCTGGACAGCGATACCACAGACAGGGCCATTAGGAATTTGAATCTTGACGGAACAGTGCAGGACATGGAGGAAAGTTCTGTCCAGCTTACAACAAAGGAGGGGCTGCGGAAAATGACCGCCGTCTCTGTCTTTTCAAAGGAAAGCCCACTGATGCATCTTGAGGACGTGGAAGGAAACATCGTTACGCTTCCCGATACGGGAATTGCCATGACGAGAAAGCTGGCTGAACTCATGCATGTAAAAGTCGGTGACACCGTAAACCTGAAGCGGAGCAGCGACACATACTATCCTGTTATAATCATGAAAATCGTCTATATGCCAAGTGCTCAGGGAATCTATATGACGGACGACTACTGGCAGAAAATCGGTGAGAATTTTAATCCCACCTCGCTGCTGGTTAAATGGAATAAGAAGAATAACGACTTTCTAAACAGCGGTTACATAACAAGCTATACGGACAGAACAACTCAGAAATCTGATTTCGAGGGGAACCTCAGCGCAATTTTCGGCACTTCCCTTTTGCTGATTGTATCGGGCACGGTTCTGGCTTTTGTAGTGCTCTATAACATGGGAATGTTGAATTTTGCTGAACGTGTA
>DAMDEB010000068.1:6305-14284 GCA_032090075.1 Caproiciproducens sp.
AAGGGATCTTGCCACATTGGAGGTTCTGGGTTTTCATCAGAAAAAAATCCGGCCGCTTGTACTAGCGGAAAATGTTTTTTCCGTATTTGTCGGAATTTTATTTGGGATCCCTATTGGAAGATATCTTGCCAATACAATAGCTGGAGGGTTTGGCGATGACTTTGATTTAATCAGTCATGTGACGGTAGACAGAATATTGATTGCAGCACTGGTAACGCTGATCTTCGCAGCCATTGTAAACTATGTTGTCCGCAAAAAAATAAAATCCATCGATATGTCAGAAAATAAAAAATATACGATTGTAGTGAAACACCAGCGCGTGAAAGTCAGTAAGGTGGTCTATTATGCTTACCATAAATCTCGTGAGGCAGAGAGGTATCAGGACAAGGTCGCCCGTCAATTTGAACTCTCTTTGGAACGCTTTCAGGAGGATGGTGTACATATAGAACTTCAATTTACTTTTCATCAGCCAAACGTTGAGGACGAACTGATCAGGCAGGAGCATCTGCAAAAGCTAAAATTGGCTCTTGCCGCTTTAGATCCGGAAGAAAGGCAATTAATCCATGAATTGTTTTTCAACGGTAAAAGTGAGCGCGCTCTTTCCTCAATAATTGCAGTTCCGCAGAAAACAATCAATGACAGGAAGAAGAAAATTCTGATGAAATTGCGCCATCTGATAGAAAATTAAAATTTATCCGCTCAACCCCCTCACTTTTTCCTTTATAGAAGTGAGGGGGATTTTTCTAATCCTTCGTGTTCCTTGAAAATTTCATATCCAGCAGTTCAGATACGTTAGCTGTTCCGCGCGATAAGCGAAAGCGGCGTCGGAGGACACGCCAAGACCACCTGCAGGTAGGCCAGAGTTACCTGTAAAAACGATAGCATCAAAGGTGCAAAGCGATCATGTTCGTCCGGAAAACGATCCATGGTGGATCGTACCGCCAAGACCGAAACAGCCTATCATGATACTTCCGTCCAGCCACAGACATCGCAATGGGGGCGGCAGCCGGAGATCCCGGCTGGGGTGAGATTCCCATGACGGCCACCGACCAAGCCCGGTCTGAACTAACTGCCCTGCGGAGCCAACCGGTTCCCGCTCCGGGAAGTAGTGTCGAATAGGAGCAGCAGAAAACGAAGAACAACTGGCGATTTGATGCCAGATACCATGAGGATAGCTGTCCCCTTAAATGGCGGCTGTCCTCATGCATGTGGCATTAAATTTTGAAAAGGAGGGAATTTTCATGGATATAAAACAAAAAGCGTGGCTTTACTGCCGCATTGACGCACCGGAGGATACGCACGGCGCTTTAAAAGATCAGAAAGAAAAACTGGACGGTTATGCCCGTCAGATGGGCTTTGAGGTAATTGGAGCTTCCGAGGATTTGGGCAACGGTCTGGATTTTAACCGCGCAGGCTTAAAGGAAGCTATGGCTGCTGCCAAAACAGGAGAACTGGACGCTTTGATCGTTCATTCCGTCAGCCGCATCGGTCGGGATACGGCGAAAACCATTGATTTCATTCGGCAACTCAATGACTGCGGCGTAAAGGTGTATTCTCCGCTGGAAGGTGAAATATCCATGGATCAGCAAGCTGCATTCTTATCACAAATGTTCAGATAGGAGGCGCTCTTATGACTAAAAAAAACTGACGGATGAAATTAAATATCAAATGGCGCGGAGCTTCCTTTTGTCACTTCTGGAACAGGGAAAAATCACCCCGAAGGAATACAAAAGAGCGGAGGAATACACAGCCGGAAAATATCATCCCCTGCTCCGGTCAATTTAGTGGATATTGTGATAGCTATTCCCGCATCTATGTGGTAGTGTATGTAGCTGATACCAAATGGTATCGAACTCACACGAAAGGAGTGGGCGATTATGCCTCAGGTACAGGTTATAGAACCAATCCATCCGATTTATGATTATGCACCGGAAAAACTGCGTGTCTGCGCTTATGCCAGAGTCAGCAGCGACTCGGATGATCAGCTCAATTCCTTTGCTGCGCAGGTGGACTACTACACGGAACTCATCAACGGCAACGAGGAATGGGAACTGGTCGACATTTACGCCGACGAAGGTATCACCGGTACCAGAGCCGACAAACGAGACGATTTCTTAAGGATGATGAACGACTGCCGCAAAGGCAGGATTGACCGGATTCTGGTCAAGTCCGTTTCCAGATTCTCAAGGAACATCCGTGACTGCCTCGCTGCTCTGCGGGAACTGAAAGCCCTCGGCATCGAGGTGGAATTTGAAAAAGAACGGATCAAAACCGCAGAAATGCACGATGAACTGATCATGGGGATGTTCAGCACCGTCGCGCAGGAGGAATCCTCCTCAATCTCCAACAATATGCGCTGGAGCTATCTACGCCGGATGCAAAGCGGGAATTTTATTACATGCAACGCTCCCTATGGATACCAGCTTGTCGATAATATTTTGATTCCCGATGAGCAGGAAGCTCCGGTAGTCCGCAGAATTTTCGGCAGCTATTTGTCCGGCAAGAGCATGGATGCCATCGCCGATGAGTTGACAAAAGAGGGTATCCCCCGCAAGGACGGTGAGTCCCGATGGCATCACACGGCAATCCAGTATATCCTCACCAACGAAAAATACATTGGGGACTCTCTGCTGCAGAAATCCTTCACCACCGATACCCTGCCGTTTCAAAAGGTGAAAAACACTGGGCAAAAAGACCGCTATTATGTGACAAGCTCTCATGAGCCGCTTATAAGCAAGGCCGAATTTGAACAGGTCAAGGCGCTGCAAAAACTGAGGAAGCAGCAAAATCCTCATAAGGGTACAGGAACACAATTCAATCTGTCACTGAAAATCCACTGCGGAAAATGCGGAGCCACCTTCCGCCGCAAGGTTACCAACGGAAAAGCCTATTGGGTATGCAGAACCCATGACCGGGGAAAAGCTCTCTGTGAAATCAGACAAATCCGGGAGGATGCCATCTATCAGGCCTTCACCTGTCTGTATAACAAATTAAAACAGAACAGCCACTCTGTTCTCACTCCGGTTCTCGACCAGCTTCTGGCGCTGCAATCCATTTCCACTATGAACAACACCAAGGTCGGAGAACTGAATAAGGAAATCGCGGAACTCACCAAGCAGAATCTTGTACTCAATCGACTGCGGTCGAAAGGCTACATGGATTCTGCTCTTTTTATGCAGAAATCCAATGAGATCAACCAACGGATCAGCATCCTGCGGACACAGCGCCGCCGACTTTTAGAGCGTGATGCCGATGACAAAATGATTGCCGACTGCAGGCTACTGATCGGAATCATTGACAAGGGCGCACTTTATCTCACCGGTTTTGACGAGGTGCTGTTTCACAGCATCGTGGACAAAATCATTGTCACCGATCAGGATAAGCTGAAGTTCCGCTTGATCGGCGGACTTGAATTCACCGAGAGGCTCCCCAAGGAGGTATTCGGAAGATGAAACAGAATCGATACCTCCCCTTTGGATACCGCATCGTAAATGGAGTGCTGACAATCGATGAAACCGAAGCGGAAGCAGTCAGACGCATCTATGCCGATTACTTATCCGGTCAGTCCTATCAATCCATTGCTGCAAAAATGTCCACAGGAGCCGTCCCCTATAAGGCAGACAGTCCCGTATAGAACAAGCACATGGTAAAACGGATACTGGAAAATCCAAGATACACCGGCGAGAAAGGTTTCCCGATTGTGATCGGGCAGGATTGCTATCACGCCGTTTCCGAAATCATTCAACAGAAAAATATCTGCCAGCCTCTTTCTGAAGAATTGAACATAATCCGCAAAAAGCTATACTGCTTCAACTGCGGGAGTAAATATGAGCGGGATGGCCGCAACTCTGAATATGAAAGCTGGTGCTGCAAGGCCGAGGGACGCACAGGGCGGCGCATTTCGGACGAAATCCTGCTGGAAAGCATCTGTACCGCCCTGAACACTGTCATTACACAGCCGGGGCTTTTAGGGCAGCCTGAACGCCGTCCTTGCGAACCGTTGCTGGACGTCACCAAGATAAACAATCAGATCAACCGGGAACTGGAAAAGACCGAGGTAGACAGCGACTATGTAAAGCTGATCATCTTCAACTGCGCCGCTGAGAAATATGCTTCCTGCGGTGACTGCGATGGCGCATACTTAACGGAACAGCTTCGGGAACGCTTTGAAACTCATCCGCCGCTTACAGAATTTGATCCCGCGCTGTTTGAGAAAACCGTCAAACAGGTGCTGCTGGAACCGGATGGCACGGCGCATCTGAAGCTGATCAACAATCAAATCATAGATACAAATACCACGGAAAGGAGCGCATCGATATGCTGACACAAACCATATCACCGATTCAAAAAAACGTATCCGTCATTCCCGCAAATCCCATCGCCTTGCAGGAACGCGCAAGAAAAAAGAAGCTGCGTGTGGCCGCGTACTGCCGTGTCAGCACCGACCAAGAGGAGCAGCAGTCCAGCTATCAGGCGCAGATCGATTATTACACAGCGAAAATCAATGGGAATAAAGACTGGACAATGGCCGGTATTTTTGCGGATGAGGGCATCACCGGAACCTCCGCAAAGAAACGTACCGAGTTTTTGAAACTCATGAAGCTATGCGAAAAAGGCAAGGTGGATCTGGTGCTGACCAAATCCATCTCCCGATTTTCAAGAAATACGCTGGACTGTCTCGGTTATATCCGTAAGCTCAAGGAAAAAGGCATCCCCATCATTTTTGAAAAGGAAGGCATCAACACCATGCAGATGGCCAGCGAAATGACCATCAGCTTACTCGGCAGCTTCGCACAGGCCGAGAGCGAGTCCATAAGCAAAAATGTCACATGGGGAAAGCGTCAAAGCTTCAAAAACGGCACGGTTACTTTTCAGTATTCTCGTTTCCTCGGTTATGAAAAGGGCGAGGACGGAAAGCCGAAGATTGTGCCGGAGGAAGCCGCCATTGTGAAGCGGATATACCAAAGCTATCTGTCCGGATACAGCATCGCCAGAATCAAAAAGGAGCTGGAATCGGAGGGCATCTCCTCCGGCACTGGAAAAAATGTATGGTCGACCAACGCCATCCGGTATATGCTCAAAAATGAAAAATATATCGGGGATGCTCTGCTGCAGAAAACTTATGTAACGGATTTTCTCACCAAGAAAAGCAAGAAGAATCAAGGGGAAATCCCGCAATACTATGTCACCGGCAATCATGAGGGGATCATCTCCAAGGAGATGTTCAACCTTGTTCAGGAGGAAATCGCCCGGAGAGCCAGCAAGCGGAAGGTGTCACAGAAAGCCACCAAAACCGAGCAGGGCAAGTACAGCAGCAAATATGCTCTGTCGGAGCTTCTCGTGTGCGGTGGCTGCGGCGCACGGTATCGCCGGGTCACTTGGGCCAGAAACGGAAAAAAGAAGGTTGTGTGGCGGTGCATCAACCGGCTGGAATACGGAACAAAATACTGTAAAGAGTCGCCTACCGTAGAAGAATACATGCTGCAGGATGCTATTATGAAGGCCATCTGCGGGTTTGTTGAGGACAAGGATGAGCTGATCGATACTTTGAAGCACAGCCTTCGTGTAGCTATGGATGCAGAGGATGATACCATCGATACCGCCGCCATCAGCGCCCGGATTGAGGAACTGGACAGCGTCATGATGGATCTGGTGGAATTAAGCTCCCGCTCATCTGCCAGCGCGGATTATTTCGATACCAAATTCAAGGAGATCTCAGACGAACGCACGGAACTGCAGAATAGGCTGCGTGATAACGAGCAGCGGCAACTTATCACTCAAAACAATAACGCCCGGATGAAAGAACTATTCGAGATATTGGAACAGGCAAATTTCAACCTCAACGAATACGATGAGGCGCTGGTAAAACAGTTGATAGTCAAGGTGACTATAGTTTCTGCAGAAAAGATACAAATCACCTTCAAGGGTGGGTTTGAGGTTGAGCAGGGACTATGAATCCGATATAAAAACAAGAGGGAATCATTACAAACAAGTGATGATTTCCTCTTGTAGTCCTTGATAGATTTTGTGTTTTGGTTTTACGAAAGAAACATAATGAAGCTTTATTTATTTCCATAGTATCCTTGCTTATACACAACTTATTTAACATTTTCTTCATTTATATTGTTACAATGTCGAAAAGCCGTACTAAAATATGGTTTATTGCCCCAGATATCCTTATCTCCCACAATGTATAATCGTACCTTTGCTCTGGTGATGGCAACATTCAAAATATTAGGCTTCTCACTGGCCCAATTTACGGCTCCGATATTTTTGCCATCTGAGCCTATCCCTAAACAAAGTATCACAGTGTCCGCCTGTTTACCTTGAAACGTATGAATAGTCCCGATGGATGTAGCCACCCACTTTCGCAGATCCTTTTTTGAAATACTTATTCCATTCTGCGCCAACAAAGCAGGTAACACCTTCCGAAAGTAATTCGTCATTCCAGCTTTAACACTTCTAAATGGAGTAATAAGAAACAGTGATGGCAGAATAGTATTTTGGCTATTCTGTTGCACGATATCTTTAAACCCTTTAACTAGGATTTTTTTAATTGCTTCCGCTTGATTAGGCACAAAGTGACCGTCCTGACTATTACCAGATACATTGATCCACTGGCAAACAGCATCCACACGATTTTTTGTAGCATATATCATTTTATTGTTATATGCAATTTCATTAGAAATGTTAAAAACTGTTTTTTGGCAACGATTATGTACTACAAGGGGCGCGCCGATCCACAAATCCTGTGGTTTGGATACGGTACGGTATCCCCCAAAAGTGTTAGCAAGATCAGTCAAACTTTGCACGCTGGTGTATTTGTCTGCAATCAACGGACTTTGCTGATAATAATCAGCTAATGCCTGGATCACGCTATCATGTAGAGTTACAACAGGCTCAATTTGCAGTGGGTCCCCTACAGCAATCACCCTTTTGGCTCTCCATACGGCTCCGGCAGCTGATTGGGGCATAGCCTGTCCTGCTTCATCCACAAAGAGATAAGCAATCTCATTTTTGGGGATATCCCTTAAAAAGCTACCAACTGATGCGAAAGTTGTCGATACAACCGGAACAATTAGAAACAGACTTTGCAATAAAATCGGCGCCGCAATCGGTAATTGCCCTATCGGTATTTTCCCGCGCATCATTTTTCCAAAAGCGTCAAGGTTTTCTCTCAGAAACCGTGAATTGAATATGAAGGCTTTGTGGAGATGAAGCGCTTCCAAGAATAGCTGTTCTCTTGCTATATTTAATGAGTTATACCCCCATGGGGAAGACTTGCTAGTTTCGTCATCAATGTTGTTGATGAAATATTGATCAATCCGGCGTGGAGAATCCGTCTGAACGCGGAAGTTTTCTAACTCCGCTTCAAATTTCGAGATTTCTGAGTGGACTGTATTCATCTCCATCCGCAGCTTTTCCTTTTGATCACTTAAAGAATTTATTTGCCGCTCATCATCAAAAAGTTTTTCACGCGCATCCACAAGATCAATACTGTTTTGTGTCAATGCATTTATGACATCTTTATATTTCTGAACCAAAGGATGACGAGGCAGCACCAGTTTCTTCAACCATAACAGCTTATCTGCATTGCTTATATCTAATTTCTGTCGTGTTAGCAATTCTTGGTGCCGTTCATAATTGGTAATTTCTTTTTTATCAGTAGTGATCCGTTCTTCACTCTTTTGTATTTTTGATTCATTTTCTTTTAGGGCTTTAATCAATAAGGCTAACTTTTCTCTAGCTTCCAATAACAAACCGGTCTGCTTGTAGCTTTTCTGAATACGAGCATACTCAGTTTTTACATTTTCTATCGCCTGCAAAAATGACTGCTTTGCTTGATTCCACTCTTCCAGTGATACATTTTTAATTTTTTCTCGTAATTCTTGATTCAGGTTGTATTCGCCGTCTTGCTCTGAAAGTGGCCAGAATTTCTCGATGAAGGCATAACGTTTACGCTTGTTTCCAAGAGAGGC
>DAMDEB010000069.1:0-2057 GCA_032090075.1 Caproiciproducens sp.
CCAATGGTTTTGCATTAGTAAGGGTTTTGACCTTTTAGATACACCGGGAGTATTATGGCCTAAATTTGAGGATAAAATTGTCGGCGAAAGGCTTGCATTTACAGGCGCTGTGAAAGATGATGTCATTGATACACAGCAGCTTGCCGGCCGTTTGCTTGAAATGCTGCGTGACAGCTACCCAAACGCGATGAAGCAGCGCTATAAGTTTGAGGATACAGATATTTCCAAACTAAAAGGTTATGAACTATTGGAACTGACAGGCAGAAAACGCGGGATGCTTATTTCCGGTGGTGAAATTGATACTGAGCGCGCATCCATTATGGTTTTGGACGAATTCAGAGGTGCCAAATTGGGCCGAATTACGCTTGAACAGGTTGGTAAATAATATGAACTGGTTTGCCTATGAAAACGCGGCAGCAGAAAAAGGATATCAAACAATATGCGGCATCGATGAAGCGGGACGCGGCCCTTTGGCCGGCCCGGTGTTCGCTGCCGCTGTTATTTTGCCAAATAATCAAATGATTGATGGATTGAACGACTCCAAAAAGCTGAGTGAAAAGAAACGGGAAGCGCTGTTTGATATCATTAAAGAAACGGCGGTCAATTATTCGGTAGGTTTTGCAACCGAGGCTGAAATTGATGAAATCAATATTTTGCAGGCGACTTTTCTTGCTATGAAGCGCGCCTATGACGGCCTAAGCGTTAGGCCGGACTTAGCGCTTGTGGACGGCAACAGAACACCGCCGCTCGGTGTGAATACACAGACAATCATTAAAGGGGATGCACTCTCTGCTAATATTGCCGCCGCCTCTATCCTCGCAAAAGTTAGCCGTGACAGACTAATGTATGAAATCGATAAAATTTATCCCCAATATCAATTTGCTAAGCACAAAGGCTATGGAACAGCTTTACATATTAAATTGCTAAAAGAATTCGGCCCGTGCCCGGTGCATCGAAGAACTTTTCTAAAAAAGATATTAGGGGAAGGCGCTCATGAATAATGCGTCCGGTAAAATTGGAGAAGACTATGCGGCTGAATTGCTCAGCAAAAAGGGGTATCAAGTCATTGAACGCAATTATCACTCTCGTTTTGGAGAAATTGATATTATTGCTGAAAATGAAGAATATATTGTATTTGCAGAAGTCAAAACACGCGATGAACATTTTTCCGTCAGCCCGTTGGAGGCTGTTACAATCGGAAAACAAAGAAAGATTTACAAAACTGCGCTTTTGTATTTGCAACAGCATAAAACCAAATTGCAGCCACGATTTGATGTAATTGGAATTACTACTCAAAGTGGTGCTTTTACAGTAAAATCCGTTGAATATATTCAGAATGCTTTTAGCGGAGGAGGATACTATTGAAATATTTTGATCTGCATTGCGATACAATCTCAAATTGCTATAATAATAAAAAATTGCTCTTTAACAATGATCTGCAATTATCGTTGCTGCGCGGAAAAAACTATTCTCCATGGTTTCAATGTTTTGCAGTATGGATTCCAGATGAAAAAAGAGGGAAGGCTGCAGCTGATTATTTTGATGCTGTCGTGCAGAAGCTAAATGACGAATTGGAACTGAATGCGGATAAAATCATGCTTTGCAAAACAACACAAGATTTCACAATGGCACAAGAACAAAATAAAATTGGTGCTGTTTTAACCGTTGAAGGCGGTGGAGCAGCAGCGGGCAGCATTGAAAGGCTGCAATATATGGCCGACCGAGGTGTTAAGGTGATTACCTTGACGTGGAATTCCTCCTGTGAATTGGGGGATGGAGCGGATGTCGAACCATCCAACGGGTTGAGTCAATTCGGCAAACTCGCCGTAAAGGAAATGGAGCGCCTGCATATTGTTGTTGACGTTTCTCATGCGAGCGATAAGCTGTTTTATGATGTTGCCAATACAACAGTCCGGCCGTTTATAGCTACACACTCAAATTCGCGCACAATTTGTAATCAAAGAAGGAACTTAACTGACGACCAGTTCCGTATGATCAAAGAACGCGGTGGATTAGTAGGCATTAACTTTGTGCCTATTTTTTTAAATCCAACCGGC
>DAMDEB010000069.1:2067-3550 GCA_032090075.1 Caproiciproducens sp.
CGGCAAAGCTGGTGCGGACGATGTTCTCCGCCATATAGAATATTTTCTTTCTCTTGGCGGGGAAAGCTGTCTTGCAATTGGCAGCGACTTTGATGGGATTGATCGATTACCAAACGGAATGGTGGGAATTGAATCGGTAGAGGATATTGCAGAGCTAATGCTGCATCATAATTACAGTGAAGTTCTGACTAATTCGATTTTATTTGACAATGCATATCATTTTTTCGTTTCTCTTTGACAACAGATAGGTTATAATATAAAATATAAAGACAAAGCGAAGGGGGAATCACCTTGAACTATAAATCCACAAGAGATAACAACATGAATGTATCCTCAGCTCAGGCAATTGCACAAGGTATTTGCGAGAACGGAGGCTTGTTTGTTCCGGAAAGTCTACCGCGCTTGTCATATAGCGATCTAAAGGAACTTCAGCATAGCAGCTACGCTGAACGCGCAACGCGGATTTTATCGTTATTCCTTTCCAATTTTACAACGGAAGAAATAGCAGACTGCGTTTCTTCTGCATACACAGACGGAAAGTTTGAAAACGATCTTCCTGCACCGATGTCTCTTTTACAAAATGGAAAAATCAATATGTATATGCTTGAGTTGTGGCACGGCCCGACCTGTGCATTTAAGGATATGGCATTACAGCTTTTACCTCATCTTTTAACAAGATCACTTCAAAAAATTCATTCTTCAAAAACCGCTGTTATTTTGGTCGCCACATCCGGCGACACGGGCAAAGCGGCTCTTGAAGGCTTTAAAGATGTTGACGGAACCCGAATTCAGGTGTTTTATCCGCAAAATGGAGTCAGCCCGATGCAGAAGCGCCAAATGAATACTCAAGAAGGATCCAATGTCGCAGTTTGCGCCATTGAAGGTAATTTCGATGATGCTCAGACCGGCGTGAAAAAAATATTTGCCAATCAAAAAATAAATGAAGCATTCGCACAGAACAATATGATGCTATCCAGTGCAAACTCCATTAACTGGGGCAGACTTTTACCTCAAATCGTTTATTACTTCTCCGCCTATTGTGATCTTATGGCAAACGGCGAGATTGATTTTGATGGAGAAAAAGTCAATATTGTTGTACCAACTGGGAATTTTGGCAATATTCTTGCGGCGTACTATGCAAAGAAAATGGGATTGCCGGTTAATAAATTGATCTGTGCATCCAATTCCAATAATGTACTTACTGAATTTTTAAATACTGGCCTATACAATCGCAACCGGGATTTTCATGCTACGATTTCGCCATCCATGGATATTTTAGTATCCAGTAATCTTGAGCGCCTGCTCTATGATCTTACTGACGGAGACAGCGCCCGGGTAGCGGGCTGGATGAATGAGCTTGCGACAACCGGAAAATATCAAGTTAGTGAAGATGTTCTTAGTCGGCTCCATGAAATTTTTTATGCCGGTTACTGCGATGACAAGGCAACCAAAGCTGCAATCAAAGAAATTTATGATGTAGAGA
>DAMDEB010000069.1:3560-6746 GCA_032090075.1 Caproiciproducens sp.
AACCGGAACTCCGATTCCCCAGCAGATTTCCGATCTGGAGCTGAAACCGGTCCGCTTTGATAACCTTTGCACAAAGGAAGAAATGGATAAAATCGTACTAAAGCAGCTGATATAGAGTACGATATCCGAGAGAGGTTTACATGTCACTATTTGCTATTGCGGACCTGCATTTATCGCTCGGCAGCGACAAACCGATGGATGTGTTTGAAGGCTGGAAAGATTATACGGTTCGACTTGAAAAAAACTGGCGGGCGGTGGTCAGCGATGAGGACACCGTCGTAATAGCCGGAGACATTTCTTGGGCGATGAAGCTTGAGGATGCGGTGGAAGACTTTGAATTCATTAATTCTCTGCCGGGGAAAAAGCTGATTTTGAAGGGAAACCATGATTACTGGTGGTCAACCAAAAAAAAGATTGATGATTTCCTAACACAGAATAACTTCAATACAATCAATATCATTCACAATAATGCCGTTGTGGTTGGTGAAACTGCTGTTTGCGGCACACGGGGATGGCTCTATAATGCGGAAACCGACGAAGATGTAAAGATTGTCAACCGTGAGGTAGGTCGTTTAAATGCTTCAATTGATGACGCGGAAAAGCAGGGCGCACATCCAATTGTTTTTTTACACTACCCACCTGTTTATGATGGAGCGGAGTGTAAAGAAATTTTGAGTATACTAAAAACACGAGGTATCACCAAGTGCTATTTTGGCCATATTCATGGCAGTGAGGCTGCTAAGCGGGCAGTCACAGGCGAGTATGACGGAATTAAAATGTACTTGATATCCTGCGACTACTTGAAATTTATGCCTGTTTTGGTAAAATGAACAATTTTTGAACATTTTACCTTATATATAGAATATTCTTTTTACATGTGCTATAATAATTTAGATAATTTGCAATTTGCAGGAGGAAATAAAAATGAGTTTAAAATCGTCTAATAAGGTTGAAACAAACCGATATCAACTTGAGGTTGAGGTTGATGCGAAAATATTTGAAAAAGCAATTGAACAGGCCTATCATAAAGAAAATAAAAAAATAGCAATTCCGGGTTTCCGCAAGGGCAAGGCTCCGCGCGCATTCGTTGAAAAATATTATGGCGAACAGGTATTCTACGAGGATGCGATTAACGCTGTTTATCCAGATGCACTCGATGAGGCAGTCAACGAGGCAAAACTTGAACTGATTGAAGATAAAATTGACTTTGATTTGGTTTCCGCCGGCAAAGAGGGAATTGTGTTTAAGGCAACGGTAACAACAAAACCTGATGTTGAAATTGACGGATACAAGAATATTGGCGCTACAAAGAAGCCGATTGAAGTGACCGACGAGGATATTAATCAAGAGATTAAAAAGGTTCAGGAGCGCAACTCCAGAATGGTAACGGTAGAAGACAGAGCAGTGCAAAACGGCGATATCACGGTTATTGACTTTGATGGTTCCGTCGACGGTGTTGCGTTTGAAGGCGGCAAAGCTGAAAATTACAGTTTGACAATTGGTGCGGGTCAATTTATTCCTGGTTTTGAGGAGCAAATTATCGGGCATAAGACTGGTGACGAATTTGATGTTAATGTTAAATTCCCGGCTGATTATCAGGCAGCAGATTTAGCGGATAAAGATGCTGTGTTTAAAATTAAATTACATGAAATCAAAGTGAAGGAACTGCCGGAAGTTGACGATGATTTTGTCAAAGATGTAAGTGACTTCGACACACTTGACAAATACAAAGAAGACGTAAAAGAGAAGCTGACCGAAACAAAGGAAAAAGAAGCTAAAGATGATATTGAAAATCAACTGATTGATAAGTTGATAGAAAATTTAAAAGCAGAGATTCCTCAGGCCATGTATGAAAACAAAATCAATGAGGATATTCGTGAGTTCGGCTATCGCCTACAGTCTCAAGGCATGGATCTTGATACTTATCTTAAATACACAGGTATGGATAAGGATTCTATCCGCAAACAATTTCAGCCACAGGCAGAGCGTCAGGTAAAGGTTCGCCTTGCACTTGAGAAGGTTGCTCAGCTTGAAAATATTCAGCCGAGCGAAGAAGAAATTGAAGAAGAATTTGCAAAACTGGCAAAAAGTTATGAAATTGACATTGACAAGGTAAAATCCTTTATTCCGAAAAACGAACTTATTAAAGACATCGTTGTTGAAAAAGCAATTAACCTTGTACGGGACAATGCCATTATTATTGAAAGCAAAAAAGACGCTGAATAATAAGAGCAAATCCTGCCAATTATCAATCTATTGTTTAGTTTTATTGGAGGTACGCTATCATGAGTTTAGTCCCATATGTTATAGAGCAAACAAACCGCGGTGAACGGTCATACGACATATTCTCGCGTTTGCTGAATGACAGAATTGTAATGCTGAATGAAGAAGTAAACGATACTACGGCGAGTTTGGTTGTCGCTCAGCTTTTATATCTTGAAGGGCAGGATCCTGCCAAGGATATCAGCCTGTATATCAACAGTCCAGGCGGTTCTGTAACCGCGGGTCTGGCAATCTATGATACAATGCAATACATCAAATGTGATGTTTCAACAATCTGCATGGGTATGGCTGCCAGTATGGGTGCGTTTTTGCTTGCGGCAGGAGCCAAGGGCAAACGTTTTGCTTTGCCCAACAGCGACATTATGATTCATCAGCCGAGTGGCGGCGCACAGGGTCAGGCAACCGACGTGATGATTCATGCCGATCATATTATCGCTACCAAGAAAAAGCTGAATGAAATTCTCGCAGAGAAGACCGGCCAGCCGATTGAGGTTATTACCAAGGATACAGAACGCGACAATTTTATGACAGCGCAAGCTGCTGCTGATTATGGCCTGATTGATAAGGTCATTTATAATCGATAATTTGAGGTTGGTGATTAAATGCCTAATAACGATGATACCAAGGACAGGGGAATCTGCTGCTCATTCTGCGGCAAGCCGCAAAATGAAGCGCGCCGCCTCATAGCTGGCCCCGGCGTTTATATTTGCGATGAATGCATTGAGCTTTGTATGTCAATCCTTGACGACGAAAAGAACTTATCCAACCGCAAAACGGGTTACAGCGAGTCTTCAGCTGAATTGCCAAAACCACATGAAATAAAAAAGATGCTTGACGATTACGTAATAGGGCAGGAAAATGCAAAAGTTTCCCTTTCTGTTGCTGTATACAATCATTACAAGC
>DAMDEB010000069.1:6756-8732 GCA_032090075.1 Caproiciproducens sp.
ACAAGCGTATCTATTATGGAAAAGATGATGTTGAGCTGACTAAAAGCAATGTTCTTTTGCTTGGCCCGACTGGCGTTGGTAAAACCTTATTGGCTCAGACGCTTGCTAAAATACTTGATGTTCCCTTCGCAATTGCGGATGCCACAACGCTAACTGAAGCCGGCTATGTCGGTGAGGATGTCGAAAACATTCTGCTGCGCTTGATACAGGCAGCTGATTTTGATATTGAAAAGGCCGAGCGCGGCATTATCTATATTGATGAAATCGATAAGATTGCCAGAAAGTCTGAAAATCCTTCTATTACCCGCGATGTCAGCGGCGAAGGCGTTCAACAGGCTCTTTTGAAGATTTTAGAAGGTACTGTTTCTAATGTTCCTCCGCAGGGCGGCAGAAAACATCCACAGCAGGAATTTTTGCAGATTGATACTTCAAATATTCTGTTTATCTGTGGTGGTGCGTTTGACGGCTTGAATAAAATCATTGAAAAACGTACCGCATCGTCTGCAATGGGATTTGGCGCGGAAGTTAGGAGTAAGGCGGAACTTGACTCCACCTCGTGGATGCAGAGCGTCGTACCGCACGATTTGGTTAAATTTGGTCTTATCCCTGAATTGGTTGGCCGTTTACCTGTTATCGCCTCTCTCAGCGGATTAGATGAGGATTCTTTAGTAAGAATTTTAACCGAGCCAAAAAACTGTTTGCTCAATCAATATAAAAAATTATTTCTGCTTGACAAGGTTGAGCTCGAATTCAAGTCGGAAGCACTAAAAGCAATTGCTAAGAAGACGATTGACCGTCGCACAGGTGCAAGAGGTCTGAGGTCTATTATGGAAGACCTCTTAACCGATCTCATGTATAAGGTACCGTCTGATTATACGATTGAAAAAGTAACAATTACCGCTGACACGGTGAATAATAACACGGAGCCGGAGATTGTTTATAATCCGGATCGCAAACCGGTGAAAATTAAGATAACAACTCCAAGAAAACGTGGACGCAAAGACACCGCGTCATAATTTTAGAAATCATGGCTGTTGCAGCGTGGTAGCACTGTTTGTTACCTACTTTGCAGCAGCCTTTCTGCTAAGGAGCACAAACTATGAGTACGAATCACGAATTACAAAAAACAGACAATCTTATTCTCCCCGTGCTTGCACTGAGGGGATTGGTCATATTCCCGGGTATGCTGTTGCAATTTGATGTCGGCAGGAAAAAGTCCATTTTGGCTTTATCTAAAGCGATGGAAGATGATCAGGAAATTTTTCTTGTTGCGCAAAAGGATTTAAGTGATAATGAGCCCAACACGGAACAAATTTACAGTATGGGAATTGTAGCGAAAGTCAAACAAGTAATCCGCCGCACTGATGATGGAGTACGTCTTTTTGCCGAGGGTATGTACCGTGCTGAAATTGTTTCGCAAATCAGTGAAGATCCGTTCATTCTCGCAGATGTACGTGCCGTAGAAATGAAATCTTTTCGCGCATCTCATAAAACCGAAGCTTTAATTCGCTACACACAGACCCTTTTTGAAGAATATATTCAAAACTACAGCCGTATTCCGCCTGATATCATTATTGGTGTGGTGCAAAAAAAAGATTGCGGTGAATTGGCTGACTTTATTGCTTCCAATATTATGCTTGATTATGAGCAGAAGCAGGCTATTCTTGAGGAACTTCATCCGGTAAAAAGATTGGAAAAACTTGTTGAAATTCTTAAGAATGAAATTCAGGTTTTATCGATTGAAAGCCAAATCAGTGAAAAAGCGAAAGAACAGATTGATGAAAATCAGCGTGAATATTTTCTGAGGGAACAAATGAAAGCCATCTCCTATGAACTTGGAGATGACGATAATCCGCAGGATGAAGCTGATGAACTCCGCGAACGTATTGCGAAGATGAAACTTCCTGAGCTGCAAAATGATAAGCTTATAAAGGAATGCGACCGCCTGTCCAAGATGCCTTACGGCTCCCACGAGG
>DAMDEB010000069.1:8742-13291 GCA_032090075.1 Caproiciproducens sp.
AAAGGACAGATTATCTGCCTTGTTGGACCTCCGGGCGTCGGTAAAACATCTATTGCCCGTTCCATTGCCAATGCAATCGGCCGCAGCTATGTCCGTGTATCACTCGGCGGTGTTAGAGATGAGTCCGATATTATGGGGCATCGTAAAACCTATGTCGGTTCTATGCCCGGCAGAATTATTGCGGCAATTAAGCAGTCCGGTACAAACAATCCTTTGATATTATTGGATGAAATTGATAAATTGGGAAACGATTTTCGTGGAGATCCTGCGTCAGCGCTGCTTGAAGTGCTTGATTCAGAGCAAAATTCCGCGTTTTTCGACCACTATATCGATATGCCGTTTGATTTGAGTAAGGTAATGTTTATTACGACCGCAAATGATTACAGTTCTATCCCCGAGCCGCTGCTTGACAGAATGGATGTTATTACTCTTGGCAGTTATACGCACGAGGAAAAGTTTAATATTGCACAGAAGCATTTGATTCCAAAACAGCTTAAAAAGCATGGAATTAATTCTAAAATGTTGAAGTTGATGCCCGCAGCTGTTCATGAACTGATTGACGGTTACACCAGAGAAGCCGGTGTTAGAAGTTTGGAACGCCAAATTGCTTCCATATGCAGAAAATGTGCTAAAAAAATTGTTGAAAACAGTAACACAAAAATCACGATTAAGCAGGGGGACTTAGAAGAACTTTTAGGTCCTAAAAGATTTAAAACTGATGAGCTTGCTAAATCCGATATGGTCGGACTCGTAAACGGCCTTGCGTGGACCAGCGTCGGCGGTGAAATTTTGCCGATTGAAGTAGCAGTGATGGATGGTACAGGTAAAATTGAGTTAACTGGTTCCCTTGGTGATGTGATGAAAGAATCCGCAAAAACAGCGATCAGCTGTATACGAATCAGAGCAGATTCACTTGGAATTAAACATGATTTTTACACGAAATACGATATTCATATCCATGCCCCTGAGGGAGCAATTCCAAAGGATGGACCGTCCGCAGGTACTGCAATGGCGACTGCCATTACTTCAGCCCTAACTAACATCCCAATTAAACATGATATTGCAATGACAGGTGAAATTACTTTACTCGGCAGGGTTCTGCCGATAGGCGGACTAAAGGAAAAAACAATGGCTGCCTATCGTTCGGGAATCAAGACGGTTATTATTCCGGCTGATAATGTTTCTGATTTAGCTGAAATAGATGCAGTTGTAAAGAATTCCGTTCAGTTTTTGCCAGTTCAAAAGATAGATCAGGTTCTTGAGGCTGCATTGTGCAGGATGCCGGAACGTAAACCGGATGAAAGTACGGCTACAGATGTAGCTGTGAGCACACCCGCTCATCCCGCCGTCCTGTTGCCCGGCGTTCCACAATAACGGGAGGATAGAATGAAATTTGAAGATGCTTTTTTTGAATTTGCCGCGGGCAGACTCGACCAGCTTCCTGAATCCACTGTGCCGGAAATTGTCTTTTCAGGCCGATCAAACGTTGGAAAGTCAACACTGATCAATAAATTGCTGAATCGAAAATCTCTTGCAAGGGTCAGCGCAACGCCCGGAAAAACAGTACGATTAATTTTTATAACTTGAAGGACTGCCGCCTCGTTGACCTGCCCGGATATGGTTACGCCAAGGTTTCCCAGTCGGAAAAACTGCGTTGGGCAGAACTGGTCGAAGGGTATTTAAATGTACGGCGCAATGTTAAACTTGTGATTCAAATTGTCGACATGCGTCATAGTCCCACAATTGACGATTTACACATGATTGATTTCCTGCTGAATTCCGATTTTAACTTTCTTGTTGCTGCAACAAAAAGCGATAAACTCAATAAAACAGAGCGAATAAAACAGCTTGAAATACTTGATGAGACCTTCAGCGAGGTTGACGATATGAAGCTGATTCCATTTTCGGCAGTCAATGGAGAAGGTGTTGAGGAAATTAAAAACATAATTATAACGCAATGTGACAACCAATAAAGTAACGGAGTGATGAAAATGTTAGTTTCAGATTGTTTAAACACGAATACGCTTGGTCATTTAACCATTGGCGGATGCGACACGATTGAGCTTGCTCAATCGTTTGGTACTCCTTTGTACGTAATGGATGAAGATAAAATCAGAAATACCTGCAAAATGTATCGCTCATCCATTGATAAATATTATAACGGGAAAGGTATGCCCCTTTATGCAAGCAAGGCTTTCAGCTGCAAGGAAATCTGCCGTATCGCCAATGAGGAAAAGATGGGGCTTGACGTGGTTTCCGGCGGAGAGTTGTTCACAGCATTAACAGCGGGCTTTCCGGCCGAACACATTCATTTTCACGGAAACAATAAAACACCGGATGAAATTTCATTTGCATTACAGTCCAATGTTGGGCATATTATCGTTGATAACTTAACAGAGCTTCAAACGATAGACAGTATGGCTGCAAAAATGAATAAAATAGCTGATATTACGCTGCGCATCAAACCAGGTATCGACGCACACACACATGAGTTTATCCGCACCGGGCAAATTGACTCGAAGTTTGGGTTTGCGTTGGAAACCGGTGAGGCGATGGAGGCCGTTCAGTCGGCTGTTCAGTATAAAAATGTCAACTTAAAGGGTGTGCACTGTCATATTGGCTCCCAGATTTTTGACATTCAGCCGTTTGTACTTGCAGCAAAAATCATGCTTGGTTTTATTAAGCAGATTAAGGATGAAACCGGAGTTGTTATTAAAGAACTCAACTTGGGAGGCGGCTTCGGAATCAAATACGTTAGTTCCGATACGCCTGTTGCATACGACAAATACATGGAATTGGTAGCTGAAACTGTCAACACACGCTGCAAAGAGCTTGGACTTGACGTACCTTTTATTTTCATTGAACCAGGCCGCTCCATCGTAGGAGAAGCTGGAATCACCCTCTATACAGTTGGTGCAATTAAAAAAATTCCCCATGTCCGTACCTATGTGTCGGTTGACGGAGGTATGGGAGACAATCCGCGTTATGCACTTTATAAATCCAATTATACTGCCGTAGTAGCCAATAAAGCGACTCTCCCTGCGGATGAAAAAGTGACAATCGCGGGTAAATGTTGTGAAAGCGGAGACTTAATTCAGGAAAACACGTTGATTCAAACGGCAGAGGTTGGTGATACGCTGGCCGTACTTTCTACCGGCGCATACAATTATTCCATGTCATCAAATTATAACCGCATTCCGAAGCCTGCCATTGTGATGGTACATAATGGGGATCCAAGGATTGTTGTAAAGCGAGAAACTTATGAGGATATTATTCGAAATGATATTTAATCTTATATGACAATATTAACTTCAATCCACTTTACTTTTGCAATTTTGTGTGCTAAGATTTTATCCTATTAAATGAATAAGGAGTGAAACCGTTTGAATTCTAAAATTAAAGATGACAGTGTAGATTTTTTATTTAAATCCATTCTTTCTTTGAATACGATTGACGAGTGCTATAATTTTTTTGAGGATTTGTGTACAGTTCCGGAGCTTAAAGCAATGTCACAACGCCTCTTGGTTGCGCACATGCTGAGCACGAAGCGCGTTTACAGCGACATTGTGGCAGCAACCGGCGCTTCTACTGCAACGATCAGCAGGGTTAACCGTTCGCTGAACTATGGTTGCGATGGCTATGAACTGGTTTTCGGCAGAATAGACGAGAGCGAAAAGTCTAAATGAGTTATTCTTCGTTTGCTCGCTACTATGACAGTCTTACACACAATGTCAACTACCCCGAACGCGCGAGTTATATTTGTGATTTGCTTAAAAAACTGAACCACAATGCGGGCCTTACACTTGACCTCGCCTGCGGTACAGGCAGCCTTACCATTGAACTTGCAAAACGGGGTATTGATGTATATGGAATTGACGGCTCAGAATCAATGCTCTCTGTTGCGCAGCAAAAAGCAGCCGATAATGGTTTGCAACTTTTGTTTTTGTGCCAGCAAATGCAAAATATTGATCTATATGGCACGGTTGACACCGTCGTCTGCGCTTTGGACAGCATTAATCATGTCATTAATGAAAATGATGTACAAAAAACCTTTGAGCGCGTTTCACTCTTTCTAAATCAAGGCGGATATTTTATATTTGATATCAATACGCTTTACAAGCACAAGTATGTCCTTGGCAACCATACTTTTGTTTATGATACGGATGATGTTTATTGTGTTTGGCAAAATAATTTTGAGGCAAAATCTAACCGCGTTGGCATAACTCTTGATTTTTTTGGCCGAGAAGGCAATGCATATTACAGGAGTTCCGAACATTTTTACGAACGCGCCTATGATACAGATCTGATTGTTTCCATGCTTTCTAAGGCAGGATTGGAGACGGTCGGTCTATTTGACGACCTCAGTTTTGAAGAGCCAAACGATAAAACGGAACGGATTATTATGGTAGCAAAAAAAGGATAAAATAAAGGAATCATTTTATTATGGACAGAATTATTAGATGTATTACAGCTGATGGCAGCATTATGGCAGCCGCCATTGATTCAACCTATATTGTCGCAACAGCACAGCAGATACATGGTACCAGTG
>DAMDEB010000069.1:13301-14195 GCA_032090075.1 Caproiciproducens sp.
TGATGGGATCGATGCTGAAAAAGAAGGGTGCCAGTATTACGCTTAAAATCAAAGGCGGTGGGCCTCTGGGCGCCGTAATTGCCATTGCGGACAGCGATGGTAACTGCCGCGGATATGTTGATAACCCAACGGTAGAATTGCCGCTGAAACCAAATGGGAAACTCGACGTGGGTAAGGCCGTCGGCAAAGACGGGCTTTTGGGTGTTATGCGTGATTTTGGAGAAGGCAGACCATATGTCGGACAAGTTGAAATTACTTCCGGAGAAATCGCCGAGGATATCACAAATTATTATGCTGTAAGCGAGCAGATACCAACCGTGTGTGCTTTGGGTGTCCTTGTTGATAAAGCAGATATCAGTAAAGTCCTTGCAGGCGGATTGCTGATACAGATTTTGCCGGGTGCGGATCAAGCTGAAATAGACAAGCTTGAGAAAAACATCAATGAAATGGAGCCTGTCACATCCATGCTGGCAAGCGGGATGAGCATTGAGGATATTTGTAAAACTGCCCTCAAAGGCTTTGAAATGGAAATCCTTGATGAATTCAAGGTCGGTTACGCCTGCAATTGCAGCAAAGAACGTGTTGAGCGTGCACTCGCGACTTTAAAGTCGGAAGATATACTTTCACTTGCTGATGAAAAGGGTTTTGCCGAAGCGAAATGCCAGTACTGCAATCATACTTATCAATTCTCTAAACAGGAGCTCAAAGCAATAGCAGAAGCTGCTCATAGTAAATAAATGCACGCAAAAATGAAAAAAATGTATTTTTAGTGTTGACAAGTGCTACAATATATAGTATTATATAACACGTCGCCGATATTGCGGCACACGAATGGGAGCATAGCTCAGCTGGTTAGAGCACCTGCCTTACAAGCAGGGGGTCATAGGTTCGAGT
>DAMDEB010000070.1:0-566 GCA_032090075.1 Caproiciproducens sp.
GCCGGGCTTTTGGACAACCGCCCGCATACCAGTAATGGACCCGGATTTCTTGAAATGGTTGCTCCTGGTTATAAAGGGCAAAGTTTTTATATCGACAAGCCATCTGTAACGGATAACAACCTTATAACTGCAAGTTCAACCGGGGGATTGTTGTGGGCAAAACAAATCATTGAGCATTTAAGTGTTTTTCAATCAAACACACTGGAATCTTGGTATGAATATTTTAGTACCGGTGAGCCTAAATATTTCTTTGCCCTCATGCAAACTTTGCCGTCTAACAATGAAAACTGATACATCTTTGTTATAAACAGAACATAACAAGCTCTTTGGTTATCAACCTATTAAGAAACCATGCGGTTCCTTGATGGCATGGAAAATATCTACCCGCTTACGGATTGCTATCAGTCAGCAAGAAAGACGCTTTGAAATAGAAACAGCTCGCAAGCCGGTTGAAATACCGATTCGCGAGCTGCCTGCCATTAATTTTAGTTTAGCATAGGTGCCGTTCTTGAAAGAGAACCGCATCCACAGCTCCATCAAATCCACTCTTCCGGATGCAACATACT
>DAMDEB010000070.1:576-1087 GCA_032090075.1 Caproiciproducens sp.
TTTTTGAAGAAACAGACCAACATGGTATCCGTCTGCGACGGCATGATGTACGGTAATGGAGAACGGCATCATCTTTCTATCATCTTTATCGAAGAATTTTCCTGCTTGCAATACTGGAAAATAGTTGTTACTGCTGCCGTAGGGAATAGGAGTGTAACTTGCAAACTGAGTCCAAGGCAGCATACCAACCATATAATTGTTGTCGGGAATATCCTGCTTTGCCAATATTCCGTGATTGCCTGCATATTGCTTTTGATCTTCCATGTAATTTTTATAGAAGATCTTAAAATCAGGATCGTATTCCGTCCACATGCAGGACATGGTTTTGTCATCTTCATGAAAGCTGGCATAGGAAGGATGTAAAACTTCATAATATCCCAATTGATTATCATGCTCGGCAATTCGAAATTCCTGTTGCTGAGTGATTAGGCGGGATGCCAAATACAGATAAGCGGGAAAGAACTTCTTACCGGCTTTTTTGATCATGTTATAAGTACTTGTAATATCTACC
>DAMDEB010000070.1:1097-2536 GCA_032090075.1 Caproiciproducens sp.
TAAGAGTATACCCTGTAGGAAGCATCTTTGTAAAATAGTAAAAATACTGTTTTCTATCCCAGGTGTCCAGATTAATGGGACGAAATTCATGGTTCATGATTGATTTCCCTTTCTTTTTGTGCGGTTTGTACTCTCCAATATCGTGAACCATCCCGTTCGCGGCACAGAAGGCCATTATCTACAAGTTCGCGCCGAAGCAGAAAGTAGTCCCCGAATGTATGCCATTTATCACAGATAACATTGACTTCTCGCTCTGAATAAGTACTATCCGACTCAAATTTTCCGGCTAAATATTCCAGTAACACATATCTGACTTTTTGATTTTTCGGCAATTGCGTTATTTTACCTGAGTCGTCAAGGAATTGTTTGATTTCAGTTTTTTGTTCCATGTGATAGTCCCTTCATCACAAAGTATCCTGTTTGTACTTTTCGAGCCATATTTCAAGAAGAACACTGATATCCTCTGAAAATTCATGTTCTGTTTGGGTCTCTTTCTTTTTCAGTTCTTCGAGGATGACAATGGAAAATGATTGTGCTCCATATTTAGCCCACTCAGTACGCATATCCGGTTCCGGACAAGAATCTATCGAGATTGCAAACTTAAATTTGTTTTGCTGGCTTAAAAGATTCCTTGTGGATTTAATCCACATACGATTATTTCCATTGCATTGAATGCAGTATACGCCGCCGATGACCGCCTTGTCCTTATAAGCACTTTTCAGTTCTTTTCTTTTTGCAGTATCCATGAATAACACCTCTTTAATTTGAGAAAGGATAAATTTCTATAAAGAATATAACCCGTGCTTGCTGCAATAGTAATATAGCTTTCTGCTATATTTATGCAGCAATATATTTGAACTTATTTTGGGCAGGCTTACAAACGCTGCCTGTTCAGGATAAAGTTTTACAAGCAGGAGTTTATCGTTTGTAACATACGCAACAAAGGAGATGTAGTGGGTTTTACTCATTTCATGATTGAATGTAATGTAATATTCACCATCTGTATCTTCTATTGTTGCTGTATGCATTTCGTCTGTAGGTTTGGCAATGAGCGGTGATAACTT
Source organism: Caproiciproducens sp. (assembly GCA_032090075.1). Taxonomy (GTDB): domain Bacteria; phylum Bacillota; class Clostridia; order Oscillospirales; family Acutalibacteraceae; genus Caproiciproducens. The sequence goes on from DAMDEB010000070.1 coordinate 2,162, forward strand.
ACGCCCGCAACAGGAAATTTCCGCATTGCCTGTATTATTGATCACATTTCCACAGATTGGGCAAACATAGAATTTAATACGTTTTAAGTTTCCCTGCTCAATATCATTGGATTCCAAATTCCCATCCAAAATTTTCTCAATATTTATTTCAAATAAATCAGAAAGTCCTCTAAGTAAGTTTACATCTGGGCAGCCTAAACCACGTTCCCATTTGGAAATTGTTTTGTCGCTGATGTTCATACGTTCGGCAACCTGCTTTTGCGTCAGACCCTTTTCTTTCCGCAAGCGGTAAAGGAGCGCCCCTGTTTTACTGCAATCCAATTTTGTTCACCCCCATCAGACATATATTAACCGATAGTCAGAAAATATTCAATC
>DAMDEB010000070.1:2546-3911 GCA_032090075.1 Caproiciproducens sp.
GTAGAGTTTGCCGTTTGTGTCATCCTCGATATCCAATAGATGATAGTGTTTGAGAAATTCGACGGGAAGCTATGGATTGCGATGGTCGAGAGGTCGGATGCAGTTCTATTTCAAGGATGGCTCATTCATGCGTAACGAGGTTTAGAAGTAATATTAGCATACCATCCACAAAATAAACGTATTCGGATTTAGCATGGTTATCTTCACCATGGTAAAAAGTAGCATTGATTCCTAATTAAGGAATCAATGCTACTTTTATATCTAATCGAAGAAATCCATCGGCGATGGCTTTAACCGAATAAAAGAGATGAGGGTTTGCCAAACCTTATCAAAGGGACGTTTTAGGCACGGAGCTACAATGTGGAGAAGGCTGCAATAATGAGAGAATAAAGGAGTATATCTAAAACCAGCTTACGCAAGACCAAATCGAGAACCCAAAGTCCATCTCAGCTTATTAATCAATCAAAAATTCATGTACTTATGAAGCTTACTAAACAATACACTTGTGCCTATTTGTTTAAGCGCATATAATTATTGTAAGATTTATAATTCTTTTGTATAGAAAAAAATAGATATATTCCAATAGATGATTTAAGCAATTATTTGAGGAAGGGCATATTACTGGTGCAATTTGTATTGGTTGTATTTTACAATAAAAAGGTGTTTTCAGTCCAAAAGTTTATGTCTGATATAAGCAAAGAAAACAGTGGAGGTTCACTATGAAAACGATTTTAATCCTTGAAGATGATGAAAGTTTAAGCCGAGGTATTGCCTTTACTTTTAAGAAAGACGGCTATCACACAGTTTCAGCAAGTTCCATCATGGAAGGAAAGCGGGCTCTTGAACTATATAAGCCTGACCTTCTCATACTGGATTTAGGGTTGCCGGACGGAAGCGGAATGGATTTGTGCAAAGAAATCAGGACATCCTCAAAAGTTCCTATTATTATGCTGACGGCCTGCGACTTGGAGACGGATGAGGTATCAGGTTTGCTGGTTGGTGCGGACGACTACATTACAAAGCCGTTTTCACTTTCTATTCTCCGAGCAAGGGTAGCAGCATTGCTTCGGCGCACAGAAACAAAGAGCAGCCATGTGATATGTTCCGGAAAGTACAAACTGGATGTAGATTTTTGTAAGTTTTTCCGTGAGGATGAAGAGATTTCCATCAGCATTACTGAATTCAAGTTGCTTTCTTTTTTAATGACAAATTCCGGGCATGTACTTTCAAAGGAGCAAATATTATCCTCTCTGTGGGACAAGGAAGGTAATTTTGTAGATGGAAACACTCTTCCTGTTAATATCAGCCGTCTGCGCGCAAAGTTAGAGAGCGACCCTAAAAATCCTGAAACGATAAAGACGATCC
>DAMDEB010000070.1:3921-6877 GCA_032090075.1 Caproiciproducens sp.
CATGGGATCGGATACATTTGGAACGGAGGGATGTAAGAATGGCATTAGTAATTACTATAATTGTGGCTCTTTTTTTATGTACCTTGACCATTTTTTTCAGCTACCGAAATACTAAAGCTGCTTTTGATTCCATTGATGAAATCTTGGATGGCATATTAAGCAAAAATGCAGAACTGCCTTTTGAAACAGTGACAGATAGCCGACTTTCCAAGCTAATACATAAAGCAAATAAAATTATCCAAATGAATACATTGGACATTTCACAAACCACACGGGAAAAAGATACAATCCAAAGCTTTATATCTGATATGTCACATCAAATGAAAACGCCATTATCGGGTGTTACCATGTATACCGACTTGCTACTGGAGGGAAATATCACTCTGTCCGAACAGCAGGAGTTTTTGTCACGAATCAAAGCGGGAACGGAAAAACTGCAATGGATGATGGACAGTCTCATAAAGATGTCAAGATTGGAGGTTGGAGCTATTGAGTTTTCCCCTACTTCTGTCGGGATTAAGCAAACCCTCTCGGATTGTATCAGTAGTGTATACAGTGCAGCTTCAAAGAAGAACATTTCCATCCAAACGGCCTATTTTGAAGATATTTTTGTACTTCACGATAGAAAATGGACATGTGAAGCAATGACAAACATTTTAGAGAATGCGGTAAAATACTCTCAACCAAACCATTCAATAGAAATTGCAGTGGAATCATTACCCCTCTATACAAAAATTAGCATCACAGATTATGGAATTGGCATTCCTTCGGATGAATGGAATTTAATTTTTAAGCGGTTTTATCGGGGAAAGAATGTCAGAACTGTCGATGGAGCCGGTTTGGGGCTTTATTTAGCATCAGTAATATTTCAAAAGCAAGGCGGCTATATTCTCGTTGATTCCAAAATCGGGCATTATACGACCTTCTCAATGTTCTTACAGAACTGTAAGAAATAATTACGATTCTGTTAAGAGCCTGTAAGAATTATGGCTTATGATTAAAGCATATAAAGAAGGGAGCGTGGTCAAATGCCAATTTTGCAGACAAAAGAGCTGAAAAAACAGTATGGAAAGGAACCAAATATCGTTCAAGCCCTGAATGGCGTGGACGTAACCGTGGAGCGCGGAGAATTTGTCGCAGTTGTCGGCATGTCCGGTTCCGGTAAAAGTACGCTTTTACATATGCTCGGTGGACTTGATAAGCCTACAGCCGGGGAAGTAATCGTCGATGGGCACAACCTTGCGGAAATGTCAGATGAGCAGCTTACGATATTTCGCAGGCGCAATGTGGGATTCGTATTTCAGAACTACAATCTTGTCCCAATTTTAAACATTTATGAAAATATCGTGCTGCCGATTGAATTGGACGGCAATACCATAGACAAGCCTTTCGTAGACGAAATTATTAGCACGCTGGGTCTTGAGAAGAAGCGTGATAATATGCCGAATATGCTATCCGGAGGTCAGCAGCAACGTGTGGCGATTGCCCGCGCGCTGGCAACAAAACCGTCAATCCTTCTTGCAGACGAACCTACCGGAAATCTTGACAGTAAAACAAGTCAGGATGTCTTGGGGGTTCTTAAAATGACTTCTTCCAAATTTCATCAAACCATGGTGATGATTACTCATAACGAACAGATTGCTCAGCTCGCAGACCGGGTTATCCATATTGAGGACGGTAAGATCATGCGGGAAGGGTGTGATTGAAAATGAGAAACAACAACGGTGAAATCATAAGGCGACTGACGGCCAGAAGCCTTCGGTCCAATCGAAAGGGTAACATTTTTATCGTCATTGCTATTATGCTTACGACACTGCTCCTTGGCTCTGTTTTCAGTATCGGCATGAGCCTGTCAGAATCCGTCAAAACGGAGGGAATACGCATTTGGGGAACCGCAGCCCACGCGGCGGTCGGCCACCCGACTGCTTCACAGCTCGAAAAGCTCGGAAGGCTGGATTACGTGAAGGCCGTTGGCACGGGATCCACCGCCGCCTCTGTCAAAAGCCCGCCTAAAATGGGCGGCGCCAGCCTATCACTGTATTATTTCGACAGCACCGACTGGGAAAAAATGCGTTCTCCCGCCTGCACGGATATCACGGGCAGCTATCCGCAGGAAGAAGACGAGATCATGGCTCCGACCAGAGCCCTGCAAAAAGCGGGCATCACCCATCCCTCCGTCGGCATGGAGATTCCGCTCGATTACTACATCGGAAGCGGAAAAGCTCGAAAAACAATTCGCAAAACCTTCCGCTTATCCGGGTGGTTTACCGATTACACCACGATTGATCCGCAGATCGAGGGATATACGATTTTGGTGTCGAAGACCTTTCTACAGGAGTGCGGAAAATCCGTTGAGAGAGACGGCGCGGCGGACGTGATGTTCCGCGATTCTTCCCGGACTTCGGAGTATCTGAAAAAGCTGAAGCAGGATCTGAGCCTGTCGGCAGACCAGCCGATTATGTCTGTGAATCTGTACGACGTCGATCAGAATGCGGCGAGATCCGGCATGATCGCCATTATTGCCATCATCGCCTTCGTCGTTGCAATCGGGTATCTTTTGATTTACAACGTCCTGAATCTTTCTGTTTCCCGAGATATCCGCTTTTACGGGTTGCTCAAAACGATCGGTACGACACCAAAACAGATCCGCCGCATCGTGACCGGGCAGATCATGCGTCTCTGCTTCGTTGGGATTCCGGTCGGAGAGATACTGGCCCTGCTGCTTTCGGTCGTGATCGTTCCGTGGACTCTTTCCAGACTCGACGTTGCCTCCACGGGCGCCGTCATGTCGTTTTCGCCGTGGATTTATCTGGGTGCGGCGTTCTTTGCTTTTCTGACGGCCTTTTTGGGCGCCCTGAAACCAGCGAAAAAAGCGGCCGGCATTTCCCCTGTCGAAGCGCAGAAGTTTACGGAAGCAGGCTGCGGCGGCCGTCCCGGGTATCGGTCGACCCTCGGC
>DAMDEB010000070.1:6887-7919 GCA_032090075.1 Caproiciproducens sp.
CAAAATGGCTCTTCGCAATATCTTCCGCGACAGAAAGCGTGCGGCGGTCGTATTGCTAAGCCTCTTCCTTGGACTGACAACTTTTCTCGTTGTTACAACGTTGGTTGAAAGCATCGGTATCGACAATTATATCGCGTCCGGTTTTGAAAGCGATTTCGTGCTGAAAAGCAATGTTTTCGAAGATCCCTACAATTCAGTTCCGACGAAGCAGAAATTCGACGGCGCGTTTCTTGAAAAAATAAAAGTGTTGCCCGGATTCCAAAGCCTGCGAACTATGACGATGGAATGGGTCCGCCCCGACTATTCGCAGGGGCAATTCGGGAAGTATGTTGCGGATTACGTCAAAAAAAATAAGCTGCCGAATCCGACGCAACAGGATATCCAAAAGAGCTTTATCGGGCTTCTCGTTGGCATCAATCGCAGCGCCCTTACCGGGCTGGGCCAAAAGGAAGGGCGGTCCTTCGACGCGGACGCGTTTGAGCGCGGAGAGTTCGGGCTTCTCGCAACCGACGACCCGGGCTTGCTTTCGGGCGTTCGCGAAGTGACGTTTCAACCAGTAAGCCGCGGCGGCTACGAAACGAAGATCCCGATTGGGGGCTTGGGTTTAAAGGGGCCGATTTCGGCCTCGCCCCTACCGTTTGGGTATCCGATAAGCTGATGCGAAAATTATACCGCGACCCAATGATATCGACGCTCTACGTCGACGTTGCTCCGGCAAAACAACAGCAGGCTTTGGGAGCCCTGAAGCAGCTCACAGACGGGGATTCCCAAATACTCCGCACGTCGAAGCTGGAAACGCGGGAGAAGCTGAACAGCGCGAGAGCAGTGCTCTACACGCTCGGCGACGGCATTGCGTTGGTTGTGGCTTTAATCGGCATCCTCAATTTTGTGAATGTGATGTCCGTCGGCATCATGGTCCGCAGGCACGAGCTGGCAACGCTTGAATCCATTGGTATGAGCCGGAAACAGGTAAAAAAACTTTTGGTGGGTGAAGGGCTTTGGTATGCCGTGATCACCCTGCTTCTCGTTCTT
>DAMDEB010000070.1:7929-10187 GCA_032090075.1 Caproiciproducens sp.
CTTGCTGCACCGACAAGTGACTTACGCTGTTTTTACTTATCCATTTATTCCCGTGTTATTGGTAAGTCTGGTGGTCGTGGCGATCTGCGTCATAACACCTGAACTTGAATATCGCTCGCTTTGTCAAACGACGATTGTCGAGCGGTTACGGGAAACGGAGTGAATAAAGCGTCGATTTTCGAAAGTTACAATTGGCGTTTCCTAAAGCGTAAAAGTAATACCTGCATACCATTTATGAGATAAACGTGTTCGGATTTAACGTGGTTATCTCCATACATTTTAAGGCCTTGAAACCTGGCTGAAATGCGGGTTTCAAGGCTTTTACTTTATCCTCAAAATCGATTTGGCCGTTACAATCAATAGAAACTGAAATAGCCTTGCTACCATTATTACTATTTTCTCCTAATATGGACATTTGCGGGATTGTTCATACTACAGATACCCTTTTGCTATTAACTTCTTTGCACACGCTGCCGTTGTAAATCACATGTCAGTTTCATCATCGGAATTTATGTGACGGTTTGCATTGTGGTCTGGAGTTTTAAGAAAGTGCAATCAATGCTTGAGTTGGGGAGCGAAAAATTAGGAGGGTTAATTGGGAAAAGTTGTTTGTTGAGGAAGCATACATTACAGTTTATACTTACTTAGAGATTATTAATAAATTGTAAACGTAATGAATTAATCGAGATTACCAAATTAAAGGATGGAACATATGAGGAAAACGAGTAGACTAACCGCATTGGTATTAGCATTTACGATCATTGTCAGTATGTTTTCAAGCACGGCAGTATTTGCGGTAACCAGTGATTTTCAAATCGACGGAAGTGGGGTGCTTGTCAAATACAGTGGAAGCGGCGGCGCCGTTACCGTTCCAGACGGTGTATCCGCCATCGGAGATGGAGTGTTTTCATGGAACAATTCACTGACTTCCATCGCGATTCCGGACAGCGTCACTGTAATCGGAAACGGAGCGTTTCGTGAATGTCACAGCCTTTCTATGGTAACCCTTGGGAAAGGGTTGGTCAGCATCGGCTCCTCCGCTTTTTCAAACTGCAACGTGCTCGAAAGCATCACGATTCCGGACAGTGTTGCTAAAATTGGGGAAGAGGCGTTTTTCATGAACCATTCCTTGACTTCTGTTGTGATCCCGGATGGTGTGAGCATGCTTGAGGCAGGAACTTTTCAGGGATGTGAAAAACTTTCTTCCGTCACCCTCGGGAAAGGGCTGACACGCATCGGATATTACGTGTTCAGCGGCTGTCAGAAACTTGCTGTCATCACGATTCCGAGCAGCGTAACGGATATCGGCCAGGAGGCGTTTTCTTGGTCCGGCCTTGTTTCGGTTACACTGCCGGACGGATTGACGGAGATTGAGGACAGAGCATTTGAGAAAACGAAGCTTACAGAGATCAGCATTCCTCAAAGCGTCAAAACGATCGGCGGCAGCGCTTTTTCCGAATGTTCGGCACTGGAAAGCGTAATCTTTTCTGGCACGCCCGAACTATTCGGCGCGGGGGTCTTTGACCAGACAAAATGGCTGCAGGACTATCCTTCCGATTTTGTCGTTGCCGGCGGTGTCCTGATTTCTTACAAAGGGTCGGGTGGCTCCGTTAACGTTCCGAAAACTGTAACCAAAATCAATCAATGGGTTTTCTCAGGCAATCTTTCCCTAAAAAGCGTCATGCTTCCCGAAGGGGTAACGGAGATCGGTGAACACGCTTTTGAGAAGGATTCCAATCTGACCTCGGTTTCCTTGCCCGGAAGTCTGATCAAAATCGGCGGCGCCGCTTTTACCAATTCCGGCCTGACCTCAGTTGCTCTGCCGAGCAGACTGACCGGTCTCGGCTCTTTCGCTTTTTCCTCTTGCTCTTTGCTGAAAACTGCAACGATTCCGGGCAGCCTAAAGCAAATCGGAGACCATGCCTTTTACGGATGCTCTTCCTTGCAGACCGTTGAATTCTCAAAAGGGCTGGAAGAAATCGGCGAGGAAGCATTCGACACGTGTACTTCCTTAAAAGCTATTTCTCTTCCAGAGGGTCTGAAGAAAATCGGGGAATTGACATTTACTAACTGCAGCAACATGAAAAACGTCGTCCTTCCAGACAGTGTGACCAGCCTCGGCCAAATGGCCTTTCAAAACTGCGTCGGACTGGCCGGTGTGACTCTTTCATCGGGTCTGGCAACTCTCAGTACCAACCTCTTTTATGACAGCACAGCCTTGAATACCATTGTGATTCCAAACGGCGTAAAGCGCATTG
>DAMDEB010000070.1:10197-12599 GCA_032090075.1 Caproiciproducens sp.
TCCCAGCCAGCGTCGATTTCATTGACGCTAATGCCTTTAACGCTTCCGCTCCATGGCCGGCCAGTGTCCCTAAAATCTACGGATACGACGGCACCGCGGCGCAGAGGTTCGCGGTTAAATACAACTATCCTTATGTCTCCCTCGGCACAGCGGTCGTCCCCGCCACATCCTTCCGGCTTGACACGAAAGGGACTTACGATTTTGGAAATAAAAGCACCTATACATACATGGTGAAAACCGCCTCCACAACGGTTCCAACCGCCTTTTCCAGCAAGCCGTCTGCGGTGTCCGTCAGCTATGCGGGAAAGACGGCCGGTGGGTATCTGTTTCGGATTACCCGTTTGACACAGGGACTTGCCGTCATTACAACCCGAATTGGAAATGAAGTGGACTCCTTTACGGCGGTGGCCGGTTCGTCGGTACTGTCGGATACATCCGTAGCGTTCACCCTGCGGGAGGGTGCGGCCTATACGTTTAAAATGACCGTCCTCAGCGCCAGTTCGGCAGCCCCGAGGTTTACCGTCGGAAACGGTAGCGTGTTGCAGCCGCAGTTTTTGAAAAAATCCGGCAGCGATTACTACTACAAAATTCAAGCTGTCGGCAAGGTTGGGCAACAGACGGGCGTATACACTCAGATGCCCGGTGAAAGCGCGGTGCGTCAATGTGTTGTCACCGTCGCTCCGGCTCACGATTTTACCATTGACAGCAACGGAGTTTTGTTGAAATATATCGGCAGCGGAGGTCTGGCCGTCATTCCGAGCGGGATTACCGCAATTGGAAGCAAGGCGTTTGAAAATACCGCTGTGACCGGCGTCGTAATCCCGTCAACGGTAACACGGATTGGGGATCATGCTTTCGATTTCAGCAAGCTTAAAAGCATTACGATTCCGGACAGTGTAACCAGCATCGGTCCCTTTTCGTTCGGATACTGCGACAATCTGACTCAGGTGACTCTGCCATCAAAACTCACGGAAATTCCGGACTATGAATTCAACTATTCACCGATTAAAAATCTGATAATCCCAAGCAGCGTGAAAAGAATCGGCGCGCATGCGTTCGATCACTGCACGGAACTCACTTCTATTACACTGCCGGAACAGCTGACCTCGATCAGCGACGGTGTCTTTACGGGCAGCGGACTAACCGGTGTTGCATTACCGGACGGCGTGAGTTCCGTGGGAGTCGACGCGTTTTCCGGCTGTGAAAACCTGGCGCAGGTTACGCTTTCTAAACAATTGAAAGAAATCGGGGATAAAGCGTTCAGCGGAATCCCAGCCACGGAAATTACGCTTCCGGAAGGAGTGCAAAAAATTGGCAGCCAAACATTCAGCGGAGTCAAGCTGAAAAGTATTACCCTCCCGGACAGCGTGACCGAAATTGGGAAGGGGGCGTTCAGCTACTGCGACGCTCTCTCCGAGGCCGTCCTGTCAAAACAGTTGAAGGAAATTCCAGACAATGCGTTTTATTATTCCGGCCTTACCGAAATCACCATTCCGGACGGCGTGACAAGCATTGGAATATCCGCTTTTCAGGAGAATTTTTCTCTAAAGCGCGCTATAATTCCGGATAGTGTCGCCAGCATCGGAGAAAATGCGTTTAATTTCTGCGGCGGACTGACCACGGCGGATTTGCCAAAACATCTGAAGCAAATCGCACCCGGCGCGTTCCAAAACACGAAGCTGTCCAACGTCGCAATCCCCGATGGAGTGACCTCAATCGGGCAGAATGCATTTTACGGTACTGCACTGACCAGCATAGTCATTCCGGACAGTGTAACCAATATGGCTGACAGGGCCTTTTGGGGTTGTACCGAGCTGTCTTCCGTAAAGTTGGGAAGCGGACTCACTACCATAGGGGAAGGGGCTTTTGCAGGCTGTACTTCTCTTTCTGGCATTGTGCTTCCGAATAGCGTGACCAGTCTTGGAACGATGGCTTTCTCCGGATGCAATGCACTCACCTTCGCTGTACTTTCTACACAAATGACAGTTATACCGGACAGGACCTTTACCGGGACGGCAATTGCTGATTTTACGATTCCGGAGGGAATTGTCAACATCGGTTCCTATGCCTTTGACAATCAAAAACTGAAAAATATATCTTTGCCCGGCAGCTTGCAGACGATCGGCGACTGGGCATTTGCGGGCGATCCTTTGACAGCGGTCTCTCTGCCGGAAAGTCTGACAAAAATTGGGCCTTACGCCTTTGTGGGAGCAGACCTGTCGGAAGTAACTTTCCCGGACAGACTGAAGGAAATTGATGACCATGCTTTCTATAACTGTTCCAATCTAAAAACGGTTAACATGTCACCCGGAGTGACCCACTTTGGAGAATCCGTCTTTGACGGCACTCAATGGAATCGGGACTTCACCGGAGAGATGATGATCTTCAACGGCACCCTTCTG
>DAMDEB010000070.1:12609-14093 GCA_032090075.1 Caproiciproducens sp.
GAGGGGATGCCCCCTCTGTCGCCATCCCGAACGGGGTCCAAAGAATCTCCACGGGAGCTTTCCGCAACGACATGTCGCTCACGCAGGTTACCCTGCCGGATGGTCTGACGGACATCGGCGACGAAGCTTTTTTTCAGTGTGAGAATCTTACCGGGCTAAATTTTCCCGACAGTCTGAAAACAATTGGGGAACAAGCGTTCACCCGAACCAATCTGTCCAATGCTCTCCTTCCGAACGGTTTCACAAGTCTGGGAAAGAATGCGTTTTCCTTCTGCAATTCTCTGAAGAAGGTCTCACTTCCAGCCAGCCTTTCCGAGTTCGGAGACGACGTGTTTCTCGACTGTACCAAACTGAACATCGTCAGCGTGGAAGACGGAATCAAGGAAATCGGTTCCGGCGCGTTCGATTCCTGTCAAAATCTGACCAGTATTAATCTTTCTGACAGCATCACAACGATTGGCGCTTATGCATTCAGGGACTGCAAAAGTCTGACTAACATTCATATTCCGAATGGCCTGACGAAAATACAGGAAGGGCTTTTTGCTGCCTGCATTCGTCTTACCGATGTGATAATTCCGGAGACCGTAACGAGCATCGGTAATTTGGCTTTTTACGATTGCTATGCTTTTGATACCATTACCATTCCTAAAAGCGTTGTAACAATTGATCCGGATGCGTTCCAAAATGCATTTCAGCAGCCGCCTTTCAATGGAATCACAGAAACAACGGGATTGATTATAAAAGGCTATGAAAATACTGCGGCGCAGTTTTTTGCAAATAGCTATCAGATTCCATTCATCTTACTGGGAATAGACGGTACTCCAAGCTTACACTTTAGTCTGGACACTGTCGGAACTTACGACTTTGGTAGCAGGAATACCTATTGTTATATGGTTTGGACCTCATCCAACACCATTCCGAAGGTATCTTCCAGCAACCCGAACGTGGTTTCCGTCCAGTTTGAAAAGCAGGCCGCAAACGGAGGATATCTGTTCCGTATTAATCGTCTGGCACAGGGTACTGCTGAAATCACCACAATAGTCGGTTCTGAGCGCATTTCCTTTACAGCAAAGGCTGGAATTTCGGTCAAGTCGGATACGTCGATGCCGTTCGCGCTGAAAAAAGGAGCAACCTATACCTTCCGAATGACAGTGCTCAGCGCAAGCACCGCCGCTCCGCAATTCTCGGTCGGAAACGGAAGTGTGTTTCAGACACAGTACTTGAAAAAGTCAGGCAATGACTATTTCTTTAAAATTCAGGCAATCGGAAATTCTGGAAGTGAAACCGCAGTTTACACCAAAATGCCGAGTGAAAGCGTGGTAAGGCAATGTATTGTGAGAATTGCGTGATTGATGTTCCATTCTATAATTAGTTGATTTAATATAATCAAAAACAATGACTAGCATCTCACACTTTTTTGTGAGATGCTAGTTTTTTGTATAACGAAAACCCCCGGCTGTGCCGGGGAGTTCAAAAAAAGCTTT
>DAMDEB010000071.1:0-7197 GCA_032090075.1 Caproiciproducens sp.
CGCAGCCGGGCGCTCTTCAATTAAAAACGTCAACTTTTTAATTGAAGATTAGTATCAAAATACTTTTCCTCGATAAAACATATTACAAAAGCAGCCGGTTTCCGTACTTTGCAACGGAAACCGGCTGCTTTTCGTTTTGCGCATGAAACTCAGCGCTGATTGGAGATACTAATTAAAATCAAGAAATTTTTGAATTGCGTATGCAACACCGTCTTCTTCATTGGTGCGCGTTATAAAGTCCGCAACAGGCTTCAAAGGTTCAATTGCATTTTGCATTGCCACCCCGCAGCCCGCAAACTTCAGCATTTCAAAATCGTTGCTCCCGTCGCCGAACGCCATCACCTGCTCGGGGCGGATGCCAAGGTGCCCGCACAGGCGGCCAAGCGCTTCCCCTTTGTTTGCGGTGGCGCGGTTGATTTCGATATTCTGTAAAAAAGACGAAGTAATCGCGTATTCCTTCATATTTCTTAGCTTTTCAATCAGTTCCACGTACACCTCCGGCTCCAGATATGGAATATTCACTTTTTCAATGCGTTTGTTCTCCCTTTTCAGAAAGCCGGGCATATCGTCAACAAATGTTTGTGATTCCATAATAATATCAATATAAATCTGAGGAAAATTCTTGAATGTGGAGATCAGCGGCAGATCCTTTCTATCGGTATAGGAACCTCCCTCGCAATAAGCCTCGACAAACAGGTTGTAACTCGCAAGAAAATCAATCAACTTGACTGATTCCTGTTCTGTCATTAAATTCGAGTAGAGAATGGAGTTGTCCTCCAAATCATATACCGAGGCGCCGTTGGAAGTAATGACATACCGAATCGCGCCCACGTCAAGAATCGGCTTGGGGATCATTTTTTTCGGCCGGCCTGTTGTCGGCACAATCTGGATGCCGCGTGCCTGTGCAGCCTGAAGCACTTTTGTGTTTCTTTGAGACATGGTTTTATCATCCCTCAAAGTAGTACCGTCCATATCCAATGCAATCAGTTTAATATCCAAGAATTATTTCCCTCCTCAGCAGTAAATCATTTCCTGTACTATCATTATATCATCTATAGCAGGAATGACAAACCGCTTTCCGAAAGACTGTGATTTAGTTGATAAAAATCGTTTGCATTTTATAATAATTGTCTATTTTGCATAACTTTATAATAAAAAAATTGGGTGATTTTGAATTTTAATTTTTGTGTTAATTATTTGTTTAAATTCTGCTATTATTGCTATTCTGAATATATATTATTTATTTAACTGTGTTATAATAATTTCGATTTCGATATTTTTTCGTTAAATATATCACAACTATTTAACTGTATTTTGGCTCTTTTCCCGGTTCGTCCGGTGGTATCCAAGCGTTTTCGCGCTCTTTTGCAGCCGCACCTTCGGTTTGGCGATTATTTCGGCAGTTCTGCTTTGGCGCATTGCCACCTACTGTGTAAACCTTCCTTTTGGCTGTATCATCGTCTGTTTCGACAACAGGCGATACCCAAAGATTGATTTATCAAGCAGTGACGATACGGACAAAAATTTAAATAGCATAGTAAAGATTAGGAGAAATGATTACTCATGAAAAAGGGAAATAAGATCAGTATTTTAGGCGCAGGAAATGTGGGCGCAACAATCGCCTACACCCTCACACTCGACGGCATGGCTTCTGAAATTGTTTTGGTTGACATCAACACAAACAAGGCAAAAGGTGAAGCAATGGACATTATCCAGGGCACAGCACTTTGCCAGCCGGTCAACATTCACTATGGCGAATATTCCGACGTTGCGGGCTCCGACATTGTCATCGTTACAATCGGCAGCGCACGTAAACCCGGCCAAACCAGAATTGACCTTGCACAAGGCAACGTCAATATTATTAAGAGCGTAATGCCGCAAGTCGCTAAATACGCACCCGACGCCATGTATGTTGTCGTGAGCAACCCGGTCGACATTGTCACTTACACAATTCTGAAAACAACCGGCCTTTCGGAATCCCAGGTTTTCGGTTCCGGCACTCTGCTTGATTCAAGCCGTCTGCGCGAAATACTTGCAAGCAAGGTTGGCATCAGCACAAAAAATGTTCACGCCTACGTGTTCGGTGAACATGGCGATACTTCGATGATTCCATGGTCATTGACCAGCATTGCCGGCATGCCTCTGAACAATTATTTGAACGGTGTGCGCAATAAAACTTCGAATCCTCCGGAATTTGACTTTGCTGAAATTGAGAAGGATGTACACACTTCGGGTGCGGAGGTTATCCGTCTGAAGGGTGCTACCTACTATGCTATCGCTCTTTCCGCCCGCCGCATCTGTGAGTGCATTCTGCGCGACACAAACACTGTGGTCACCCTTTCCGGTATGCTTCACGGTGAATACGGCATTGAAGACGTATGCCTAAGCCTCCCGTTTATCCTTAACGGAAGCGGACTTCACAAGATGGAAATGCCCGAGCTGCCGTCAGAGGAACTTGACAAACTGCTCCTCAGCGCAAATACGCTGAAATCAACAATCGCTTCTCTTGATATCTAAATTGAAAGGATGATATAAATGGATTACGCAAAAGAATCATTAAAACTGCACTACGAATGGAAAGGTAAATTTGAGATTACTTGCCGCGCGCCGCTGAATACCCGCGAGGATTTATCACTTGCTTACACCCCGGGCGTCGCTCAGCCCTGCCTTGAAATTCAAAAGGACGTAACCAAAAGCTACGATTTGACCCGCCGCTCCAACCTTGTCGCAGTAGTCACCGACGGTACCGCTGTGCTTGGCCTCGGCGATATCGGCCCGGAAGCCGGCATGCCGGTTATGGAAGGCAAATGCGTTCTGTTTAAAACCTTTGGCGGCGTAGACGCAATTCCACTGTGCGTTCGCTCAAAAAATGTTGACGATATTGTCAACACGGTTCGTTTGCTCGCCGGCAGCTTTGGCGGCGTAAACCTCGAAGATATCTCCGCGCCGCGCTGCTTTGAAATCGAAAGAAAATTAAAAGAGTGCTGCGATATTCCGATTTTCCACGATGACCAGCACGGTACTGCTGTTGTCACCCTGTCCGCCATGCTCAACGCATTAAAGCTGACAGGTAAGAAGATCGAAGAAATTAAAGTGGTCACCAGCGGCGCAGGCGCAGCCGGTATTGCCATTATCAAGCTATTAATCGCACTTGGTCTTAAGAACGTAATTATGTGCGACCGCA
This sequence comes from Caproiciproducens sp., assembly GCA_032090075.1. GTDB lineage: Bacteria > Bacillota > Clostridia > Oscillospirales > Acutalibacteraceae > Caproiciproducens. The sequence goes on from DAMDEB010000071.1 coordinate 3,185, forward strand.
CCGGCGCAATTTATGCGGGCCGCGAAGGTCTTAACTCTGAAAAAATGGAAATGGCCGCCATCACAAACCACGAAAAACGCAGCGGCAGTCTTGCGGACATGCTTAAGGGCGCAGATGTATTCATCGGCGTTTCTGCTCCGAACTGCGTCACCGCAGAGATGGTTAAGAGCATGAACAAAGACCCGATTCTGTTCCCGATGGCCAACCCCACACCGGAAATCATGCCTGACGTCGCTCTTGCAGCCGGCGCAGCAGTTGTCGGAACAGGCCGCAGCGACTTCCCGAACCAAATCAACAATGTTCTGGCATTCCCGGGCATTTTCCGCGGAGCTCTTGACGTACGCGCAAGCGATATCAACGATGAGATGAAAATTGCAGCTGCAAAAGCAATTGCCGCTTTTGTCTCCGACGACAAACTTGCTGCCGATTACATCATGCCAAGCGCACTCGACCGCAACGTTGCCACTGCTGTTGCCAAGGCCGTTGCCGAAGCAGCCCGCAGAACCGGCGTAGCAAGAATCTAACCTTTAGTAGAATCATTTTCCCCGTTTTCGGCAAGCATAGCCGCTTGCTGAAAACGGGGATTTTTTATGTATTTACCAGTTGTTCACCGCGTGCTCCGCAAATGCCGGCAGATTCTCGATGACAAGCCTGCTGCCGTCGTCCAATACCACGCTTCCGTTGAACAGCCCAAACACCTGATGACAGCAGTTGTCAATAAACAGGACTTTATCCTTTGTTGTGCGGTCGTACATTGGCGTTAAGGAAAAGTCCAATCTTTTATCCTCATCCGTCAGCCGCCAGGGCTTCATAAAGTCCGCCTCATGCGTTATGCTGACTTTGCCTAACTTATGCGCCGCATTTTTATAAAACAACATATTTTCGGTCGCGGCAGAGGTGTTCCCGAAACCACAGCCAAGGTTAAATCCGAAGATTTCACCGTCCACTATTCCGGTGCCGTTGCTCCAGAACCACTCGTTGGAAAACGGCCATACACCGCGTCCCCAGTCGAGCAGACCAAACGAATCCTCCGGACTGAAGTTGTATTCCCGATCTCCGCATTTCACGCTTCCCTGCGCAGTCATGCAGTTAATTTTATGATTGTAATAAAATTGTTTTGCACTTTGGTCGAACGGAATGTTAATAACAATTGCGTTGTCATTTTTTCTGGTCAGACTGATGTTCGCCTCGAAGTCCCCGCATCGGCAGAAAAGCGTGCGCACGTTCCCTTTTGTGACGAACTTCATCTCCATACCGCCGCGGCTGTAGTCGATGATATTGTCTTTTTCCGCGCTTGCCGGAAGGTGCATCGAGCCAAACGGAAGCGGAATCAGTTTTGAAATCGACGCAATTTTTTCTCCTGTTTTAAAGTTAAACAGCATGACACATAGCTGGCCGATGTAGGACGCATGACCGAGCGTAAACTGGAGGCATTTTTCCCCATCCGACACCTGGTAAAAATCCCATTCCTTAATCCGCCACGGCATCGCTTTGATTGCCCGGCGGTTGTACTGCAACATTTCCTTTGTTGAATAGCCCACAACCGGACTCCCGTCAGGCTTTAATACCGGCCCTGTTTTTTCCAATTTAATTTGCTGCACGAACCCCATCCCCTTTTGAGATTATCGCGATTTTCTGAACAAACCGGATTTTCACTATTATCCACCGATTTGTTGTCTGATTGTTACAGTATATAATATTTTACATAAATTTTCAATTGATTTTAAAACTATTGTTCATTTTGCGAATATTCGGGCACAAAAAAAGAGACTAAGGAAAATCCCTAATCTCTCGAATATACAGACCTTACTATCAATACTGACAGTATGCAAGATGCATGGCGCTAATTCTAATATATCGCGCGAACCACGATTGTTCTGTGCTGTATAACTGTTATTATAATACTACAACTATCTAAATATGTCAATAGTTTTTAAAAAATAATTTAATAATTTTTGATTTAACGCTTGCGTCAAATACCAAGCAGCTTTGGCGCCGCACTTCTCAGCTCTTCAATAATCTCCATCGAAGCCGCCTTGTCGTCGCCTTTGCCGGAAAGATAAACCTTAATTTTGGGTTCGGTTCCGCTCGGCCGTACAATCAGTTTGCTGCCATTGCCCAAACGGTACTCCAGAACATTTGACTTTGGAAGCGTGATTTCACTTTTCTTACCGCCGTCGCAGCGCTGTGAAGCTTCGTAATCACTCCAGCCGATTACTTCGTACCCGGCGATTTCCTCGGGTGCGTGGCCGCGCAGGGTATCCATAATTTGATTCATCCTGTTCATGCCGTCTTCGCCCTCAAAGTTGAAGCTGAGCAGATCATTTTCAAAATAGCCGTATTTCTTGTAAAGCGCATCCATCGCGTCCACAAGGGTCAATCCCTTTTGCTTATAATCATATGCCATTTGGCAAATTAACATACTTGCGTCAACGGCGTCCTTATCGCGCACATAGCTGCCGGAAAGGTAGCCATAGCTTTCCTCAAATCCAAAGATATAACGGTCGGCCTCTCCTTTTTCCTCGAGAAGGCCAATCTGGTCGCCAATATATTTGAAGCCCGTCAATACGCGCACAAAATCAATTCCGTATTCCTTAGCTACCGCCGCAGCCATATCTGTGCTGACAATGGTTGAAACCGCCACCGGATTTTTCGGCATACTGCCGTTCAGGACGCGGTTGCGTGCGATAAAGTCCAGCAGCAGTACGCCAACCTCGTTTCCGCTCATCAAAACAAATTCGCCATGCTGGTTTACCGCGATGCCGCAGCGGTCACAGTCAGGGTCGGTTGCGACAAGCAAATCCGGCTGAACCTTGGCACTTAAATCGAGCCCCTTTTGCAGTGCCTCTTTAATTTCCGGGTTCGGGAACGGGCAGGTCGTAAAGTTTCCGTCCGGAAATTCCTGCTCCGGCACAACCGTAACATTCTCAATGCCGATCATTTTCATAATGCGGGTCACACAAACGCGACCCGTACCGTTCAGCGGTGTGTAAACAATCTTTAAGCCGTCGCATTTCGCCGGCAGAACGCTTTGCTTCATTACGTCCAACAGGAACGAATCGATGACCTCATCCTTAATAAAGCTGATCATACCGGATTTCAAGCCTTCGTCAAAGTCCATGCGTTTTACATCGGTGAAAATGTCAAGGCTGTTAATCTCAGCCAAAACCTCGTCGGCCATTTCAAGGGTAATCTGGCAGCCGTCGCTGCCGTAGGCTTTGTAGCCGTTATATTTCGCAGGATTGTGGCTCGCGGTAATGCAAATGCCCGCGTCGCACTTCAAAAAGCGCACCGCGTAGGAAAGTGTGGGCGTTGGCGAAAGCCACGGATAAATGTGCGCTTTGATTCCGTTTGCCGCCAAAACTGCAGCGCTCTGTTTCGCAAAAACATCGGATTTGATGCGGCTGTCGTAGGCAATTGCGACGGACGGCGACTTGCCGTGTTTATTTAAATAGTTAGCAAGCCCCTGAGTGGCTTTGCAGACGGTGTAAACATTCATTCTGTTTGTACCCGCGCCGATTACTCCGCGCAGCCCGCCCGTGCCAAACTCCAAATTGCGGTAAAATCGATCATTTATCTCATCTGGCTCATCTTGTATTTTTTTCAGTTCTTCGGTCAGATCCGGGTCGTCAAGCTCCGCCTGGAGCCATCTTTCATATTCGGTCATGAAACACATCCCTTTCAAAAATCAGATTAAGTACTATAACTAAACATTACCATTTGTCCGGTCCGGTGTCAATTATATTTTCATCAGGTTTGTCACAATTCCCGCGTCGGTAATATCAATGATTCCGTAGCTTCCTTCACTGCCGTGCAAGCTGCCGGGATTCATGATATAAAGACCGTCCTGATAATCCGTCATCGCGTAGTGCGTGTGCCCGAAAAGCAGGATATCGGCTTTTCGGCCGCGCGCGGCTGAAATTGCTTCATACAGTCCGTATTTAACATTATAATTATAACCATGCGTATAAAATATATGTTTTTCCGCTAAGGTAATGTCACCATCGACAGGA
>DAMDEB010000071.1:7207-9407 GCA_032090075.1 Caproiciproducens sp.
GTTTTCTTTCATTTCCTGCGCTTCTTCCGCGCCGTCGCCCAGGTGAATAACGACTTCTGCAGTGGGCTGTTTCAAAATTGCCTCACGCAGAGCGAATGCATCCCTGTGCGTGTCTGAAACCACTAAAATTCGCATTGCAAAACCTCCAGATGATTGCCGCCCGCGGGCGGGTATATATTACAACCCAGCATCATACAATGATATCGGGGTGATTGTATGCCAACTAATGATGACCAAAAAAAACTCTTAGACAGCCTAATGAGCCAGCTCACTGCGGAAGACCGCAAAAAACTGGACAGCGTGCTTGCCGACAAAAGCGCGGCTGAAAAAATTCTCAGTACGCCAGAGGCAAAGCAGCTTTTGCAAAAATTAACAGGAGGAAAATAAATGGATGACCTTGCCTCGAAGCTCGGCGAGCTGTTAAACAGCCCCGGCGGCCTTGACAAAATAAAAAGTCTTGCCAGTTTGCTGGGCGGAGCGGCACAGGAGCAGTCCTCCCCGGAACCATCCGAACCGGCGCAGGGCGGCTCCCCGTTTGGATTGGACGCCGACGCGCTTCAAATGATTACGAAAATCGGGCCGCTGCTCGCTAATTTTCGGCAGGAGGATGACAACACGCGTTTTTTACGCGCTTTGCGTCCCCTGCTGGGCGAGGAACGGCAAAAAAAGCTTGATGAAGCTGCCAAAATTTTGCAAATGATGCGGATGCTGCCGCTTCTGAAAAGCAGCGGAATACTCTGAGGTGTTGAGAAATGGCCGAAAACTATAATTATGATATGCAGCGCCTTCAGCAGGACGCCATTCGGCGCGCCCGCGAAATGCAGTCGCGTGCACAAATCAACACCGCCCCGATAAACCGACCGGTCCCAAAGCCCCCGGTTCCCGTTCAGGCGGGCCCGCCGCAAAACCGATCCGCGCCAATACCGAACACCCCGGTGCGTCAAGCAGCCGCGCAGCAGCCGCGGCAGTCACATGAACCACATGAGAAGCATGAGGAACACGAACAACGTGAGCCGCATGAGCAGCATGCTCCACACGAATCGCCAAAGGGTTTAAAGCCGGTAAACGACATTTTTGAAATGCTTTTAAGCGACAGTGAACGAACACTGATTTTGGCGCTCATTCTTCTTTTGGTCGAAGAAAAAGCGGATACGAGCTTAATTTTTGCGCTGATGTATTTGGCAATGTAATTATTTATTCGTAATTGTGTTAATTGCGTACACATATTCCTCGTTCGTACCCGGGTCGGTTTTCAGTACATATTCCATGTACTTAGTCGGTGTTGGGTTGGTGACAGTGCTGGTGGTCTGCGTGCGCCACGCATCGCTCGGCGATACGTAGCCAACACGCAGCACCGTACTGTCGCCTTGTTTTTTTGCGCTCTCTGTGTACGGCGAAAAGCTGCTGTCCGAAGAGTAGAGCGCAACGTGAAACTGGTTCTCAGTTGAATTGTATTCAAAGAAAGTTTCCTGCGCGGGCGTTTTCGGCTGCAATTGGCAGTCGGGACCGAAAAGGCTGCGGCACGCGTCAACCACGTCGCCGAGCGGGACAAGCACTCTGCCGGAATCATCATAGTTGGTGTAGTTCGTGCCGTTGTTCGCGGTAATCGTCTTCCACAGTGAAGCATTCAGAACAAAATCCGCATCAGCTTTATCCGGTGAAGCAAACGGTTTCGGGTCCTGCATAACAACCGTACTGAGGAAGGTATCGTAAGCGCGCAGCTTGCTGTCGTCGGTCGCTGCAAAATAAATTTTCTGTCCGATAAAGGTAGCAATAAAGCCAACCCCCACCAATGCGAGAATCAGTACCAGCGCGCCGACTGCTACTCCGTAACGGTGCCTGCGGCGGCGAACCGGATTTTTGGGCTCGGGTGGTAAATCGGATTCCTCCGGTTCAAGCTCGTCGTTCCATTTTGTCAAAAGCTCTTCGTCATCGTTTGTATCGCTGCTCGGCAGAAAATCGTCGATTTCAATATCCGTTTCTTCGCCGTTTACCTCCGGACGGTCTGTTTTTTCCGTTGGCTTGTCATAGGCGCCACGATAGTCGGCGGTAAACTCCTCAATCTTCTTTTCTTGTTTTTTACTCATTTGAATAAGCTCCGTTTTCTATCTTATTTGGCCGCTGCCGTTGATAATAAACTTTGTGGAGGTCAGCTCATTCACGCCCATGGGGCCGCGCGCGTGCAGTTTTTGGGTGGATA
>DAMDEB010000071.1:9417-12410 GCA_032090075.1 Caproiciproducens sp.
TTGCGCGCTCTCATAACTTTTCGTGATAATCGCCTCGCTGTGGCCGCTGGAGTACTTCGCAATATGTTCAATCGCATCATCCATATTATCAACTACTTTTATCGCTATAATATAATCGAGATATTCAGTCGCCCAATCCTCTTCCGTTGCGGGAATCACGCTGTCGCCCAAAATCGCCCGCGTCTTTTCGCAGCCGCGGAGTTCAACCTGTTTTTCATCAAGGCGCGCTTTCATCGCGGGCAAAACCTGTTCCGCAATATCCTTGTGGACAAGCACGGTTTCAATCGCGTTGCACACTGACGGACGAGATGTTTTGGCGTTAAATACAATATTCGCCGCCATATCGATATCGGCGTCCGCATCCACATAGACATGGCAGTTGCCCGAACCGGTTTCAATAACCGGTACGCGCGAATTTTGCACAACGGACTGAATCAATCCCTTGCCGCCGCGCGGAATGAGCACGTCAATGTAATCGGTCAGCTGCATCATCTCAACGCTCGAGGAGCGGTTTGTGTCCGCCACAAGCTGAATACTGTCTTTGGGCAGCCCCGCCTGTTCAATCGCGGTGCGCATAATTTCCGCCACACAGGTGTTGGAGGAAATGGCTTCCTTGCCGCCGCGCAGAATGACTGCGTTGCCGGCTTTCAGGCAAAGCGCCGCCGCGTCTGCTGTTACGTTCGGCCTTGCTTCATAAATAATGCCGATGACGCCGAGCGGAACGCGTATATGCTGGATTTTCAGTCCGTTCGGGCGCACCCCGCCGCCAATCACTGTGCCAATCGGGTCGCTTTGCGCCGCCACGCTGCGGATTCCCTGCGCCATTCCCGCAATTCTGCCGGGATTGAGCGTAAGCCGGTCGAGCAGAGCTTCAGTCATGCCGCTTTCCTTCGCATTTTTCAAGTCTTTTGCGTTCGCCGACAGGATTTCGTTTTCGCCGCTTTCAATCGCCTGTGCCATGGCCAAAAGCGCTTTATCCTTCAGTACGCCCGCCGCCGCTAACCGGCGCGCAGCCGCCTTCGCATTTTTCCCCATTTGCTCTAAAGCAGTCATGATGTCACCTCTTTCTATCATTTTTTTCAATCCGGATTATCGGCACGCAAAGCATGCTGCATCATTTTCGTTCTCTATATTATGAATTATATTCTATCTTACTTCTTTTCTTTGCCGAAAACTGTCCCTATTTGAACGCCGTCAAAAAGCTGGTACAGTGTTTTGGGGTCGGCGCCGCTCATCACGCAGCAGTCGATTCCGGCCTCGTTCGCAAGCGCGGCCGCGCTTACCTTGGTGCTCATGCCGCCCGTACCGCGGTTCGAGCCGGTGCCGCCCGCGAGCGCGCGGATTTCATCGGTTACCTCCGCGACATACGGAATCCGTTTCGCGTCCGGATTCGTACGCGGGTTTGCGTCGTACAAGCCGTCAATATCTGTTAAGATCACAAGCAAATCGGCATCGACCAGTTTGGCAACAGTTGCGGAAAGCGTGTCGTTATCGCCAAAATTATTGCCGACCAGCTCATCAATCGCGACGGAGTCATTCTCGTTTACCACAGGGATAATATCCATCTTAATCAGTTCGCTGAATGTGTTTTCGGTGTTCTTTTTATTATGTTCGTTGGCAATCACATCACCGGTTAAAAGCACCTGTGCAACCGTACGGTTGTATTCCCCGAACAGCTTGTCATACATAAACATCAGTTCACACTGACCCACCGCGGCAATCGCCTGCTTTTTTTCCGTTTCCTGCGGTCGCTCGGCCAAACCGAGCTTTCCGACGCCAACGCCGATTGCTCCGGAGGTGACAAGGACAATCTCCCTGCCGGAATTTTGCAGGTCGCTCAGCACCTTGCACAGCGTTTCCATTCTGCGCAGGTTCATCTTGCCGTTTTCATAAGTTAACGTGGACGTACCCACCTTGATGACAATTCTTTTCGCCTGTGTTACAGATGACATGATTGTATCTCCTAAATTTTTGATGAATTAAATTATATCATATTTTGATGCCGTTTTGAAGAACTATATTTAAACGATGCGTGAATCCGGCGGTTAATTTTTTAAAAAAAGTTCCGTCAGGCAGTGCCGGGGATTAATCTAAAAACCGCAAGGATTCCTAACACATGATATACCTTCGTGTCGCTGACAGATATATCATATATCGAATACAATCCGTAGTTTCTTCTCTTTATAAATGGGTGGCTGTCATTGTTGTAATCTTTTCTGTTTGTTTCAATAATGCTATTCATAATTCCCTTATCCGCCGTTATTGAATTATTATATCCACCTTCAAAAACAGCATGATTAAAACTTCCCCTATTCGGATTTAAGAGTAGTAACAGAATGGAAAAGAAAACGATCGCGATCAGAATAAATACCCCTGCAACCTTCAATATCTTTTTTATAATAAAAACCTCCCTTCAATTTGCCGCTGCTAAAATATAGATTTCAATTGAAAAACCCGTCTCATGCTAAGTCCAACGCGCTTCGCGCTATGAAAAGTGGTTTCACGTTTTTAATGAGGTTTAGTATAATATAGTAATCATAACATTAATTGTCAATATAAGAAATGAAATTATAAATGTTATTATGAATAATGGATTGGAAACAAAAAACTCCCGAAGCCGTAAAGCCTCGGGAGCGGATGTGTTTTATTCGAAGATTAGTCCTGTGACTCGCGCGGCTTGTTGGTATTTGCAATAAAGCCGTTGCTTGCACGGGGACGGTCTTCCTCGCGCGGGCGGTCGTCATGGCGCGGCATTGGGCGGCGGTCATCGCGGCGGGGCATCGGACGGCGCGGGGTGTCGGAAATTTCATTTTCCGGAACAAGTCCCTCAACCTCGATTAAAGCATCGCGGCGGGAAAGGTTCAGCCTGCCCTTTTCGTCGACTTCCAAAACCTTAACCATGACTTCATCGCCAACATTGACAACGTCGGTCACTTTATCGATGCGCTTTACATCGAGGCGGGAAATGTGGACGAGTCCTTCTTTACCCGGTG
>DAMDEB010000071.1:12420-14017 GCA_032090075.1 Caproiciproducens sp.
GTGCGATTTCAACAAACGCGCCGAAATCCATGATACGGGTTACCTTGCCGTTGTAAATCGCGCCCGGCTCCGGGTCGTTGACAATGGTGTCGATGATCGTCATTGCGCGCTTACAGTTTTCAGCATCGATACCGGAAACAAAGATATGGCCGTCTTCTTCAACATCGACCTTTACATTGCATTCAGCGCAGATCTTCTGAATGACCTTGCCGCCGGAGCCGATGACTTCGCGAATTTTTTCAACCGGAATAATGGTTGAAAGCATCTTCGGAGCATACTTGGAAAGCTCTGTGCGCGGCTGGGGAATCGCTTTGAGCATGACTTCATCAAGAATATAATCTCTTGCATGATGTGTTTTCTCAAGGGCTTCCTTTACCATTTCAGGAGTTAAGCCGTCAATTTTAAGATCCATCTGAATTGCGGTGATACCCTCATGAGTACCGGCAACCTTAAAGTCCATGTCGCCGAAGAAATCTTCAAGGCCCTGAATATCGACCATGGTCATCCAGCGGTCGCCCTCGGTGATTAATCCGCAGGAAATACCGGCGACAGGCGCCTTAATCGGCACACCGGCAGCCATCAACGCAAGCGTTGATGCACAGATGGAGCCCTGTGAGGTGGAGCCGTTGGAGGACAGCACTTCAGAAACAAGGCGATACGCGTACGGGAATTCCTCAACAGTCGGGATAACCGGCACAAGCGCTCTTTCAGCAAGCGCGCCGTGACCGATTTCACGTCTGCCCGGGCCGCGGCTCGGTTTTGTTTCACCGACAGAGTAGGACGGGAAGTTGTACTGGTGAATGTAGCGCTTGCTTGTCTCCTCATCGATTCCGTCGAGCATCTGAGCATCGCTTACAGGGCCCAAGGTTACAACAGTGAGAACCTGTGTCTGTCCTCTGGTGAACATGCCGGAACCGTGTACGCGCGGCAAAAGGTCAATTTCAGCGTCAAGCGGCCTGATTTGATCCATTCCTCTGCCGTCAACACGCTTTTTCTCGTCCAGCAGCCAGCGGCGTACAATGTTCTTCTGTGTTTTGTACATGCACTCGTCGATTTTAGCAGCTTGATCAGGATATATAACATCGAATTTCTCGTGTACTTTTTCATAAATCGGCTTTAATCTTGCATCGCGCACGGACTTGTCGTCCGTATCAAGCGCAAGCTTAACGTCCTCGGTGGCAAAAGCCTTAACCGCGCTGAGCATTTCTTCATCCGGCTCGTTGCTCGGATAGCTGAACTTCGGTTTACCGATTTCAGCCTTAATGCCCTTGATGAATTCAATGATCTTCTGGTTGGCTTCGTGGCCGGCCATAATACCGTTGTACATCACTTCATCGGAAACGATGTTTGCGCCCGCCTCAATCATGGCGATGCGGGAATCGGTGGAAGCGACAGTAACAGCCATCTGTGAAACCTTGCGCTGTTCGGCGTTGGGGTTAATCACATACTCGCCGTCCACATAGCCCACGGAAACGTCGGAAATAGGGCCTTTCCACGGGATGTCAGAAATGCTGAGTGCGATTGAGGTACCGACCATTGCGGCAATTTCAGGCGCGCAGTCGTGGTCAACCGCCATAACGGTGCAGACGACGGAATC
>DAMDEB010000072.1:0-2958 GCA_032090075.1 Caproiciproducens sp.
TATTCCGGCGCCGAAGGACATAGCAAGGAACATGCAGAAAAAAATAATTGCCGTACCGTCATCACCCTGAAAATGCACCAGAACAACCGGTACTGCCGCGTGAAGCGCAAGCAAAATAACGTGTACTGGTTTTTTAAATAAATCGCGTTCCTTTAGTGCTGACAGATGTTTAGAAAACGTTAAAATAAATCCAATTTTAACAAGCTCGCTCGGCTGGAATGTACCGCCCGGCAGTTTAATCCAGGCTTTGGCATTGACGCCGCCGCTGCTTGTAACCGCAATGCCGAAAATTTGTGTGTAAATAATTAGAAACAGACAAAACCCTGCCACAATATACCAGTAATTTGTAATTTCCCGATAATCAATCAAAGTGAATACAATCGCGCCCGCATAGCCAAGTAAAATAGCTATCAGTTGCACAACAAAATAAGACCGCTTTGTATCAGGAAGCGGTACCGTTTTGAGCAGCAAAAGGCTGTACGCTGAAATCGAAAGCATAATCAGCCAATACAGCTTGTCCGTGCGTTTCAAATAATTTATAAACGGTCTTAATACTCGCATGGATTTCTCCCTTAATCTTATCTATTACAGTGATGAGCAAAACTTAATAATGCATACGCATTCTGATTTTACGAAACGGTGCTGATCATTTACTGAGAACAATGATTGGATGTTCCATTCAAACACTTAGTTCATGAATATTACTATTATATGATGTAAACGCGAAAACTGCAAGTATAATAAAAGCGAAAACCGGAACGAGATTTGTTCTCATTCCGGTTTTTAGCTGTATTTGTATGCTGAAATAATTTTACTCTAATTATATGGAAATACGATCAAAAGCTACCTCTGCTATGAATAGGTCGGCGTTGGTACCGATGTGGAAGTTGCCTTTGCACGCTTCAGTGAAGCTCCTGGCAATGGAAAGTCCCAAACCGCTGCCGTTTGTTGTGCGCGAGCTGTCGCCCCGCACAAAACGCTCTGTCATGTCCTTTTCGCCGTCGAGCTCAAAGCGGGAGGTATTCTTTATTGCTGCCGTGCATCTTGCTCCGCTGAGGTCAATCGTAACAAATACACGCGAGCCCTCAAGCGAATATTGCAGTGCGTTGCCAATCAGGTTCTGGAACACACGGTACAATAGCTTTCCATCTGCTTGAATCATCACTGGACTGTCCGGAATATCCACCTTGAAGGTCAGGCCGGAGGCTTCAACTGCTTCGTTCATATCAGCTAAAGTTTGGCGAATCAGCTTGCCAAGGTCAAGGTTTTCCAGATTCAGATCAATATTGCCGCTTGTTGCTTTGCTTACTTCAAAAATATCCTGTACCATGTTTTTTAAGCGGTCGGATTTTTCCGCGAGCACTTGAATATAGTCCTTTACATGTTCGGGCAGCTCATCTTCCTGCTTTAGCAGGTCAACATAGCTGATAATCGATGTGAGCGGCGTTTTGAGGTCATGGCTTACATTCGTAATTAAATCGACTTTCATGTGCTCGCTTTTCATGCGCTCTTCGACTGCTTTGCCGATACCCGACTGAATATCATTTAACTCTCGTGCGGCCTTGTTTAAATCCGCATCATTCGGCAATTCCAGTGGACTTGACAAGTCTCCGGATTTGACGAGAGAAATCTGGTTGATTAACAGCCCTATGTCATAGACAGTATTTTGAAATCTGCGTACATACCGGTAAATCAGATAGACCATCGCGGCAATAACACAAATAGAAAAATAAAAACCTACAAAGTTATTGGGGGTATGTCTGCCTATTGCAAGTACCAATAAGCCAAAAAGCGCAAGCAGCAATTCTGCCGCAAGCAGCGCCCAAAAGCGTGTGATCATTTGCTTTTCAAAAGGCTTGGTCAATTCAAATTTTCTGTAATTTTGGAGTGCGGTGTTAAAAATGTTATGTTTGTAAAACTGGTGGTTATAGCGTATATCATTCACAACCAGGTAATAGCAGAAGAACGAAATAACCGCGCAGATTACCCCGTAAAACCAGCCACTGCCGTTCCAAAAGGCACTTAGGGAGTAGAAATCGCCAAATATCAGCGCAATTAAGCAAAGTGCTTTGAATTCCCACCAAAACCAGCCGCTGAAGCGCGCAAGGCCTAAATCCGCCTGCTTTTTATCCTTGCGGAACAGAAGGTACAGCACAAATAAAATAATCCCGAACAGCAAAATTCCGCCGCAGACATATACCAAAATTCTAAAGTTGCGCTGTTCAAGAGGAATGTAGGAAAGAGGGTTGGAACCGGCGACCGGCTGAAGCAAATCCTTTCTTACAAGCATTGTAATTCTTGTGTTTTCCATTTTTGAATTAGCAAATTTAGTATTGGTAGAGTAGCCTGGTAAATACCACATTGCTTTATCGGAACGGTAAACACCGTCACCGTAAATATCGATGTTTTTGCCGTCTTTTGTGATGACGGCCTTTTTGCCGTCAAAATACAGTTTGAAGTTGTATCCGTCGGGAAGAGCAGTGCTGTTCAAGTCAATCCCGGAAATGTAGTTTGTAAATTCGGTCGGATTTTTATCCGTTCCAGCCGAATAAAGAATATTTTTTCCTGTATCGTCGTTAAAAACGTTAAAATAGGAATCGCTTGCTTCAGAATCTTTTGCGTTGAGTTGTTCAGCAATGCCAAACAGATGACTCCCCATCGCCTGTTTAAACCGATAAGTGCTTTGAAAATCCGGATTGAATGCGTCACTTAATTCCCTTGAAACATCATTGTATCTAAATGCTGCGCAAATGCCCACCGCCAGTGAGCTGACCAGAATGATTATACTGAAGAAAAAACAAAGAAAGCTTAAAATTGGTTTACATTTTTTCGATTTTGTAGCCAATGCCCCACACCACCTTCAAATATTCAGGTTCCTTTGGGTTGAGCTCGATCTTTTCACGAATGCGGCGAATGTGAACCATCACGGTGTTTTCCGCGGCGTAAGCGGGTTCGTTC
>DAMDEB010000072.1:2968-9538 GCA_032090075.1 Caproiciproducens sp.
AAATTTCTTCTGCCGGAAAGATACGACCAAGGTTCCGCATCAGCAAATCCACAATTTTCGTCTCTGTTGCCGTTAGCCTGACCGGGTCTCCGTCCGCCTTTAAGATACGTTCATCAGTGTTGTATGAAAGTCTGCCGTTACTGATTACATTTGTTCCCATGTGCGAGTTAATATCGCCCAGACTGGTGTAACGCCTTAGCTGCGAACGAACGCGGGCTACCAGCTCCATTGTGTTGAACGGCTTTGTTACATAATCGTCCGCGCCCATGCTGAGCCCTAAAACCTTGTCGGTATCTTCGCTTTTTGCTGACAGAACAATAATCGGAATGTTCCGCTTTTCACGTATTTTCATCACAGCGGAAAGTCCGTTCAGCTTGGGCATCATTACGTCGATCAGAATCAGCTGCACCGCGTTGTTCATTGCGGCGTCAAGCGCCTCAAGCCCGTCATAGGCGCATAACACAGAGTAACCCTCCTTTTCAAGCAGAATTGCAATGGCACGCACGATTGTGCGGTCGTCGTCGACCACCAGAATGTATTTTTTATCCATTCGTTATCCTCCCCAAAGACCTGACTAAAGAGTACAGCATTATTCTTACAAAAATCTTAGTCCATTTCTTACAAATTACTTAAAATTATTTTATATGCTTCGCTTGACCCTACGTATCTGCATGCGGAAGCAGATAATATTGTATTTATCAATATTATAGCACGGAATACACACAATAACGAAGCTGACATCAATTGGTTAATATGAAAAACTGAAATATTGCTTGTGAATTGTTCATTTTCAGTCGAAAATATGATATAATTTTATCATATTTATGTGTGAGGAGAATGCATTCATGCTAACGGACATCGAAATAGCGCAGCAGGCAAAACTCATACCGATTTCTCGGGTTGCCTCCGACCTCGGTATTCAAGAGGAAGAGCTTGAGCCATACGGCAGATTTAAAGCAAAGCTTAACGATGCGCTCTACAACCGAATTTCCACCCGCACGGACGGAAAACTGATTCTTGTTACCGCCATCAATCCAACCCCGGCAGGGGAAGGTAAAACTACTACTACGGCCGGTTTGGGCGAGGCGATGAAGCAAATCGGTAAAAATGCGATTATAGCTTTGCGCGAGCCGAGCCTTGGCCCGGTATTCGGTATTAAAGGCGGCGCGGCGGGCGGCGGTTACGCGCAGGTGGTGCCAATGGAGGACATTAACCTGCATTTTACCGGTGACTTTCACGCGATTACTTCCGCAAACAATCTGCTCTGTGCCATGTTGGACAACCATATGCAGCAGGGAAATTTGCTCGGCATTGACCAGCGCAGAATCCTGATTAAACGATGCCTCGATATGAATGACCGTGCGCTTCGGAATATTGTGGTTGGTCTTGGTGGAAAAATCAACGGTGTTCCGCGAGAGGACGGCTTTTGCATCACGGTCGCAACGGAAATCATGGCGATTTTTTGCCTTGCTTCCAATATTGTTGACTTAAAGGAGCGTCTTGGAAGAATTTTGGTTGCCTACACTTTTGCGGGAGCTCCAGTTTACGCGAGCGACTTAAAGGCACAGGGTGCGATGGCTGCCCTTCTCAAGGATGCGATTAATCCGAATCTGGTACAAACGCTCGAAGGTACGCCCGTCATAATGCACGGCGGCCCGTTTGCCAATATTGCCCACGGCTGCAATTCGGTCAGAGCCACGCAGCTGGCGTTAAAGCTCGCCGATTACTGCATCACGGAGGCAGGCTTCGGTTCCGACCTTGGTGCGGAGAAATTTCTAGATATCAAATGCAGACTTGCCGGTTTAAAGCCAAACGCAATCGTTCTGGTTGCAACTGCCCGTGCACTGAAATACAATGGCGGCGTGCCCAAGGATAAGACTTGTGATGAAGATCTTGACGCGCTGAAAAAGGGCATTGTGAATTTAGGTGCGCATATTGCAAATATGCGGAAATACGGCGTTCCGGTCGTTGTTGCCATTAACCGTTTTAACAATGATTCTATTGCCGAATTGGAATATATTGAGAATTACTGCCGCGAAAACGGTGCGGACTTTGCACTTTCCGAAGTGTTTGCCAAAGGCGGAGCAGGCGGTATCGACTTGGCAAGAAAAGTCTGTGAAGCTGCCGAAAAGTCTTCCGATTTCCGCCCGATCTATTCCGTCGATTCTACAATCAAGCAAAAAATAGCGTGCATTGCCAAAGAAATTTACGGTGCCGACGGAGTTAACTATACCGGACAGGCTGAAAAAGCCATGCGCGATATTGAAGCGCTCGGCGGGGACAAGCTGCCGATTTGTATTGCGAAAACGCAGTATTCGCTTTCCGACAACCCAGCTCTTTTAGGGCGGCCGACCGGATTTGACATCACAATTCGCGATTTGAGGTTGTCCAACGGAGCTGGCTTCATCGTCGCCTACGCGGGCGACATCATGACCATGCCGGGGCTGCCGAAAGTACCTTCAGCTGAACGGATTGATGTTGACGAAAACGGTAAGATATCCGGGCTATTTTGATTTAAACAAGGGGACTGTTATGCAGGAAATAATTACTTCTTCCTCCGCTGAAACAGAGGCTTTCGGTGAAAAAATCGCCGCACGGCTTTCCGGCGGCGAGGTAATCGCGCTGTTCGGCGGCATGGGGATAGGTAAAACCGCCTTTACGCGCGGCCTTGCCCGCGGTCTTGGTATTCAGGACGGCGTTTCCAGCCCGACGTTTGCACTGATACACGAGTATCACGGTAGGCTGGATGTCTATCATTTTGATATGTTCCGTGTGACCGGCTGGGATGACCTCTACTCCACCGGCTTCTTCGATTATCTGGAAACAGGGGGAGTACTGGTGATTGAGTGGAGTGAAAATATTGAAGCCGCGCTGCCACAGGATGCGGTACGCATTGAGATTCAGCAGGGCTCAAACGAAAATGAGCGCATTTTTCACATTGAGGGGATGGAATTATGAGAATATTAGCGATTGATTCATCCGCAACCGCGGCTTCCGCCGCCTTGGTGGACGACGGTAAAGTGCTGGGTGAATTCTATATCAATACGAGCTTAACGCACAGCCAGACCCTCATGCCGATGATTGACAACGTCTTAAACTGCACCCGGACAGATTTGGACAGCGTCGATTTGTTTGCGGTTTCGGCCGGCCCCGGTTCTTTTACGGGGATTCGCATCGGTGTTGCAAGTATCAAGGGTCTTGCCATGGCGCAAAACAAGCCCTGTGTCGGTGTTTCTACACTCGAAGCCATGGCGCACAATTTGGAGCACCTTGAATGTACCGTCTGTGCCGTGATGGACGCACGCTGTGGGCAGGTCTATAACGCTATTTTCAAAGCGCATGCAGGCAGTCTGGAAAGAATCACGCCCGACCGTGCGCTTTCCATTGATGATTTGGCGCAGGAATGTGAAAATTACTCGAAACCACTGTTCCTTGTTGGAGATGGCGCTAAATTGTGCTATAATAATGAAAAGTTTAAAAATGGCAATGCGATTTTGCCACCGGAGCCACTGATTTATCAGCGCGCTTGTGGCGTGGCAAAGTCGGCGCTAACAGCGTACGAGCATGGCGGAGCAGTTACTCCGGCAGCTCTGATGCCGATTTATCTCCGTCTGCCTCAGGCGGAGCGTGAACTGAAAAAACGTTTAAAAGGAGAAAACAAATGATTGCTTTAGGAGCAGACCACGGTGGAGTGTTAATAAAGGATGCAATTAAAAAATATTTAGATTCAGAAAAAATTGCCTATAAGGATTTTGGTACATTTGATGAAGAATCCATTGACTACGCGCCGATTGCGGCGCAGGTGGCGCACAGCATCATAAACGGAGAAGCCGAACGTGGAATGTTGTGCTGCGGCACAGGAATTGGCATGAGCATTGCGGCGAATAAGGTGAATGGCATCCGCGCGTCGGTATGCACCAATGCTTTTTGCGCCGAGATGACCCGCCGTCACAACAATTCCAATATTCTCTGTCTTGGCGGCAGGGTAATCGACGAAAAGCAGGCGGTTGAACTGGCTAAAATATATATTGAAACCGAATTTGAGGGTGGCCGTCATCAGCGCCGCATCGATGAAATTGCTGCAATTGAGCGCGGCGAACTGTAATATTACTGATTTATATCAATTATCATAATTAATATATGGAGGATGTCAATATGGATAAGAAAGTGTTCGTCATGGACCACCCATTGATTCAGCATAAACTGACTTTTTTGCGCGACAAAAATACGGGGTCCAAGGAATTCCGAGAGCTGGTCGGTGAAATTGCGATGCTGATGTGCTACGAGGCAACACGCGAACTGCCGTTGGAAGAAACAACAATTGAAACTCCGATGGGCATGGCGAAAACAAAGGTAATTGCCGGAAGAAAACTTGCATTTGTACCGATTTTAAGAGCGGGTCTCGGCATGGTTGACGGGGTGCTTGAAATGGTGCCCGCTGCCAAGGTCGGCCATATCGGTCTTTATCGTGATCATGAAACGTTACAGCCTGTTGAATATTACAGCAAGTTGCCGCTTGACATTAACGAGCGCGACGTGATTGTGTTGGATCCAATGCTTGCCACCGGCGGATCCGCAATAGACGCCATCGCGATTATTAAGCGCAGTCATCCGAAGAGTATCCGCTTTATGTGCATTATTGCGGCTCCCGAGGGAATCAAGGCACTGACTGAAGCGCATCCGGACGTTGAGGTTTTTTGCGCCGCAGTGGACGACCACCTGAACGAAGTTGGTTATATTGTCCCGGGTCTTGGTGACGCGGGCGACCGAATTTTCGGAACACTTTAATAATATGTTTCATTTATGCAATAGAATTGATAGATAAATTGGGTTCGTGCATATAAGTTTCTGTATTTAAACTTGTAAGAACAATCAAAAAAAGTTAAAATGAAAATGCAAAGATAAAAACACAGTTCTGGTTGGTAGTCCAGACGTAGCTTTATCGCTATCAGTAACCTGCCTCCTAAGGTTGTCCGGTCTTTGTTAAGTTATCTTTTAGGAGGAATTTAACATAGACAAATTAACCGGGAAAATTACAGTGTTTTTTGAGGATCCATTTTGGGTTGGCGTGTATGAACGCATGGCCAACGGAAAAATGGAAGTTGCGAAAGTAGTATTTGGTGCCGAACCGAAAGACTACGAAATTTACGATTACTTTTTGAATCACTGGAGCAAACTACGGTTTAGCCCGCCTGTTATGGAAAAGGAAAGTGCAAACACGAAAATCAATCCGAAGCGGATGCAACGGGAAATTAACAGCCAATTATCCCAAACCGGAATTGGAACAAAAGCACAACAAGCCTTAAAACTGCAACAGGAGCAAAACAAAATGGAGCGAAAATCTTTTAATCGGCAAAAGTCGGAGGAAGAAAAGCAGCGGCAATTTGAATTACGGCTGCAAAAGAAAAAAGATAAGCACAGGGGTAGGTGAAAGCCTACCTTTTACTTTGCTACAGATATTGAGTATTCTTATTACTGGACATTAAAACTAGCGCTGGTTTAGGTTACCAATTGAATGCTATATTTAGTTTAATGATATATCAAAGGATTAGAACTATAAATGTTCTAATCC
Organism: Caproiciproducens sp.; assembly: GCA_032090075.1. Taxonomy (GTDB): domain Bacteria; phylum Bacillota; class Clostridia; order Oscillospirales; family Acutalibacteraceae; genus Caproiciproducens. Next base: position 8,541 of record DAMDEB010000072.1, read on the forward strand.
CTTTTCTATCGGTTATTTAAAATTAGCAATATTATTTTATCATTAAAGTTGTGTACGGGGAAAAAGAAAGACTAATATTTCGGGCAAGGACATTACGGTTAGCAGCCTTACAATCCTTGTTATCATCGGATGTTATTTGATTCCAATACTACAGTGAGGAGAAATAATAAATGAATATTATGACAGTTACAAGCGAAAATCTTGAAAAAGAGCATATTTGTTGTGCTATTTCCAACAATAGCGATTGTCAGGTAGCTTCTAAAAAATCGTGGTTGGCAGAACGTTTTTCAGATGGCCTTGTGTTTAAAAAAGGTGATGTCAGGGGAAAAGTATTTATAGAATATATTCCTGCTGAAAAAGCATGGTGCCCGATTTGTGCAGACGGGTATATGTTCATTGATTGCCTATGGGTTTCAGGTCAATATAAAGGGCAGGGCTTTTCCAACACCCTTTTGAACGAGTGTATTATTGACAGCAAAGCCAAAGATAAAAAGGGTTTGGTTATTCTGTCATCTAAACAGAAAAAGCCTTTTATAGCCGACCCTAAATTTCTTAAATACAAAGGCTTTTTGCTGGCAGATACAGCCGCGCCGTATTACGAGTTGATGTACCTTCCTTTTGCAGAAAATGAAGAAAAGCCTCGCTTTAAGGCCTGTGCAAAAAATCCACAAATTGCGGAACAAGGTTTTGTTTTGTACTATTGCAACCAATGTCCCTTTACTGCAAAATATGTTCCCGTCATCGTGGATATTGCAAAAAACAAAGGGATTCCTATGACTGTAATCAAATATGAAACAACGGAACAAGCACAAAATGCCTCTTCAGCCTTTACAGCATACAGTCTGTTTTACAATGGAGAATTTGTGACACATGAAATTTTGTCCGCTAAAGGGTTTGAAAAACTCTTAGCTAACAAAGGCCTATGATTACTAAAACGATCCCAATAAATGTTTAGCTTTCTACACAACCGCTTGGGCCCAAGTTAAGTTGACTATTTC
>DAMDEB010000072.1:9548-13999 GCA_032090075.1 Caproiciproducens sp.
CGTCTCGTTTGAATTAACACTGCTACATTATTTGCATAATTATCTGTTACTGCTAAGTCGATCTTGCCGTCACCATTATAATCAGCAGCCGCAATTTCCACAGGATAAGTTCCTACAGGGAAAAGTTGTGCTGCTTGGAAGGTACCGTCGCCATACCCAAGTAGCATGGCAATATTATTAGAACCTCCATTTGCTACCGCTAAATCCAACTTACCATTGCCGTTAAAGTCAGCGGCCACAATTCCCGTTGACAGAGAACCCGAAGTGAAGAATGTTGCTGGTTGAAAAGTACCATCACCATTTCCCAACAGAACTGCAACATTGCCAGAATCACTATTTGCAACTGCTAAGTCAAGTTTGCCGTCGCCGTTGAGGTCAGCGACCGCTATTTCAATAGGATAAGTACCCGCAGAATAAAATGCCGCTGGTTGAAAGGTACCGTCACCATTCCCCAACAGAATAGCAATATTATTAGAATCGCTATCTGCCACAGCTAAGTCAATTTTACCATCGCCGTTAAAGTCAGCAGCCACAATTCCCTCAGGAGTGGAGCCAACTGGAAAAGATGTCGGCGCTTGAAAAGTGCCATCCCCATTCCCAAGTAACAAATTAACATTATTAGAACCCAAATCCGATACAGCCAAATCAAGCTTGCCATCGCCGTTGAAGTCAGCGGTTGCAATACCATAAGGGTTAGAACCGGCAGCGAATCCCATCGCCGTTTGAAAGGTACCGTCACCGTTTCCAAGAAGAACGGCAACATCGCCGCCATTTGAATCAGCTACAGCCAAGTCTAACTTTCCGTCACCGTTAAAGTCAGCAGCTGCGATTCCAATAGGATTAGCACCTACGTCATAAAACACTGCTGTTTGAAAGGTGCTATCGCTATTCCCAAGTAGGATCGCAACCGTGCCATCGCCAGTAACTGCTACGGCTAAATCCATGTGACCATCACCATTAAAGTCAGCGGTTACGATACCATAAGGACCTGCGCCTGCAGGGTAAAACACTGCAGGAAAAAAAGATACATTCATTGTTAATCCTCCATGATTGTACGCCTGTTTTAGCAAGATTATCTGATCTATCTGAGTATTTAAATTGAACGGATATTCAACAATATGCAGACTTTCCAACAAATGTTACCGATGTATAATTTGCATTCCCGGGAATTCTCAGCCTTGATTCAGTCAGCGGATTATGGCTCTGTGTTTGGCTATTTGATTTCTTCTCCATCGTGGTTGAACCGGTTCAGGAATGCGCAACACGCGTTATGAATATCATAATCTGAACTGGAAAGAAAATAGTTAAAACATGCGAAAAGGGAGCGTCGCTCTCCTGTTTGGAGAAACGGCGCTCCCTTATGAACTGATTCGAGTGTGATTGGAAGGAACCGCCAAAGCGGCGGCAACTCTTTCAATCTATACTATGAAGAATTATCCGCTATAGGTATTTTCCACAGCTCTTACAGAATTTTGCATCCTCATCGTTAAGGCTTACACAGCTTCGACACCTTATTTTTATTACTTCCTTTTCTTCGTTAGGCTTGATTATTTTATCAACGACATCGATATTGCTGATGACATCGTTGATCATTCCGCCTTTTGCCTCATTAAATGGCTTCAAATCTTCTCTTGCCTTGTCGGGGTCAAGCAGAAGCCCTGAACCTGCAGTGCCTTTGGCACCAATATTCATGACACTGAAACCTGCAATCATCAACACCATACCCAGTATTGAATTAGTAAAGGAAGGAGTTCCGCTGCCTTCAAACGGGTTATTCATAAAGTTTGCAAATGAGAAAAACACTGAAATAAAGAGTATGAACCCTAAAACCATCATCCCAATTCCAACATAATAAGTTGCTTTTCTTTTTTTTGTTATCTTTGCCATATTATCAGCCCTTTCAAAGTAAAATAATAAAAGGTTTTATCGAATAGAACCTAATTCATCAATAAATTTTTGTATCGAAATTTCATCCGTTGGGATGACAGGAGTAGTAGGTGCTTTGAAAAGTGAAAGATTTTCTACGTGCCGGATTCCTGCTCCGGGCTCAATGCCATAAAGCGGACTCAGCGAATCCATTTCGACATAGTCATTGGACACGGAGGTTTCGTATGAGCAGCCAAAATCCGGGTATATGGCCTGGGGGCTGTGAATATAGCGCTTTACGAGGGTGTAATCCCCATTGGTATACGATGCCCAGCCCAAAACATTGTTTACGCCAATCTTTAATGCTTTTTCAATGCTGTCATCGTGTTGAACAGTAAGGTATTTATTGCCTAAAAAAATCCGTTTATCGTTAATGTCCGTATAAGGCCAAATGGAAATGGTGCGGTTGGGAAGAAGTGCGTTGCTGTTATCCTGATTTTGAGGAATAATCTCAACACCTCCGCTATTCACCATTGTAATTGACCACAAAGCATAGTTTTGTTTTTCTTTTGAACAGTTTTTCGCGCTGTGCACCACCATAATATCTGTTGCATCCTCGCCCATGATAACTTCAAAACTAAGCTGCATCTCGTTACGTTTTTGGCGTACAGGGGTAAAGCTGACTCCCTCCGGAAGAATCCCGTAAATCACAGGCTCATTGTCGGGGTAGTAAGTTTCCGGCATCCGCTCTGGGCTCAGCCACACGCGGTGACCGCCGTAGCGGTAAAAGGCGGCGTCTTTCCCGTAACGCTCAACCATGCTTGGATTACTGGTAACATATTTGCGTTCTAAATCATTATAGAGAATATTCGCGTCCCCAATAAAGCCGAAACGTACAATGCGGGGGCCGAAGTCAATGGTAACGACGACATCAATAATACCGTTGCTGATCTGTACGCATTTCCCATAATTTTCATAATCTGTCTCTTTAATTTCAATAGACAAAAGAAGACACATCCTTTCAGTCTGATGACTAAATAGAAATGATACCGGTTGTCATATCGAGTCCGCAGGGCGCGACACGCGGCGTGCAGAGAGCGAAAAGATCGGTAGATCTACATTCTAATTCAATCACATTTTTTGCTTTATTGTCAAGTGATAAAATATCCGATGAATTGGTAATAATAGGTAGTTTTGTAGTTGATTTTATCGAATGCAGTATTTCAACCCCATGCTTGTTAAAGCCCAATACGCGAAGATAGGGGGGAGGTTCAGCGCTCATCAAGGAATTCAGCCCCAAAAAAGCGGAAAGAACAATCCGGCGGATTCTTGCGTGAGTGTATCTTTTCGATTTGACCAGGCTGTAAACTTCCTCTAAATTTGTCGCTTTGCGTGCCGCCGCGTACACACGGTTTTCCAGCCCCTCGCTGATGTCCGGAAGCGCAGCAAATTCTGAGCGGCTCATGGTTCTCAACTTTGAAAGTATCGCACGTTCTGCGACTGTAATGGAAGCAGGGGCGCTTTTTGAGGCGATTTCCTGTAATGTAATTTCCTCGGCTACTTTTGGCATCAGCGAAGAAAAATCTCCGCCGTTTTGAATCAAGCTGCGTATCCGTGAAGCGGAAGCGATTTTTTCGTCAGAAGTCAGAGCATCATGTGCGGCGCCCACGCGTTTTATCGTAAATGGCTTTACATTTGAATGCAGCTTATTCAATGCTTTAAGATACTCTATTCCCAGAATATTATTTGGTTCGCGTAAAAACTGTGCCATTTCATTACCAAACAAGCTGCCGATTGCTTTTTGTCTTGCGCCTGCAAAGGTTGATCCGCCTTTTAATTCACGCTGCATCGCTTCACCAAGACTTGGAGAGTTAAGGGCCTTTGCTGTTTTTATTAGCTCCTCCACACTGCCACACTCGCTTCCAAAACTCAGCATATCAACACCGGCTGCATCTAAAAGAGAGACACCGCCGAATGCGAATTTTTCCGCGCCGGAAAGTGCCCACGGGAGCGGCAGTTCAATGACGAGGTCGACACCGTTTTGCAGCGCCTGCCTTGTCCGTGCCCATTTGGACAGTACTGCCGGTTCGCCGCGCTGTACAAAATTTCCGCTCATCACGGCAACAATATGAGTGGCTCCGTTCAGGCGTGTCCGTGAAATGAGCGCGGCATGCCCTAAATGAAACGGATTATATTCAGAAATTATTCCCGCTACAAGCATTTTATGACAAACTCCTTGAATTTAATTAGATAAAGTACTATTATAATATACAGTATTACCATTGCGGATTCAATAGCCGCGCGTGGTTAAAAGCAAATTTAGGAGGAAACAAACAGGATGAAGATTTTGGTTATAAACGCGGGCAGCTCTTCGCTGAAATATCAATTGATTGATATGGACACGGAAGCAATGCTTGCAAAAGGCAACTGCGAGCGAATTGGGATTGAGGGAGGCACCTTTACTCACAAAACCGCAGATGGCCGTAAGAAAGACATTACAGTTGAAATGGCCAGCCATACGGAAGCTTTCAAGTTGGTCACAGCAGCTTTGATTGATAAGCAGGTCGGTGTTATTAAAAGTTTGT
>DAMDEB010000073.1:0-2871 GCA_032090075.1 Caproiciproducens sp.
ACCGAGTGTTTCGGTACCTTCGGGGCGAACGGAAATATTGACGTCACAGCGCAGCGAGCCCTCCTGCATTTTAACATCCGATATACCGATATATCGCATGATCAGCTGTAACTTTTCAAGATATTCCTTTGCTTCTTCAATGCTGCGGATATCCGGCTCGGAAACAATCTCAATCAGCGGAACGCCGCCGCGGTTGTAATCCACATAAGTGTTTCCACGCTGATGAATCAGCTTACCGGCATCCTCTTCAATATGAATACGCAAAATGCGGATTTTTCTGCCGTTGTTCAATTCAATATAGCCGTTTTTGCACAGCGGCATATCGTACTGGGAAATTTGATACGCCTTTGGCAAATCGGGATACACATAGTTTTTACGGTCCATTTTGGAGATAGGGCTGATTTCGCAGTTTGTCGCAAGACCGGCCATGATTGCGTACTCCACGACCTTCTCATTCAGCTTCGGCAGCGTACCCGGCAAGCCGATACAGACGGGGCAGCAGTGTGTGTTTGGTTCACCGCCGAACTCGGTGGAGCAGGAACAGAATATTTTTGTTTTGGTGGATAACTCAATGTGGGTTTCCAGCCCGGATACCAATTCATAGTTTATCATAGCTGAACCCCCATATCCACGGCCCGGAAAGCCGTCTTCCCGGCTGCGGTTTCGTACTGGTAAGCGGCGTTTAAAATAGTTGCCTCGCAGAAGCTGTTGCCGATTAGCTGCATACCGATTGGCAGCCCGTCATTGCCGAAGCCGCAGGGGATGGAGACACCCGGAAGTCCGGCAATGTTGACCGGCACGGTGCAGATGTCTGTCAGATAGGTTTCAACCGGATCCTTTGACGAAAAGTTAAGCGGAAAAGCTGTCATAGGGACGGTCGGCGCCAAAATGACATCGCATTTCTGAAAAGCATCTTTGTAAGCCTGAATCAGCGTGCCGCGCAGATTTTGCGCTTTTTTGTAGTACGCGTCGTAGTAGCCCGCGCTCAAAACGTAGGTGCCCAGCAGTATGCGGCGCTTGACCTCGTCGCCAAAGCCCTCGCTGCGTGTCTTACAGATCATTTCTTCGCGGTCAGCGTAATGCGCGGTCTTGTAGCCGTAGCGGATTCCGTCGTATCGGCCAAGGTTGGAGGAAGCCTCCGCACAGGCCAGAATGTAATAAACCGCAAGGCTGTATTTTAAAGACGGCATATCGAAATAGACGATTTCCGCGCCCAGAGATTCATAAACTTTGATGGCTTTTTGTATCGCGTCGTTGACATCATCACGGATGCCGTCGAAGTATTCTTTTGCAATGCCGATTTTCATACCCTTGATACTTTTATTCAGGCTCTCACTCGCGGGTGCGGCTGCTTTGCCGCGGGAAGTGGAGTCCCTTGCATCGTAGAGCGAAATGGCGTCGTAAACAAGCGCAGCATCCTCGACATTCGTCGTAATCGGCCCGATTTGGTCAAAGCTTGAAGCGTAAGCAATCAGCCCGTAGCGCGAAACTGCACCATAGGTTGGCTTTAATCCGGTCAGCCCGCAAAAGCTTGCCGGCTGGCGGATAGACCCGCCTGTATCCGAACCAAGTCCGTAGACGGCAAGGTTGCCGCCGACCGCCGAAGCAACGCCGCCGGAGCTGCCACCAGCCACGCGGGAAAAATCGTGCGGATTTAATGCCCCGCCGAAGCAGGACGTTTCACAGGAGGAACCCATTGCAAATTCATCCATATTGGTTTTTCCGAGCAAAACAGCGTTTTGATTTTGCAGAATTTCCCACACCGTCGCGCTGTAAATCGGAACATAACCCTTTAATATTTTTGAGCAGCAGGTGGTCTCAATGCCCTTTGTGGAAATGTTATCCTTCAAGGTCATCGGGATGCCCTCAAGCGGCAGCAGTTTTTCACCGGAGGCAATTTTTTTGTCCACGCGTTTTGCTGTTTCCATAGCAACGTCGGAAGTCGATTTTACATATGCGTTTAATTTGTCATTGTCGCTTTCAATTGCTTCAACGTATTGCTTTGTCAGTTCCACACAGCTGATCTGTTTGGAAGCCATTTGTTCGCTCAACCTTTTAATTTTACCCAAACTGTCCATTCGTACCTCCTACGCGCGCTTTTTAACCAGGAAATATCCGTCATCCTGGCTCTCGGCGTTTTTTAGAATTTCTTCCCTGTCATAGGACGGGACGACAACATCTTCTCTGAAGACGTTGGAAAGATTATTTACGCTGTCAAAATCGGAATCAGCAGAGCTGACTGCGTTGATCGTGTCGGCAAAGCCGATAATTTCGCTCATATCCTTTGTCAGTGCGACAAGCTCGTCGGCGCTGACGGAAAGCTTAGCAAGCTTCGCAATCTTTAAGATTTCCTCATGGGTTACCATCGCAAATCCTCCTTACGGTACGGCTTATTTCCTAAGTTTAATGTGAACTTCGCGCAGCTGCTGTTCCGTGACTTCGTTTGGGGCACCCATCAGTACATCCTGCGCATTGGAGTTCATCGGGAACGCGATGACCTCGCGAATATTTTCTTCGCCGGTCAGCAGCATAATCATACGGTCAACACCCGGTGCCATGCCTGCATGCGGCGGAGCGCCGTACTTGAAGGCGTTGTAAAGGGAAGTGAACTGTGTTTTAATGTCATCCTCTGTGTAGCCCGCGATATCAAACGCTTTCACCATGATTTCAATATCGTGATTTCGAACAGCTCCGGAGGAAAGCTCTACGCCGTTGCAGACAATATCGTACTGATAAGCAAGAACATCTTCTGGTTTTTTATTGAGAAGTGCGTCCATTCCGCCTTGCGGCATGGAGAATGGGTTATGGGTAAAGATATAATTGCCTGTTTCCTCGTCAATTTCAAACATGGGGAAGTCGACAATAAAGCAC
>DAMDEB010000073.1:2881-6413 GCA_032090075.1 Caproiciproducens sp.
AAGCGTTTTTGTCAATCAGATTGAGCCGTTTGCCAAGCTCGGTACGAATTTGGCCGGCAAGCTTCGGGGTAATATCCTTGTCGTCCGCAATAAAGAAGATAACGCAACCCGGCTTTAAATCTGCACGGAGAATCAGTTCCTCGCGTTTGCCGTCGGGCAGGTACTTATTGATCGGGCCTTTATATTCATTATTTTCGGTTACGCTGATGTACCCGAGACCCTTCATGCCGATTCCATTGGCGAATTTGAGCATAGTTTCAAAAAAGCTTTTTGGCTGGCTTGTGCAATCGGGCACGGTAATCGAGCGGATCATTTTACCTTTGAACGGTGCAAAGTCCGTATTATCAAAAATATCGGTAATATCAATGATTTCGAGCGGGTTGCGCAAATCCGGCTTATCCGTGCCGTATTTCAGCATGGACTCGGCGAATGGAATCCGCACAAACGGGGCTTTTGAAACGTCTTTATCTGAAAATGCCGCAAACGTGTCGCCGAGCACTTCTTCAGCGATGGAGAACACGTCCTCCTGCGTTGCGAACGCCATTTCAAAATCGAGCTGGTAGAATTCGCCCGGGGAGCGGTCGGCTCTTGCATCCTCGTCGCGGAAGCACGGCGCAATTTGGAAGTAGCGGTCGAAGCCGGAAACCATCAGCAGTTGCTTGAACAACTGCGGTGCCTGCGGCAAAGCGTAAAATTTGCCCGGATGCTTTCTGCTCGGAATCAAGTAATCCCTTGCACCCTCCGGGGAGGATGCGGAAAGGATGGGCGTTTGAATCTCCAAAAAGCCCATGTCAGTCATTTTCTTGCGCAGAAAGGAAATAATATGGGAGCGCAGTACGATATTCGAGTGAACCTTTGGATTTCTTAAATCAAGGTATCTGAATTTTAAGCGGACGTCCTCTTTGGTGTCCGTAGACGAATCCACCTCAAACGGCAGGTTTGCAAGAGATTTGCCCAAAACTGTCAGCGCACTCACCTTGACTTCAACCGTACCTGTATTAATTTTGGGATTAATGGTGTCTTCTTCGCGCAGCACGACTGTGCCGGAAGCGGTGATTGTGCATTCTTTTGTAACATTTGTGAGCAGATTATTATTGTATACAACAATCTGTACCACGCCGTAGTGATCCCTTAAATCAATAAATTTGACGCCGCCGTGGTCGCGTATATTTTCCACCCAGCCCGCTACGCGCACTTCTTTGCCAATGTCATTCTCGCTTACTTCGCCGCACAGATGCGTACGATATTGATTGACACAAATCATATTCCGTTAATCCCCTTTAAAGCTTTTCATATTGATAAAGCATAATTATACCATAAAATACACCATGCTACAACCGAAGCGCCACAATGTTTTACGGCAAAAAGCGTTACTTGCTTTATCACTTTACTATACCATATTTTGCAATTATTTGCGATACAAAATTCATTGAACTTTTAGAATATTTATCAACACTTCCACCATGCTGTCCATGGACTGTACCGGGATATACTCAAACCGGCCGTGGAAATTGTGCCCGCCGGTCGAAAGGTTGGGGCAGGGCAGTCCCATAAAGGAAAGGCGCGCGCCGTCCGTGCCGCCGCGTATCGCCACAATTTCCGGCTCGACTCCAGCGTCTTTCATTGCCTTTTGCGCTTTTTCAATGATAAACATATGCGGCAAAATCTGCTCTTTCATATTGTAGTAGGAATCAAATAGATTCAGTTCAATCGTTTGTTTGCCGTATTTTTCATTGAGATAAGCGGCGATTTTCTCAAAGCGCGCTTTTTTCGCTTTGAATTGATTCATATCATGGTCGCGGATAATATAGCGCAGAACGGTTTTTTCCTCGTCGCCCTCAATATGGCTCAAATGGTGAAAACCCTCATAGCCCTCCGTACAGGCGGGAATTTCTTGGGCGGGGAGCATTTCATTAAACTCAATCCCCATCAAAACTGCGTTTTTCATCTTATTTTTTGCGTCGCCCGGGTGGATGTTAACTCCGTTGACGGTAACAATAGCGGCTGCGGCATTAAAGTTTTCGTACTCAATTTCACCTAATTTTCCGCCGTCAACGGTGTAGGCGTACTCCGCACCGAAATGCTTGACGTCGAAACGGTCGGCGCCGCGCCCGATTTCCTCGTCGGGGGTAAACGCAACCGCAACTTTGCCATGTTTTACGCCGTCGTCATTCAGCCGCTGCACAGCGGTCAAAATTTCCGCCACGCCTGCCTTGTCATCTGCACCCAGCAGCGTTGTACCGTCGGTAACGATTAAATCTTTGCCCTTGTAATCCGCAAGACTTTCAAATTTTGCGGGGCTCATCACAATATCCAACTCTTTATTAAGCAGAATATCACCGCCGTCATAATTCTTTATGATTTGCGTTTTGATATTTGCACCGCTCGCAGAGGAACTTGTATCCATATGAGAAATCAGTCCGATGACCGGCACCTGTGCATCACAGTTGGCTGGCAGAGTGCCGTATACATATCCGTTGCTGTCCATATGTGCGTCGTTCATGCCGTTCGCTTTCATCTCTTCCACTAAAGAGAGTGCCAGCACCTTTTGCTTTTCTGTGCTGGGGCAGGTATTTTGGGCTGCATTATCATCCGAAGTTGTGTCAAAGGTAACATATTTTAAAAATCTTTCAAATGCTCTCATTGATTAAATCTCCTTTTACATCTAAATATTTAAATTTTATTTTACTACTTTAACGGCAAAATAACAATATATTACGGGAATAACCATGCGGCTTTCAGGCAATCAACCGCCGCATCAATATCTCTGAGCGGAATTCCGGCGAAGCCGAGCATGATTTTCGTTGCACCGCTATCCTGTACCGGCATAATTCTTACACCGTTTTGCGCCGACAGAGCGCACAGTTCCTGCGCTGTTTTTTTTGTTTTTATCGTCAGTATCAGGCACAGCGGAGTTTCCTGAAGCGTGATATCAATTTGGCTGCCGAACGCGTTTGTCAGCGCCTTGATTAATGCTGTGCTTTTTTGGGCGTACAGTTTTCTCAGCCGCCGCAGCTGCCGCTCAAGCTGCCCGCTTTTTACATATCTGCTCAGGGCAAGCTGCTCGATTTTAGAAGCGGTCTGGTTGTAACGGTTTGCCCGCTCGCGGTAGCGCTCCATCAGCGCAGAGGGCAGTGCCATATAACCGATTCTGACCGACGGCAGCAGCAACTTTGAAAACGAGCCGATGTAAACCACGTTCCCGCCCGTATCCATTCCCTGCATTGCGGGGATGGGACGCGCTCGGTAGCGCAGTTCGCCGTTGTAGTCGTCCTCAATAATGATTGCGCCGGTATCCTTCGCCCAGTTCAGCAGCTCAAACCGCCGGCTCATGGGGAGGCTTGCGCCGGTCTGTACCCGGTTGGAGGGGCTGATAAACAAGAGCTTTGCGCCGCAGCTTTTCAGTGCGTCCATACGGATACCTTCGCTGTCTGCCGGAAGGTGCAGAACCTCAATCCCACAGTCGGAAAAGACCTGCTCCGCCTGCCAAAATCCCGGTTCCTCCATCGCCACATGGCTTGCGTGACCATTA
>DAMDEB010000073.1:6423-8250 GCA_032090075.1 Caproiciproducens sp.
TAAGCAGCCCGCATAAAACCGAAAGCAGCGGCTGTGTGCCTGCACCGATCACAATTTGCTCCGGCGCGGCAAGTACCCCGCGAACGCCGTAGCTGTAAGTCGAAAGCGCTTCGCGCAGAGCCTGTTCACCCTGATGCTCGCCATAAGATGCAATAACATCCTGCCGGTTCAGCACATCACGAATATGCCTGCGCCAAATTTTAATATCGATATTTTCGCTGTCCACGCAGTCACTGCCAAAATTATAGCGAATGGTGGCTTCGCTCGGCTGCGGGGCGCTGACCGGCAGTAAATCCTGTTGCCCGGCGTCTTTGCGAAGCGCAGCAAGAACAAAGTAGCCGCGCTGAGGGCGGGAGCGGAGGTAGCCCTCAACACAAAGCTGCTGGTATGCAGCCTCCACAGTGGTGCAGCTCAGACTCAAATCTTCCGATAGCTTGCGTATGGACGGCAGCCGTTCACCCTTTGCAAGATGACCGGCCTCAATTGCCGATTTGATTGCAAGGTAGAGCTGTTGATACAGTGGGATGCCTGAATGGGTATCCAACGTTAAATAATCATAGGTCATGGGTTCCTCCACTTGTAACTGTACTGATATAATTTTTATAAACTGTATATTTTAATATAAACAGTTTTACGCTAATATTATAGCACAGCTTTAAAGCAAATCAATCTTTTTGGAGTGCTAAAAATGAGTACAAATCCGTATAAGTCTACGAAAAATTATGTTATGACGGCTCTTTTTGCCGCGCTTATTTTCCTTGTCACCGCTTATGTGCTTCATATTCCAACGCCTGCTACCGGTGGCTATATTCATCTGGGCGATTCATTCCTTTACCTTGTGGCCAGTATACTGCCTGCTCCGTTTGCCATTGCGGCCGGGGGAATCGGGGAGGCGCTGTCCGATGCACTGACGGGTAGTGTAATTTACGCACTGCCGACACTGCTTATCAAATCAATGATGGTGTGGTGCTTTTCGTCAGCGGGCAAAAAGATCATTACAAAGCGAAATATCGCGGCCGCAATCATTGCCGGCATAATTTGTATTGTTGGCTATTACTTGACCGAAGTCGTTATCTATCATAATTTTATTTCACCTCTTTTAGAATTGCCTGCAAACCTGATTCAAGCGGGAGTAAGCGCCGTAATTTACTTCTTGGCAGGCAATGCGTTGGACCGGCTGCATGTTAAAGACCGCTTTAGTGTGTTATATAATCATTGAACAGTTAAATTGGAGGGTATTTTATGAAAATCAATTCAAATCAGCGCAATACAACGGTTAATATCGCGCTCACCGGCTTAATGGGTGCGCTCGTTTTTGTGGGAACCTTTTTGAACATTCCGATTCCGGCTCTTGGTGACAAAACCATGATTGGCTTCGGCAACGTGTTCTGTATCCTTTCCGGTTTGATTTTAGGGCCGGTTTATGGCGGTTTGGCGGCCGGTATCGGTTCCTTCCTTTTCGATCTAACCGGTATTTGGGCTGCCAGTGCTCCGTTTACCCTTGTGTTTAAATTTTTGATGGCCTTTGTGTGCGGACTCATTGCCTACGGCGGGGATAAAACGGCCAAAAACCTAAAACGTCTCATCATTGCGGCGGTTCTGGGCTCGCTCACTTACACTGTGCTATACCTGACCAAATCTTACATTGAGGCCGTACTGCTCGGAAACGCTGCCGGCGCTGTGCAAAAAATTCTGATTATCAAAGGCGGTGCGAGCCTCACCAATGCCATTATTGCTGATGTGGTTGCCATACCGATCTTCATCACAATCCGAAAAGCGCTTGAAAAAAATCATATTGGGGGCAAACTCAGAGGATAATTCTGTAAA
>DAMDEB010000073.1:8260-13980 GCA_032090075.1 Caproiciproducens sp.
ACCGAAAAATCAGAAGTCCGATTGTTCGTGACGCGCTCAGCACCTTTGGTACGAGCGCCTTCGGCGCAGTGATGGGTTTTATATCCTCCTTGGTGATTACCGGCGTCTTGGACCCGGCTTCAAAAGGGTATATTACACAGTTGCAATACGTTGGTACCCTTTTGGTTACCTTTCTTTCGTTAAGCGTCAGCTCTGCGGTTGTTTATTACACTTCTCGCTATGGACTGAAGAATGTTAGGAAAGCGCTTGTCAAAATCTGCACATGGATTATTGTTTTAATTGTTGTTGTGGGTTTTGCGAGCGTTTTTGTTCTGAGAACCAGCTATTTTGCGGACACGCCATTTCTGTACAGCACACTCGCTGTGATATACGGCGTATTTACGTTTCTGTCCACTGTTTTCACCTGTATCCTTAGAGGCGAAAATAAGTTCAGTGCCTACAATATTATTACGTTGATTCAACGGATACTGACTACTTTATTTGCTTTCAGCGTTTTTTTCTGGAAAACGCCGTTAGTTATTATTTTATCCAGCATTTTAATTATGGTAGCAGTCATCGGTATGTGCGTGTGGGTGCTGCGCCGCAAAACAGAATACACCGTGGCTGTCGAAGACGATATTACGGTGAATGCCGGTGCCGTTTTAAAATATAGCCTGAAATCCCATGTGTCCAACATACTGTCGTATGTGAATACATATGCCGCCGGGTTTATTGTAAAAGGATTCTATAAAGTAGCTGCACTGGGCATCTATTCGTTCGCTTCCACGCTCATGGAACAAATTTGGCTCTTGCCGAATGCGGTCAGTATGGTTATTATGTCCAGAATTGCGGGTATGAAGGTGCAGGAGGATAAAGTTAAGCTCACACTGATGTCCTGCAAAATCGTTACTTACATTACCTTCCTGTGTGCGTTTTTACTCACATGGATGGCACAGATTTTTATTCCGATTGTATTTCCCAAATACATTGAGGCGGTTGTGCCGCTTCGAATTTTAATCATTGGTTCTATTTTTATCACCTATGCCAAAGTGCTTGCCAATTCTATTGCGGCCTATGGTAGGCCGGAGCTGAACATTATTTCTACCGTGATCGGTGTAGTATTTAACATTGCACTTAGCTTTGTGCTCATTCCAAGTATGGGAATTAACGGTGCTGCCGTGTCAACATCTATTTCGCTGACAGCACAGGGATTAACCTCCATTATTATTTTCTGCCGCTTTACCAAGACACCGTTTTATAAGCTGATTATTCCAAGTAAGGAAGAAATTGCGGTAGTACGCCGTATCGTTAAGAAAAACTAAAGCAATTTTCATGTCGTATATGATTCCGCAATTTAAGCTGTAAGGTCTTCTGTACATTTAATACGAATAGTATAATATATTGAAATAATACACAAAGCCCCGCATCAAGACGATGCGGGGCTTTTGCAATTCATTGATTTTACTGATTTCTAAAGCGCGATAAAAATTCTTTTGTATTATCGTTTTTGGGATTGGAAAAAATTTCTTCGGGCGTGCCTTCCTCGGCGACCACGCCGTCGGCCATAAAGACAACACGGGTGGAAACATCGCGCGCAAAGGCCATTTCATGGGTCACAATTACCATGGTCATGCCTTCATTCGCCAAATCGCGCATAACGGCGAGTACTTCACCGACCATCTGCGGGTCAAGTGCGCTTGTAGGCTCGTCGAAAAGAAGAATTTCCGGTTCCATGGCGAGCGCCCGCGCAATTGCCACGCGCTGCTGCTGCCCGCCGGAAAGCTGGTGCGGCTTTGCGTTGATGTATTCCTCCATGCCCACTTTGGTCAGATATTTCATGGCGATTTCTTCGGCCGTTTTCTTATCTTTCTTAAGGACTTTTATGGTTCCGGCCATACAGTTTTTAAGCACGCTCATATTGTGAAAAAGATTGAAAGACTGGAACACCATACCAACTTTGGCACGGTAGGTGTTGATATTGCCACCCTTCGCGGTAATATCCTTTCCGTGAAACAGAATTTGGCCGGAGGTCGGGGTTTCCAGCATGTTGATGCAGCGCAAAAGCGTGGATTTCCCCGAGCCGGAAGCGCCAATGATGCAAATAACATTGCTGTGATACGTTTCAAAGTCAATATCCTTTAGTACCTGATGGTCGCCAAAGCTTTTGCTCAGGTGGCTTATTTCCAAAATAGGGGTTTTTACTTCGTCCACGTTTTGGCACCTCCATGCTTCTTTACAGGATTATGTCCGCACGGGTCAGCCATCATATCGCTTTTTACAAGGGAGTAGTAGCTGGAACCGTCGATTTTGTGCTCGATCCAGCGCAGCAGCCGCGAACAGGTAAAGGTCATAATGAAATAAATGATACTGACGATAAAGAATACCTCAAAGTATCTGAAATACGCACCGGCTGCCGAATTACCGGAGAAGAAAAGCTCTGTGACCGAAATGACGTTCAATACAGAGGTATCTTTAATATTGATGATTAAGTTGTTGCCAATTTGCGGGAGAACGTTGCGCAAAGTCTGCGGCATAATCACGTTCGCCATGGTCTGCCAGTGGGACATGCCGATTGCCTTTGCTGCCTCCGTCTGACCGATGTCAATAGAGTCAATGCCGCCGCGTATGGTTTCAGCCATATATGCGCCGGTATTGATGGATACAACGACAAATCCGGCTAGCATCGGGCTCATGTCGATTCCAAACATTTGCTTGGACCCGAAGTACAACACCATAGCCTGTACGATCATTGGCGTGCCACGGAAAATCTCTATGTAAGCCGCCAAAATAAACTGCATAATTTTATACAGTATTTTTACGAGCAGGTTTGCGTTTGGTTTTAGGGGCAGAGTCCTCAAAACGCCAACCAGTAAGCCGATGATACAGCCAATCAGCGTGCCGACAATCGCCAGCAAAAGCGTTACTCCGGCACCATGAAGAAAAATTAATTTATATTTGTCAAGCAGATACAATACCCACCCGAAAAAATCACTATCATTGGGTAGATTCATAAACTACACTCTCTTCCTACATTGCTCATTAAAATACAGCGGATCATTGTGCCAAAGGCTGATTCTTAATTGCATCCTGCATGATTTGATCCCGGTCAGCAGTACTGATGCCTGAAAGGGCTTTATTGATAGCCGCTTTTAATTCAGGAGCTTTTTTCGAAACCGCAATGCCCAGATTAACATCTTCTTCAGAAGCTTTAAAATCATCGCTGCTTGCTGTGAAATCAAGCATTTTCAAGTTTTTATTCGCATAGGAAGCGCCCATTGCCGTCGGCTTGTCAGTAACAAATACTTCAGTTTTACCGGAAGTTAAAGCTACAATCAATGCGGGAACATTTTTCATGGCCGGCTGTATTTTTGCATCCGGAATCTGTTTTAACATATCATACCAGATCGTATTTTGCTGAGAAGTACAGGTTGCACCCTTCAAATCGGCAACGCTTTTTGCCGAAGCATATTTGCTGTCGGATTTTACAAGCGCATAAATGGAAGCCTTGTAGTAAACATCCGTAAAATCAACCGTTGCCAAACGCTCTTTTGTAATGCTCATACCGGCAATGGCAACGTCCAGTTTACCCGAAGCAACGCCCGGTGCAAGGCCATCCCACTCGGTTTTTACAATTTCAAGGTCATAGCCGATTGCGTCAGCGATCTTCTTAGCCATCATCACGTCGTACCCGTTGGCGTATTCACCGGAGCTGTTCGAAATTTGAATTGCGCCATTGCTGTTGTCCGCCTGAGTCCAGTTATATGGTGCAAATGCGCATTCCATGCCGACTTTTAACACTTTCTTGGTACCGGCTGATGTGCTTGCTGTTCCGCTTGCCGCAGCCGCGGTAGTGCTTTTTTGGGAGCAGCCTGCAAAAGCAAGCATACTGACTGCCATTGCCGCGCAAAGTATAATAGATAATGTTCTTTTTACCCTTTTCATGAAAATACCCCTTTCATTTAAAAACAGGTTCTTTTTTTGTTAAAGCTGAGATGATTCCGCTGTAAAATGCAGGAAATAGAAATCGATATTGCAGAATGGTGTTTTTTCGCTCTAAAAAATGACTATAAATTATTGCAAATTATAATATGAATACATACAAATGTCAATGGATGATATTTTAAAAATAATGCAATTACAAAGTGCCTTTTATGCATATTGTATTATGTTAGCACAGTGAAGCAAAAAAGCTTAACGAAACTGAGCCAGTGGCAGCGATTGCCCATCCTTGTTTTCAGCCGAATGATCAAAGATAATGCTGAGCAAGCATAGAAAACAAAGGCATTGTCAGCATGGAAAAGAGGGTTGTAAGCGCTACTGATTTTGACGCAAGCTTTGCGTCGCCGCCAAATTGAGAGGCAAACATTGCGGTCATTGCCGCTGTGGGAGCGCAGCTTAAAAGCAGGATAGTTGTGGCAAGCGTGTGGTCAAATTGAAATGGAACCATTAGCGCAAATGTGACCAATGGAATCAGCAGCAGCCGGACAAAGGAGGCTTTGTATAGATCGAGATCAACAAAAAGCTCTTTTAAATTCACCTTTGAAATAAAGCTACCCACCACAATCATCGCAAGCGGGGTGTTCAGAGAAGCTAAAGAACTGATTGGAAACGCGATAAGGTTCGGCAGCTTATAGGAAAATGCAAAAAGAGGAAGTCCTATCATGAGTCCAATCAAGCCCGGATTCAAGATGATTGATTTTAAGTCAATGCGTTGTTTGCTGTTCATGATTTTCAGGCCGTGTGTCCACACAAACAGATTGAATATTGCGTTATATACCGCGGCGTAGGCAACGCCCATACTACCCAAAACTGCTTCAACAAGAGGAATTCCCATAAACCCGCTGTTGGAGTACGCCATTGCAAATCGGAGAACTTTTTTTCTCTCATAGATGCTGTTGCGAAAAAACAGCATGCTGACAAGGATGGATGCCATCAGTGCAAGCACTGACAGTCCTGCTGTGATAAGCAGGCTGCCTAAGCTAACCTCCCTAATAATACTTTGCAGCGATGATATGGTTAAGCACGGAGCGACAACATAAATCAGCACAGAGGTAATTTGCTGCGCACCCCGTTTTGTCACCATGCCGGTTTTTCCGCACACGTAGCCGACCGCCATCATCATGAAAAGAATTAAACCTTTTTGAAAGACAGTAAAAAATGAGGATAGCATTAAATGTTCTCCTCATTTCGAATCAATTCTATTTGACCGTTCATTGGAAAGGTGGAAAATAAACCATCCGTGAACAATATAGCCGTAGTATAAGTACCCACTCAAGCACCTCTTTAAACGTGTAATAGTTAAAAGTATAAAACGACCTATATTGCTTGTCAAGCATATCACAGCTTGCCCGGTGTGAATGATCGCAATAATCCAAAGACTACGGGCGAAAGAATTTTTACAATTTTTTTGAGTGAAACAGTTTTTCTATTATTTTCACCACAGCGTCTCCATCACGGTCATCAATGATATTCGGCGCTATTTCCTTCAGCCTATCTGTTGCTTTGGCGGCCGCATAGCCGTAGTCAGCCGAGGCAACCATGGCAATATCGCTTTCGTCGTCGCCAAATGCGGCAACCTTCGTCAATCCAAATCGCTTTTTTAATTCGATGATTGCGTTTTCTTTCGATGCCTCAACGCTGTTTATCTCAAGGTAATAATAGCCTTCGTTACTTTGATCCGGGTAGTAGACAGCGTTGATTTGATCGGCACAGTTAAGATGCTGAATCTCGCAGTACAGCTT
>DAMDEB010000074.1:0-5323 GCA_032090075.1 Caproiciproducens sp.
TTTTTTTCCCTGCCACATTTTTGTAGGGCTAAATACAATTGTAAGACATTTCTTCTGACCTAGTCGTTATATTAAGTGGAGCTTTTGTGAGGTGGCCAGCGGACTCCGCCATTATATAGTGCTTATTGCCATGACACTTCAATCGCGTTATCTGATCTTTACCCAAGACGTATGGATTATGTTTGATTAATTATGCTATACAAGAAATACAGGATGACCGTGCATCGGCGTTTGCTTTCCGCCGTTTGGGATAACAGCAGGGGCAAGCCGTTCTCGGATGAAGTCTTGCATGTGGCGGCCTAGTATTCATTTCCTTTTCTCGAATATAGACCCTGTCATTTTCTTTCAAGGTAAACCAGTTCGGAACTTTGAGGACTTTAGCTTGACAAGCGCTTCATTGATTTGTCTGCATTCAGATCAGGATTCCGTTGCAGTGATCAACTTCATGCTGGATGATCTGCGCTGGAAATCCAGTAAATGTTTGCTTCTGCTTGTCAAAATTCCGATCGAGGAACTCCACTTCAATGGACTGGTAACGAGTGGTTTTTCGCACGCCGTTCAGCGACAGGCAGCCTTCCTCGGTTTCATACGGGTCAGCACACTTTACGATAATTGGGTTAATCATAGGTATGTTGATCGTCCCTGCACTGAACGCAATAATACGCTTACTGACACCAATCATATTAGCCGCCATACCGACACATAGATCCGCATTCGCTTTCAGCGTGTCCAGAAGA
This sequence comes from Caproiciproducens sp., assembly GCA_032090075.1. GTDB lineage: Bacteria > Bacillota > Clostridia > Oscillospirales > Acutalibacteraceae > Caproiciproducens. The sequence continues at coordinate 738 of DAMDEB010000074.1, forward strand.
TCCTCTACCACAGGCATATCATTCTTGGTTGCCAGCGCAGATTTCCTGCCTAAAATAAAGGTATCTTTACAAATTGCTCTAATCATACCGCTCTCCGTATTCTGTTCTAATTATCGCTTGTACCTTTGCGTATAATAATGCGAAGCAACGAAAGCACTTACAAATCTATTTTGTTCAAGATATCACGTAGATTCTTTTCCGTCACAACTTTTATCCACAAAAATATAATAATATTCTAATAAACCCACAAAAATTTCCAATATTTTTATTTTAGCACATTAGAATAAAAAGCGCCATGAAAAAGATCAAGTTTTTGGTCTCTGTGTAAACCCTTCAAGAGTTTTCTCTTTGACGGCATTTATTATCAGTTTATATTTTCTTGGTGGGCAAGCATTCGAATACAGAAATAAATTTTTCTTTTATATATACAATAAATCCGACTGAAATGAATCAACTCATTTCAGCGGATTTATTATAATATCTACAGAATAAAATATTGTGTAAAAATTTCACTTTGGATAAGTTATATGATGAGCAGCGTAATCTACTCCCAGTCTATCATTTGCTCACATGGGGTTGCCTATCTCCGGTCAGGCTGTGTGAAAACAAAAAAATATTTTGCAAATTCTTAAAAAGTGGAGCAAAGCAGAACACTAGTATGAAAATTTAGTATTTATCCCTAATTAAAATGTGATTCATATCGCAATAGGTTGCGAGTCTTCAAATTACAAAATTGAATAATTTCAACTATAATGTTTCAATTTTGCCATTCAAAATTTGACTAGCTATTTTTGATAATGGATTATCCTGCTCTATTCTCTGAAGTCTAATTGGTGCTCCACCATGGTCTGATATAGTTTCGTTTTTGGGAACTTTCCATAAAACTCTCCTACAATGCTGTACGTCCCATTCATAGCAATCAACTTTATCAAATATGGGTTCATACCTGTAAGGGCCTACAACTTCTCCAACGGCAAAAACTTTCCACGTTTTCTTTTGAGAATTGAGTATATGTTTTAATACAAAAATATCTCCGATTTGAACATCCTCAGCGAATCGCTGAACTATTTGACCATCAATGCCCATATTCATATAAGCATGTTTATTATCAAAATAGTCTCCTTCGCGTCCTGGACCAATAAGGGCCAACTTGAGTTTAATAAAAATGTCTACCATATCGACTTGTCCGTCCCCAGTTCCAATTTGCCAATACTGCATTTTAATTCCTTCTTTCTAAATTTATAAACCATGCGCGAGTGGATAATGATAGGGGATGCTGTTTAACTGATCTTTTGCGGAGTTGGAATCTGTGCTTCTTATATATTTCATATATGCTGAATAATTTATTACCCTATTTTACTTTATAATTTTTCAATACCAAAGGGCCCTCTGGATTACCTTTTACATACGGCTGAATCCAAATTAACTTATGATCTTTAAAATTTTTCCCATACGCTTGATTGCACCAATGTCCTCGGACAAGCCATTGCATATTATAGTGTCGTATATTCTCAGTACCGCATTTTGAATGGATATCCTTTAAAGTTCTGTTGTCAATTAATATATCTTGACCTACAACATAGTAGTCTGTTCTACGAATTCTATCATTTTTTCTTAGCGCTTTTTGTATTTTTTTATTACTTTTAAGTCTTGAAGTATCAATATAATTTGGTTCAATATGAGAAATGAAAGCCTTGTCCGAGTTTAAATATAAAATTGTATTTATTATAAAATTGTATTTATTATAAAAGAGAATAATCCTTCAAAGCGATTATTTCTATGACCACATAGTCCGGCTAAATAGTCTCGTAATTGCGGAAAAATGTCTTTTCCTCTTTCAAATGGTAAGCCTAAAAAACTATATTCATACTCAAATGGATTGTCAGGGAGAGAAGAATACTCACTTGAAACCATATTGGTATACATGAGAAGACAGGATTTATCAGAGAAGGCTTTACTTATGTAGTCCGGTACATGCTCATTTAGTTCATCGGTTATATGTATATAAATGCCGGAAACATACAATAATGTCCCATCAATTTCAGAAACATATGGAATTAAACCTAACGGAACAGAAATATAAATAGAATCAAATGGTATTTTCAATAGAGATGCCTCTACATTATATAAGTCCGTATGAAGTAACAATTCGGTAATGTCTTTTTCAAGTTTAAATATTTTTCCATTACTAATATAAAACAAATAAGTTGATGCTAGAATATGTGTAAATGTATTTATATGATCAGTATCACCAATGTCAAATCCTTTGGAACTTAATTTGCTTTTTAGCCATTTTGAAATAAAATCACGATGTATAAGACAGTAAGGGTTATCTTTTCTTAATTCTTCGTATGGATCAAAGTTGAGATTCCGCCTAAAATAGTCACGTGACATTTCAAAATTATTAATTTGTGGCTCTTCATTTTTCGTTTAAACCACCTCAAAACATAGTTTTAACTTATACTATGTTTTTCTAAAGTGATTTAGAATTATTTAGGAGAGGCTAGCCTTACTAATTCCGGAAGCTACACCAATAAGAATATAAACATTGATAATCAAAGCCCAAAAGGGCAACTTGTCCACCAGTACGACTTTTTCCAATTTCAGAAAGATTTTACTCGTTATATTGTTTATCTTTCATAATCTAATTAATCCATGACCCCATTATATTCTCATAATTTTCCGTATACAATATAAACAGTCGAAAAAGAAGGTAAAGAGTTGCAACCCATGTTGCTTTTTACCAATACTGATGCAACCCAGAATTGCCTCTGGCCTTTGCAGGGTAACAGAGATATTAATTCTTACCAGTCCTACTACAATCACCACAGAATCAAGAGAAAATTTAAAGGGACTAAGCTCTGTTAATTACAGAACTCAGTCCCTGTTTTAATATCAGATTACTTCGATAGTTTCGCCAACTTATAAAATGTAGTTTTTTTGACCCCTGTCAGTTCTATTGCTTTCACTGCTGTAATCTCGCCGGCTCTCCATCTGTCAATTACATCATTCCAATTATTAGGCTTCCCAATGTGCGGCCGCCCATAGTCATCCCATTCTCCACGGACTTTTTTTGCTTGAATACCTTCACGCTGGCGCTTTTCCTTTTTCTCAATTTCCGCCTGGGCCATAGTAGCATACAACTCAATAAGCATGTTATTGATGGTCTCCATGATCATCTGAGCCATACTGTTATCCAGCTTCGTCAGATCCTGAAGGGTTGTCGGTATCTCTAATATCATTACACGCACATCTTTTTCACTAAGGTGCCGTAGTTCTTTCAGAGTATCCTGCTTGCTGCGACCAAGACGATCCAATTCTGTGATGATGAGACAGTCACCGTTTCTTAGAATATCATCGCGGAGAACGGTATATCGAGGACGGTCAAAGTTCTTCCCTGTAAGCTGGTCAGTATAAACTTTTTCAAGATGGATTCCGTTTGCATTTCAATATTCTGTTATCTCATTAATACCCCGATCAAGATGCTGTTCCACGGTACTCGTTCTATGATATCCGTAGTAGATGTTAAAGACTCCTTCCAGTTCATAAATCCATACATATTTTATTGGACGTTCATAAACCTGTTTCAGCACATTATTGGACACATAATCGATATAAGAATGTGCGTTCCAAAATGTAAACATTTATGGATGCATTCTGCCTTACAAATGTTAAGTGAAATTTAGCTCTTCCTCAAATTGTTTGAAAAGTTATTGGATGAGTTAGCTACAGAATGTTTATTGAGCCATCCTGTAGCTTAACCACCTGTTTGTAAAAGTGACAAATGATCCTAAATGGATTTTTCAAGGATATGATCTTTATGCGTTCCCTGGCCTGGATTTCGACATATGCTCTTGATTCGAAGCACTTTTCTTCCATTGTCGGAAATGGAACAGCAGGAAGGGGATATGAAATCGAATTTACTTTTTGGCGACATTCTCAACCTTCGAGCCGGAATCTTCTTGTTTACACCATTAACCACCTCTCGATTTCTGGAAAATGTTTTGCTGCCGTATACGCGACCATCATTTGAAAAATTGTTAAACATAATAACACTCCTCTTATAATTTTTATAATAAAAAGGCAAGATTCAGTTTGAACTGAACCCTGCCTTTAAAATTAACCAATAAAAAATTTAACTTTACATAAATAATGTAGGGCGAATTCTGCAAAGCGTCAACCAATATATGCATGAAAGCATGTAATAATTTTATCTTCTACGGTTCTTCTAAATTATATATAATAATTTAGTGATAATATACAACAAGTTATAAAAAAGAGTGCTGCATTAGCTTCGCGTAAACCTGAAAACTTTTCATCAATCCCCTATGCAGCTATCCCGTCGTCCGATTTCTTAAACTCGCGTTGCTTTGCAAAAAAAGGAACTTCATGAATTCCTCGTATGAAACAACTTTGAGTTCACATCGGTCCCCAAATAGATCGTGATAGAATTTTGATTGCCATGGAAAGCAATAAACAATGATTTTGCTGTGAATTCTAATTGTTACATGAATATCGTAAATCTTCTGTATCTCTTTCAGTTCACATTCGAAGCCGATAAAGATGGCCATCTTATTTTCAGTTTC
>DAMDEB010000074.1:5333-9521 GCA_032090075.1 Caproiciproducens sp.
ATTTTTCGCTCTCGCAATATCTGCGTTGTCGAGGAGTGCTTCGCGGGCGGCTTCGCGGAAGTGCGGCACGGCATAAATATCGAGCTGCTTCGTACCGCCACTAACCAAGGGAATATAAAACTGATTTTTATACAGATTGCGTCCAAGCAAAAATCCTGACCGCTTTTCTTTAGGTGTGTGGATTGTGTCAAGGGCGACCTTATAGCTTTTGGCGAACACCATCAGGGAGAGGTCATTGTCGTGGAGCAGGCGGGAAACATAGTCAATATATTTCTGCTCATTGTTGGCGGATAAGGCCATCGGATTACTCATAGAATTATAGATGGCATAGTTGCCGGTTGATAGATGTAAAATACCTTGTGCTTGAATCATAGATAATTTTTTAAGACCATTCTCGTCGAGCATTCTCATTTCTCTCATCAAGAAGTACCAGTTTCCATTTTGGCTGCGTTCACTCCGCTCTTGAATTCTTTGCCTAATTCTACCGGACGTGCTGTTGTAGGCAAAAGAAGTTCGCTTTGAATATTCCTCTAAACATGGAGTCTGATTTTTGGATTTCAGAGAGGTAGATTTGAGAATATTCTGAGAATACACTTCTTCCATCTTCAAATATTGATCCGCTATTTCCGGGACCAGATGATATAGCATTGCAGTTGACCACACTAGCTTTACCTGCCGGAGCCTATCTTTTGTACCTTGAGTGTGTTTTTCCAGACCAAGTTTCAGTTGCTCAGAAAACGGGGATTCTTGCAGAGATTCAAGATATTCTATTCCCTTATCAGTGATCCTCAAAAGAGTCTCTCCGTGGCTCTTCTGCTCTTCCAGAAATCCTCTCTCAATGCATTTGTTCACCATTTCCCCTGAATACACATAATTAAACCCCAAGCTGCGAATAGATTTCTTTGGAACAAGCTGAAAAGCATAAACGAACTGAAGAATCTTTTCTGCCATCGCAGAAACATTTTTCATAACACCGCCCCTTCCTATTAATACAAATACGACTTGATTTCTCATCATCACACAAAAAATGCTCTGAGTTACAAACAGGCATAACCATCCTAAAGTTATGTATGTAACTCAGAGCATTTATATGGATTTTCGCTCTTCAACGGCTTCACATAACGAAAAACACAATATATAGTGTTTTACTCATTATGCGTTGTGTATATATATTATAAGTTAAATGGGATAAGACGTCAACTACCAATCTGTTGAAATCAAAAAATCAGACTAAAAATCCACTAAAACATTACCCTATAGACACATCCGGTGAATCGAAAACAGTAAGCGAAACTCCTTTCCAGTCCACATTCATCGTTTCATCCGAAGTTGCAGTTCTCGCATGCACTATTCCGGAATCTAGTGAAACCGCAACCGTATCTGCGGTATCAGTTATTTAGACGAGGCAGGTGAAAGATAATGCAGGAAAATAGTAATTATCGCAATCGACGTAATTCTTGTGTGTGGTAGTTCGGCAGCTCCTACTATCCTCTATGAAAGTATAATCACTCCGGAGAAAATAGGATGAAGAGGTTCCTGCCGAATGTCAGGAACCTCTTCACTTATACGGTGTGTTCTTCAGTTTTGAGCAATCCTCACAATGCTGAGTAAAATCGTGCGCACACTTCCTAATGTGGTGCGATTCTTTTTAGAAAAGCTCAGGCCACACGGGAAAAATCAGATGTTGAAGCATGCCAAATCACCCCATAAAAAAATGATAACGTTTTAAAGTGATTTAAGTCATAATATTGACCTCGTTTTTAAAATCCTATTTTACAAACTTTTCTTATAAATCCCTTGTAGCACTCTTATTTCATTTCTCTTATAATTCGGTAGGTGGCGTGTCAAAGCCAAAGCTTCCTGTTTGTAAAACCCGATTAAACAAAAATTCGCTTATCATTGATTGAGATATATTATAATCGCGATGGTATTTTGTCAAATGCCAATCTAACGTTATTGCTTGCTCACCATACCTCTGGCATCTACCCATGCCCCACGCCAAAAATCGATTAGGGACATTGAGTTTATTTGTTAATATATTAGCTCTGGTAGAACTATTTTTTCTTTCTCTTTTTTACCCACCTTTCAACCTTATAATAAGTTTGACCATTTTTACGTCTCCCATAGAAACAGACATCCAAAATTATTATTAGTCCAAAATCGATAATTACTAATGCTTTAAAACCTATTGATATATAATCAATAAAATTTAAGTAAAAGAACAATATAGCAGACGATAGGACAAATAAATTTACAAGTAAAAATGCCAGATAAGTGAGGATTAAAAACTTTGGAATCTCGGTTCTATAACGGAGATAAAATAGCCACTCTTTAAATGATTGGCCTTCTCTCGCTTTTTTCCTAGCTTTATTATTTAATTGAAAAATAATAATATTCCAAAATAGACCTCGAAGTAAAAAAAACGATAGTAAAAAAACAAGTAGCATTATAAGTATATCACTCAACATAATTACCATCCTAACATAGGTTTGTACTTCTGCTTTACTGTATCAGTACCTAACAATGAATTTACTGTCGATGTAATTAAACCGGATTTGAGATTTGATGGTGCGAATAAATCTGCATAAAATAACTTGGCGATTTTGGTATAATATGATAACGGAAGCGTAAAGTCTGTCGTTGCGAAGTTAGATTGGTTTTCCAAAAATATTCCGAATACACATAACCTGATTCGTCTTCTAAAATAATTGACGTTTCGATAATAAAATAATATAGTAAGTTCATAAAACCGATGAAGAAGTGATTTTATGAGATTAAATCCATACACCCCTTATTCAGGGATGTTTCCGACTTGTTTTGCCGGGCGTGAAGCTTTGATAAATGAAGAAAAAAATTACTTCATGGGACTGCGGCAAAATTGCTCGTATAAATCCGTGATCTTTTATGGGCTTTGCGGCGTTGGAAAAACCGTATTGCTGAATTATATAAGAGATCTTGCTGAACAAAATGGAGTATTATCTGAATCTATAGAACCGTCTGAAAATGGCGGCTTCAAGAATCAGATATCACTTTGTGCTCAGAAGTTTATTGTTCGCATGAGCCCGATTGTAGAAGATCAGGGATTCGCTGCCAAAGCATTAGTTGCTCTGAAGGCTTTTCAATCCGCCTATGGCGCAAGCAGCAATAACTTATTGTCCGTGAAGATGAATCCAAAGAATGAAACATCAGATTTTGAAAATGACTTATCCGAACTGTTTATTGCAATGGGAACCCTAGCCAGAGATACAGGCAGTAGTATTTGCCTATTTATTGATGAGATTCAGCACCTAAAAACAGACGAACTGGGAGCACTGCTTACGGCCCTTTTTCAAGTTAAACAAATGTGCTTGCCATTTATGTTGATTGGGACGGGCCTGCCACAGATTAAAAGCATATTGGGGCGGATTTGCCCCTATTCTGAAAGTTTATTTATTTTTCGGGAGATTAATCCTTTGTCGGATGCTGATGCAAAGCTTGCTCTGATGGAACCAGCCCAAAATGAAGGCGTATCCTTTTCGGATGGAGCGTTAGAAAAGATTCTTGAAATCACCGGGAATTATCCTTATTTCATTCAGGAGTTTGCTTCGCAAGCTTGGAAATACATTGAGAATGATACGATTGGAATAAAATCTGTTCGATCAGCTATTCCGGATTTTGAAGCCGCGTTGGATTCCGGATTCTTTAAAGTTAGATTTGATAAGGCAACTAACAGACAAAAGCTTTTCATGTATGCCATGCTGGATTGTGGGGGGCTACCTTGCACAATTTCACGGGTCGCCGCGCACATGCATACCGAAGTACAGAGAATATATCCGCTTCGCGCACAACTAACCGATAAAGGCTTGATCTATTCCTCTCAGTCTGGGAAGATTGATTTTTCTTTACCCCGTTTCGATGGATTCCTGCAACGCAATGCGAATTTAAAGCCGGTTCTTAACTAAAACTCTGGCATGTGTTCATGGACGAAATTAATGTTAGGGCATAACACCGTTATATTTTATTTGGACTGGAAGGAATCCCTCTGACAGGGATTCCCATGGCCTACTTTTTCGGATGAAGAACAGTTGACATATTCATCTGACACATAAAGCGGATTAACCGCCTTCATTTCCAAACACAATCATACAAAGTACGGAACATATTATTTCTTTATAAAATTCTGAGTCTTTGTTTTTAACTACGCGCTGT
>DAMDEB010000074.1:9531-13774 GCA_032090075.1 Caproiciproducens sp.
AACACCTGTTCTGCCCAATTCCAGTAAGGTGAAAGTATGAGCAGTAGGTTTCTTTTTATGAGCAGCTTCAAACAATTACTTTTCCAGTCCAAAAAACAAAAAATACATTTACTTATTACATAGACCGATTAGCGACAAAAACTGCCGTTGTACAAAATATTAATTTAATTAACTATACTCAATTATATATATAATATATTTAAAGTTAGTTTATATATAAACTAAAAGAAAGAGATTATGCAGCTAAATAAATTGTTGATTCTCCGGCATAGGCCTGATAAAATACAATATTTAACTTTACCCAAAACCGCTCATTTTGTGGACAGTTTTTTACATTATATTCCATTTTCTGTTTTAGCTTCCAAATATCATTAAGGTACTCGCTCTCATTATGATACCTACACTGAAGTTCCAATAAACGCTTGATGGATTTAATCAATTCTGCACAAAGTGCCGAATCGCAGCGTAATATTCCATCTTCGTCATAATTCTTGGCAACTGCCGCCAAATGATTTACTTCCTTTTGTTGGGCTCGGATTTCGGGACTTGGGTCACGGTTCAAAATCAATACTTCCACGTCATCGTCCGTAAATGTTTGTGAAGGTTTCTTCCATAGCCATTCGGAGTAATGATTGACGGAGATAACGAGACATTTCCCGTTCTTAGTGCATATGGTAAGGAACCCCGCATCCTGAAGCTTATGGATAATATTATAGACTTGCGCTCGGGAACACTTCCAGTAACTTGACAGCCATTGATTATTTAGTTTCAGCGTAAAATATGTGGGATAGCTGTTAAAAGCGACAACTGCCGCTTTCGCACTGGCCGGATATTGATAATCATCATAAATCGCATGAAGCCACAGAAAAACCAGCGCGTCCCGGACAGAGTAGTGTTCAGCACAAGCAAATGCCTGATCAACATTTAACAATGAAACCTGAATAAACCCCAGATGCTTTTTTATTGCTGAGGTCTCAAAACCGTACTTTTTTGAACTTAATGTTCTATCGGTTTCTCTTGTCAAAACAAATGCAGTAACAGTCTTAATTTTCTTGTCATATTCATAGTCAATCAAATTCATTTCTTTCAGCTGATCCAACATTTCGAAACAGATTGATTTATTACGCGCCTCAAAAGCGTTCATTAATGAGTCCAGTGAAGTTTCAAGGTACGCATTGGTATAATTTTGCTTTGCAGCATCATTAGGATTTATGTTGGTATGCGCGTTGCAAAGGAGCCAAACATAATTGTACAAACCATTGCAGTGCTTATTTGACATTTTGCTTTTACAGATCTCATCTGCAAGTCTGCGTGGTAATCTTCTGCCATCAAATGCAGCCCGGGTTATATACTCATTCTTAATATTATCGTGATTCGTGTTCAGTGCGTGAAAAATAGTATTCACGTGAAATGTATGTTTTTTATTTGAAGAGCCAGCCGACGGTTTCGCGTAGCACATTGAATTCACCGCTTTCCACAAATCGTGTATATAGCATATAATTCTCAATATTCAAAATATATTACACTATATATAGTATATTACAATAATAAGATGAAGTCAAATTTTAGAATAAATTATTCTCGGTTATCAAAAAGCTGCCAGTTCCACATCTGCATAACTCTTTTGATTCCTTATTGAGCCTAGCAATTTACAATTTATTCATGTAGATGATCTAAATGCTCACGAAGTGATTTACAAAACCAGTCAGTATATTCCTTAATTCGCTTCTGGTTATCATAAGAAGATCTCATATCATTCATAATTTTATTTAATAACGTAATAGATTTTTCAAGATGATTGGTTTCCAGATATAGTAAAGGTGATTCATCATAATCCACACCATACATTATGTCCATTGCCATTTTGGGATTAAACAAAGTGTAATCGGTGATATGAGTCATTAATTCTGGAAATTTATCACTAGATATAAATTCATTCAAAAGCTGATCTTTTTCCATACAGACTCGAATAGAAGCTATCGCCTGATCGGATAGCTTTAGTTTATTTCCCAAATTAGCGTAGGCGTCACTGCGGTAATCTTCTTGCCCAATTAGATAATCAATGGATACCTGATAATAATCTGATAGGATTTTAAGATTTTCATAACTCATTTCTCTTCCGTTCTCATAGGTGGAATAACTTTGCTTTGAAACTTTCAGCATTTCTGCAACTTGGCTTTGCGTCAGACCATGTTCTAAACGGAGCGATTTGATAACATCTTTGTATTCCATTGTAAATTCCCCTTATTTTGTTTTCTCTATTATAATCCACAAAAAGTGTTTTGTAAACTTTTATCTATAAGTAGTTGACATCTGCAAAAAACGGTATATACTATTATTAGTGGTTAACTGTTTACGCACCACTAATAATAGATTGAAGGAGCAAATTTCAAATGACAAATAACGAATGCGCGGCAGCAGAACGGATGCATGAAACAGAGAATGTCATTTTTTTGATGCCAAAATCAATCCAAACTAGAATATCTCAGCTCAATGAACTTGTTGACAAGTATCCCGAAACAATTCCTTTATTGGAATGTGCAAAATTTCTGAAAATTTCAGACGAGGGACTTCGTAGGGCGATTATTCTGGGGAAGATTCCTGGATCAGTTTATTGGAAGCAATCAGGAAAAGAAAATTTCGCTTACAAAATAGAAACTCTTCCATTTTATCTATGGCAAAGCCAGGCTAACCCTTATCAATCGATCAGAAAAGAGGCGGCCTGATATGGATGCAATTAAAAATAAAGCCGGACGCCCAAGGAAAGAGACCGTCGTTAAGACAAAGCAAGGTCGCACTGGCCTATATGAGTATAAAGTTACTGTTGGGCATGATGAATTGGGCAAATCAATTCGTAAATCGTTTTACAGCAAGAAAAGCCTCAAAGCAGCAAAAGAAAAAGCGCTGAAGTATATTGAAGAGCAAGCTGTCAAAAAGGCAATAGGTGAAAGTGTAACAGAGTCCAAAATCAAATTCTGTGCAATTGCTCGGAAATGGCTGCAAGAGTATAAGAAAGGACACGTAAAAGATAACACTTATCAGGGTACCTACGAAATCCCAGTGGAAAAACATTTAATTCCGGAATTTGGAGAACAAAATATCGCTAAAATCACGCACACAGATATTCAGATCTTTTTTAATAAAAAAGGGAAAACGCATACAGAAGAAAGCATTAAGAAAATGCGGGCATGTCTGGTTGGCATTTTTGAAATGGCCGTCAATGATTATCTAATTAACCGAAATCCTACACAAGGAAAATTCAGCATTCCGAATAGCAAACCGAGTGTCAAAAAACGGGTATACACACAGGAACAGTATGACCGTATTCTTGATTATACAAAAAATCATCCGCTCGGTCTTAACATTATGATTTTAATGAAAACCGGGATAAGTAGGAGTGAATTACTCGGACTAAGTCCTGAAAATCTCAATGATAGCAAAACATTAAATATTGTTCGGGGCACTGTGGAACAAAAGAGCACAGAAACTAATCACATGGAAACTGAAAGCAATGGACTAAAAAACAAATATAGGAAACGGATTATCCCGATTGATACAGAACTGTATGAAGCTTTGAAACACAAGCCACGGGTGGTAGCGTTTCAGGGGGAAAATAAACAAAGTATTACGGTTACGCCGGAATTCTTGTTTCATTCCCCAAAAGGAAAGGTTTGGAATCCAAGTAACTGGTATCATCGGGTGTATGAGGTGTTTATGACGGATATGCACGCTGCAAATCCGGATATACCTATTTTAAACCCTCATGAACTGCGGCACACATTGGCAACTTTGTTAAAGAATAAAGGAATTGAAGCGTTTTACATTAACCATATTTTTGGTTGGTGCGGTTCTGGTATGTTGGACACACGCTATGCACATTACGACCCTGAGATAGCCAGAGAAAAACTTGGATGGTATTAGAAGAAGATACGAAAAGGCGCAGCTTTCCTTTCAGGGAGCAGCGCCTTTTCATATTCTAAACTGAAATAAATCCACATAGGTTTATTTCAAATTTTGTCGTACTAAGTGTCGTACCAAAAAAGAAAGGCCGCATGGACTCTGGAAAAATCCAGTATCCATGCGGCTTTTTGTGGTGGACGTTATAGAACTCGAATCTATGACCTTTCGCACGTCAAGCGAATGCTCTACCAGCTGAGCTAAACGTCCATATCTTTTGAGTGCTCGATTATTATAACGTAATTTGCTTTAAAAATCAATATAAAAATTCAAAAAAACTCATTTT
>DAMDEB010000075.1:0-11172 GCA_032090075.1 Caproiciproducens sp.
ATGGAGCCGCACCATTACTTGTTACATGTTCTACCCTCCTCAATATACCCCTCAAGCTAATGAAAAGGGCCTAATCATTTTGGATTGGGCCCCTTTTCTTTTTATAATTTTTTATGATAAATTCGTGTTTGCCGAATATAACGTTAGTTTTATGGTCAAAATATATTCGGAGGTGGCACGAATGAGTAATTTACATCTGCTAAATAATAAATCAAGAAAGAATAACTCCAGAGGATTTTATATTGCGCTTGGCGTGTGCTTAATTGCAGTCGGTGTGGCTGCGTGGACTACGTATGACAGTGTGGTTAACTACGCTTCGCCCAATGAAGGAACGACCAGCAGCGCGGTAGCGCAGCATACGAATGAAACAGTCAGCGGAATTAAAGTATTTGGAACCGACTCGGAATCTTCTGTGGCAGCACCGTCAAAAGCGGAACCATCACAGGCTCCGTCAAAAGCACCGTCGAAAGCCCCATCAACAGCACCGTCTTCAGTGCCTGCAAAGCAAACAGCCGCCAGTGTCCTGACTTTCACTTATCCGGTGGGTAAGGACGTATTACAAAAATACAGTGGCGAAAACCCGGTTTATTCTAAAACGATGAAGGACTGGCGTGTGCATACCGGCGTTGACTTCAGCGCGAAGCTTGGTGATACCGTAAAGGCTGCTGCGGACGGCACAGTTAAAAATGTGTACACGGACGACCTCAACGGAAACACAATTATTATTATGCACGGTAATGTGGAAACATATTACTGCGGTCTAAAAGAAATGAGCGTTAAAAAAGGAGCTGCTGTGAAACAGGGCCAGAAGATTGGTACGATTGGTACCACTGCATTTGAAAGCACAGACGCCCCGCACCTGCACCTTGCAATGAAAAAGAATGGCAAATTTATTGATCCGCTTTCCATTATTAAATGAACAGGCCCCCGAATTAAAAAATCGATTAGGGGCGAATGATTACCGCAGGACAAATCTGTTCTGCGGTTTTTTTATGGATTTAAATGATAAAAAAGCATAAAAATCAAATATCACACAATAAAATGTCGATTTTTATTTAACAATTTGTTAATAATTTATACATTATCTGTTACCATAAGCAGTCTGAAATCCATTATACTTAGGGAGGTTAGGAATCAATTATCTTAGAAAGGAGGCAGAGATTTGAGAAGCAAGGCAACGACCCTTGTTTGTGTTACCGGCCAGCGTGACTGCGACAGGTTGATTCGGGCAGGCAAAAAGATTGCAGAAGAGTCATCCACACCTTTACAGGTACTTTGTGTGCAGCCAACTTCCGCAGGTTTTGAAACGAGCTGTGAAGAGCTCGAATATCTGCGCGACGCGAAAGCGGAAATGACCGTATTTTTTAACGATGACGCGGCATTAATGGCTGTCGGTTTTGTAAAACAGATTGGTGCGACCCATCTTGTAACAGGAATGGCGGAGGCACCGGTTAACGGATTTATTGAGACGATTCATAAGCTTTTGCCTAAAATTCCGATTTCCATGGTGGCAAAAGACGGAATGATATATAATATTTGTCCCGTAGTTAAAAAAGAGCGGGCAGCTAAGCTATCTATGCAAAACTAATACATAGCGCATAGGAGGCTACAACAAAATCCGGATAGTGCATGTCCTTGACAAGTGATGTTTTGATACCACATCACTTCATGAGGCGTGAAACTGCCCGCCTTTGTTGTAGCCCCCTTTTTTATTATATGATACAAATTTAAGCGTGAAGCCGAAAAGTATCGCCAAACAAAAAACACTTGCAAAACATCGGCAAAATGATTAAAATAGCATATATATGTATTTTTATCTATTTTATTGATAGGGTGATTGTTTGTATAAAGCATGTATTTTTGATTTGGACGGTACGTTAGCCAACACGCTTGATTCGTTTGCATATTTTGCGAATTCCGCGCTGAAAAAGTGTGGATACGAGTGCATTGAGAATGAAAAATACCGCTACTTGGTTGGCAATGGCGCGGACAGGCTGATGCACGCGATGCTTGACACCGTTTGCGGGGCAGGCAACTATACGGAGGATGACGTCGAAAGGCTCAGGGAAATCTACGACGATTTATACGAGAGTGATCCGACTTATATTGTTACAAATTACAATGGTATGCATGAAACAGTAAATGCGTTGAAAACGGCGGGGATAAAGTTAGCGGTGCTTTCCAATAAGCCGCACAACTGTACTGCCGCAATCGTTGATGCGCTGTTTGAAGACGGGACTTTCGACCTTTGCTACGGTCAGCGGGCGCAGGTCGCGCGCAAGCCATCACCAGAGGGCGCCCTTTTAATTGCTGAGGAGCTTGGGGTTGAACCAAAAGACTGCCTGTACATTGGCGACACGAATACGGATATGAAAACCGGAGCAGCCGCGGGAATGGATACGGCGGGTGTTCTTTGGGGATTTCGTGATGAGCATGAATTAAAAGAGAACAATGCAACCTATATTGTTGAAAGTCCAAAACAGATTTATGAAATTGTTGCTTGCAGCATGAGGTGATCAATGAAATGGCTTTCTAATCTTTTAAAAACCGACCATAGGCTTGGTTTTAGAGTTATCAAAACAGGGATCGCTGTAACGATATGTGTGGCGGTTTCGTTTTTGTTCAAGTTGGATCAACCGCTCTTTGCGGTTGTTGCTACCGTAATGTCGATGGGCAAATCCATCGATGCATCGGTCAAATCTGGAAAATACAAATTGATTGCCGTGGTAATCGGTGTGGCAATCGGATGCGGCTTCGCATTTCTTTCACCTGCTAATGCGGGACTTTGCGGAGTGGGAATCATGATTACATTGTACCTGTGTCACTTCTTTAAGCTCAACGGAGCCGCAACACTGTCCAGTTTTGTGTTTGCCGCTATGATGTTCAATCCGGCGGCTGTAGTTCATGTCGTTTCCTGGAGCTACGCGCTTGCCTGTGTGATGGACAGTGCCATTGGCATTGTTATTGCACTTATCGTCAATTTGGTGGTTATGCCGCCCAATTACGCTGGGGAAATCAAAAAATCCTGCGCTCAGCTTTGCAGCCAGATTGAAGAATCCTTTGAGAATGCCAGCAGCAAAACACAGATTGACGCCCGTGCGGTTGAAGCCCTTATTGCTAAGCTGCGCTACAATGTCAATATGTATATCTCTCAAACCAAATTTTTACGTTGGAATGACGATGAAGTATTCAAAATATCCTGCAAAATATCTACATACCAAATGGTTCTGGACGAGCTGAAAGCGGTGGAAGTGATGGAGTTGACCGAGAATACCTCCGAATTGAGCGCCGAGCTTTTAACAGTCTACAATTACCATATGGACAGAATGCATAAATTGTATGAGCATACCATTGAAACGGTTCAGACTGCAGAGAAATAAAAAAAGCTTTCCGGAAATTCCGGAAAGCTTTTTTTTCATTACTTAATGGTTTTTGCAGCGGAGATCATCAACGTCGATGCAATTTGCCCGGCGGAGCTCATACCGGTTCTGGCATTTTCCACAATCACTGCAAACGCCAATGGAGTGCGTGTGTCGGATGAAAATCCGACCATCCAGCCGTTTGGATTTTTACCGCCCCCAATTTCCGCCGTACCGGTCTTTGCACACACGGCAAGCCCCGGGAACATCTTGTCGCCGTAATAGCTTGCAACGTTGTAGCGCATATATGCTTTTAGTCTGTCTGCTGTAGCTGTGCTCAAAAACTGCCCGTCAGTCTGGGTGCGGCCGCTTTTTGTTGTCAAACCGAACTGCGTTGTAATCCGGTCAATCAGGTAGGGCTTCACCGGTGTGCCGCCGTTTGCGATCGCACCCATCATTAGCATCATATGGTACGGATTCGTCAAGTCGGTGTATTGTCCCACGCCCGACCAGCCTAACTCGTTGGCTTTTGCGCCGTCCACCTTATAAACGCTTTTACTTGTTGTGATTCCGTCCAGGTCGAAGCTTCTGTTAAAACCCATCGCATTTGCTGCTGCGGTCATTTTTTGAGTGCCCAATTCAATCGCTATTTGCGAAAATGCCACATTGGAAGATTTCGCCAGTGCATTTTTGAAATTCAATTTTCCATAAGCGGTCACATCGGTAATTTTATTTCCATCAATCGTGATGCTGCCGTTGCAGTCCCATGTGCGGCTGTCCAAATCGGGGATTGCTTCGATTGCGGCGGCCGAGGTTATTAACTTGAAAATTGAACCGGGCGTGAAAGTTGAGGAAAGAACCTTGTTCAGGTAGACACCTTCGTACTTTCCGGTTTTGTCGGTATCAAGATCCTTCGGCGGGTTGGAAGGGTCAAAGTCAGGCGAACTTACCATGCAGAGCATTTCGCCGGTTTTGTAGTTGTAAATAGCAACCGCACCATTGCGGCTGTCCAATTGCTGCAGGGCAAGCTTACTTAAAGAGCTGTCAAGCGTTAACTTGATATTGCTCCCTCCGCTTTTTCCTGTTGGAGATGCAAGTCCGGTAATCAAATTATATCCCGATAATTCAGAACGGTAGTTGTAC
Source organism: Caproiciproducens sp. (assembly GCA_032090075.1). GTDB lineage: Bacteria > Bacillota > Clostridia > Oscillospirales > Acutalibacteraceae > Caproiciproducens. Next base: position 4,503 of record DAMDEB010000075.1, read on the forward strand.
TGGATTCCGGTTGAAATATATCCTTTGGTGTCACCGACGGCATGAAGCATTGCACGGCGAGTGGTTTCATCCGCGTTGTAAACACGTTTCCCGTTCTCACTTTTGGCGAGTATAACATTATTACGATCCAGTATTTCACCGCCGTTGGACAACTGACTTCCGCTGGTCAAATGCTTGTTGAACGGCTGCATTGCCCAATTTCCGCCATCCATGACGATTCCGTACAAAAACACACAGAGTCCGACCAAAAAGCCAAGACCAAAAATGTAGAGGATAAAAGAGCGTGCTCCCATTGTTTTCATTTGCTTTTCCTCCTTGCCGCGTAGGTGCGTTCGTCGCTCGCCTTAATAAATGCGAGCAAACCCCATACCGCAACCATACTTGAACCGCCAAGGCTCACAAAGGGCAGGGTGACACCGGTCATCGGCAATACATCGGTCGCGCCGAACACGTTCAGGCAAGTCTGGAACAGCATCATTCCGGCTGCGGCACATGCGGAAATGGAATAGAAGGTAGAACGGCTGCGGGTTACGTCGGAACGCGCATAAAACATCAGCATTGCAAGGGAAAATACGACGACCAGTGCCAAAAGCAGCCCTAATTCCTCACACAACATCCCAAAAACAAGGTCGCTGTTTGAAGCAAAAACATTTTTCAACCAGCCGTTTCCCAACCCAAGGCCAAACAGGCCGCCGCTCGCAGAGTAGCTTAACACACGCGTTTGCTGGTAGCCGCCGGATTGATTCGCAAATTCCCAGACATGCCGCCACGCTGCGAAACGCTGTGCAACATAAGGTTTGAATTGCAGAATTAAGAACGCGCCAAACACAGCAACAGAACAAACCAACGCGATGGTGCGAACGCTGCCGGAGCGCATAAAGGCAATAATCAAAATGGTAACAAAAAACACACAGGCTGTGCCGAAATCGCGCATTAAAAACAGCGAGCCCATGCACACTGCTGAAAAACCGATAAACCCGGTTAAATTCTTGGCGGTTTGCAGCCTGTCCAAGGTAGAGGCACCGACAAAAATAAATGCGATTTTAATAAATTCAGATGGCTGTATGCTGAGCGGCCCCAGATTAATCCAGTTCCGCGCGCCATTGCGTTCGCGTGCAAGCAAAAGATTGGCGGTAAAAAGAAGAACCGCTAAGATTCCGATAGCCAGCCGCCAGCGCATGACCCGATCCAAATCGCTGAGAAACCATATCATTATAGAGAATAAAATGATGCCTGCCGCGACCGCGCCCAACTGGACATAGGTGCTTTTCACATCCATGCCCGAAATCAGCAAAATCCCGATTCCACTCAGTAAAAAGCCGATCGTTTCCAACTCAAAGCTAACGCGGCCAAGACCTTTCATGGAATAGAGATACAGCCCCCATTCCATTACGAACAGGGCGGCAAATGGAATTGTTGGCATGTAACTGAATTTGCCACCCGAAAAACAAGCCTGGATGCACAGCAAAAGCTGAATAAAAGTGACGGAGAACAGCAGTCCGAACGGGGAAGCTGCTTGACGGGAAACACTATTTTTTAATTTGATTTGATTGGTATCACTGGTGCGTTTTAGTATCAGTGCGGTTGAACCCATGGCCATTGTGTCGCCGGGGAAAACCTGTGTTTGTCCTTGCACTTTTGTGCCGTTGACGAAGGTGCCGGATTTTGAACCGGTATCAGTGACAATCCAGCCGCTTTCACGGCGCATCAGGACAGCATGGTCGCGGCTCGCGGTGGCGTCGTGTAAAACGATATCACAACTTTTGCTTCGGCCGAGTGAGTTTTCCCAGTACAGGACGGGGAGAACCTCATGGGTAACCATGTTCTCCAAAATTACGACAGGGTCTTCCCTCCTGCGTCCGCGTTTGAGAGATGAAAAACATTTTATAACGACAGCAAGCGAGATGAACGGTACGATGATTCTAAAAATAAAGAGCACTAAATAAATAATATTTTTTACAACAGTATTATTAAGCGCCAAAGAAAGGCCCTCCTTTCCGTATTCATGTAATTATGGGTTAAATGATTTCAGTGCAGTGGGGAGTATGTGCTGAAGGACAGTTCATATTCGTAATTGCTTTTTATTTATATAGTATATTATACAAGTATTTGAAAATAAAGTAAACGGAGAGAACAAAGTCGTTCTCTCCGCAATACCGTTATTCTTCTGTGATACCGAGTTGTCGCATAAATCGAGTAAGCCCTGCCTCAAAGTTAACACCAAAGCGAGCGTCTGTTTTCGCTTCACTTGTACGGCGAATGCATCCCGCGGTGAAATCAGCCGCAAGCTGTATCGCATTGTCCAATCCCATTTCGTTTAGGATGCCGGATAAAAGCGAGCTTGCAAAAATATCGCCCGTACCATGGTATCTGCCTTTGATTTTTTGAGAAAACGCATAGCTTACATTTTCCGTTTCACGGCTGTATCCCACAGCTCCAAACAAATCCGCACTGAACCAGACCCCGGTGATGACAACTTGCTTTGGTCCGAGTGCGCTTAACCGCCGCAGCAAATCCTCGACATATTCCCGGGTGTAAGGGCCCTCGCGGAATTTTTCACCCAACAGAAACGCGGCTTCGGTAAAATTTGGTACAATCAGGTCGGCTTTGCGGCAAAGTTGAACCATGCCTTCTGCCATTTCAGAAGTGACCGTTTTATAAAGTATGCCGTCGTCACCCATCACGGGGTCAACCATGATGAAATTATCTTCCGTCTTAAAGGTATCTAACAAATCCGAAACGATCGCAATCTGCTCATAGGAACCCAAATAACCACTGTAAAGCGCATCAAACTGTAAATCAAGTTCCTTCCACTGATTTACAAAGCCGGGTATGTCGGCGGTTAAATCGCGATAAGTATAGTTTGGAAGACCGCCGGTATGGGAAGAAAGCACAGCGGTCGGTATCGCGCAGACTTCAATTCCGGCGGCGGACAGGATGGGCAGAGCAACGGTAAGCGAGCATTTCCCAAACCCGGAGATATCGTGGATTGCCGCAATCCTCTTTTGTTTATTCATGTTATCACCTCAAACATTCTTACTATGATATATGTAATCATATGGAGAGTCAAGGTGAAAAATGTAAGAGGTTAAAATTAATGGAGCTATATTTTGTTTACGATTTCTCCATAATGCTTATAAATACTGCGGGCGGGAACAAAACCGCGCACCATGGACAGGGGGTAAACATTGCAGTCTTTTCCAATGATTGTACCGGGGTTCAAAACAGAGTTGCATCCCACTTCAACACGGTCGCCCAGCATCGCACCGAATTTTTTCAGTCCGGTTTCGATATGCTCGTCCGCCGCGTGAACGGTAACAAGCGTTTTATCTGATTTGACATTTGACGTAATGGAACCCGCTCCCATGTGCGACTTGAAGCCCAAAATGGAATCGCCCACGTAATTGTAGTGCGGTACCTGAACATTGTCGAATAGAATCACGTTTTTTAATTCGACGGAGTTACCCACAACGCAGCCTGCACCTACCAATGCACTGCCGCGTATGAACGCGCAATGCCTGACTTCGGTGTTCGGGCCGATAATCGCGGGGCCGTTGATATAAGCAGAGTCAAACACCGTCGCGGATTTTGCAATCCACACGTTGTCGCCGCGCTTGTCGTATTCATCGGGGGAAAGAGTTTCCCCTAATTTTACAATGAAATCGCTGATTTTTGAAAGTGCCTCCCATGGATAGTTCAGTTTTTCCAAAAGCGGTGCCGCCGCGGTATGAGTCAAGTCGTATAAGTTCTTAATCAATATTTTGTCCATCATGATATAAAAGAAGCTCCTTCGTTTTTCAATTTGTACCCTTTCATTATATTTTTATTTTTCAGTCAGGTCAATCGATAACGCCTATTTTATCAGCTTTTTTATTTTTAGTATATCGCCCGGGTGCAGTTCGCTGCGGGAGGAGTCGATGGTATTGGTATTGCTGAGCAGCGCCGCTTCAAAATAGGGGCCGCTCAGTACAGAAGGTCGGAGTGCGGAGGGCTTTGTAAAGTAGTTGTATAAAATTTGGCAATCGTATTCGGTTACAGTGCCTGTTCCGTCCAGGTCCCCGGGGATGACAGCGGTATAGCGGCTTTCCGTTTGCCCATTTAAAATTGTTTCCACAATTGAACCGGTGCCGATGTTTCCGTCTTTTACTTCTTTATGATCAGCCGTCAAAACACGCAGCTGCTGACCGAGTGCATTTGCATCAAGCTCTTTCTGGAGGCCGGCAACCGTAACAGGTCCGCAAAAACAGAAGATGGACGGCTTAGTTTCATCCGGCTGCTGGCTGGAGGCTGTGCTGGACGGCTCGCTGACAATACCGGAAGCCGTACTGGCAGCGCTGGAAGACTGGCTAACAATACCGGAATTTGTGCCTGAGCTGACACTGAGCGTGCTTGAAACCGGAGTGCCGGCTTGCGGTTCAATGCAGGTACCATCGTGCTCAGAGTCAAAGACATACAGCGAAGTCATTGTTGAGGCGTCAATAGGATTCCCGGCCGGAACGGTGAGAAGAGAAATGCCGTTTTCATCTACGCTGAAATTTCTTGTAAAATCACAATCTACTTTTACTATCTTATTCTGCAAGTATTTGCCGGCAGTCAAATCAATTTGTTCAATCTCAACGCAGCTACCGGTGTCTGGCGCCCAGCCGGCAAGATAAAGAAAATTCCCATACAGAGCAGCTTTTTCATATGCAAAATTAAGAGAGATGGCTTTTCTGCCGCAGCTGTAGTCTAAATCTCCGTTGTTGTCAAGCAGAGCAACCTTTGTTTTGCTGCTGAAATCCGTACTGATTAAAACATATCCGTTTCCGGGTCTGTGAAAAAACTGCTGATTTCCATCTAAATACAAGTTCGGGAGGATATTGTTGATATCGGGATAATTTTCGGCGTGGCCGGATAAAGCCGCTACACTCGAAATTAAAATCACAAGGAGCAAAGAACATACAACAATTCGTTTTGCGTGTGGATTCCCCATTATTCGATACCTCCCGACATTTTAATCACATAATGATATTATAATAAGGAAATATAATGGAAAACCATAATGTGAAAATATTTCAACTATAATTCTGATTTTCACAAGGCTGCAATCAACAGTATTCAAAATTTAATTCTACAAAAAATAGGAAATTCAGTTTATGCACAAAAAAAAGTAATAACCGGCATTCACCGGTTATTACTTTATGGGGAGGAGTTGTATTGAAAAGGTCGTGGCAAATCCTTGCCACAAGCTTGTAAACAAATAAAAGATAACTGATTTTTTATTTCTTGAGTTTATTATAATACTCGCGTTTAGCAGTGTCAATCCTATCACAAAAGATTTGCAAACAATCTCTTTATTGGATAAAACAGAGTTTTTTGTCAGTGAAATTTAGTAATTATTGACGAACGATTTTCGTAAATTATCGGATATTGCGATTTGAAAAATTCTGTATATCCTGTCATTCGCAATTAAAGAATAAGAAAGAATACCTCTGTGAGGATTTTTGTTACTCCTGTATGCCCGGTATTTTTGGAAGGGAGTCGAATCCCGGCTGCAAATCCTCGGCGGTGGGAATATAGTCAGTCATCGTATGATCCAAATACGCGGTATATGCGGCCATATCAAAGTAACCGGTACCGGTCAAACCGAACAGGATGGTTTTGGATTCGCCCGTTTCCTTGCATTTTAGCGCCTCGTCGATTGCACAGCGGATTGCGTGCGCACTTTCCGGCGCGGGAAGAATCGTTTCAAGTTTGGCAAACAGGATAGCGGCGTCAAATACCTTGGTTTGTTCCGCAGAGCGTGCCTCGTCGAGAAGTCCGTCGTGGTACAACTTAGAAATGATCGGGGACATGCCATGGTAACGCAGTCCGCCAGCATGGTTCGGAGACGGAATGAAGCCGCTGCCGAGCGTATACATCTTTGCGAGCGGGGTAACTTTGCCGGTGTCGCAAAAATCATAGGCATAGCGTCCGCGCGTAAGCGATGGGCATGAAGCCGGTTCAACAGCGATAAAATACGGGTTGGTTTTGCCTAAAAGCTTATCCTGCATGAACGGGGCAATCAGTCCTCCGAGGTTTGAACCGCCGCCGGCGCAGCCAATGATAATGTCGGGGTACTCACCCAGAATATTCATTGCTTTTTTGGATTCCAAACCGATAATCGACTGGTGCAGCAAAACCTGATTCAATACGGATCCAAGAACGTAGCGGCAATTAGGCGTGGTTGTGGATTTTTCGATTGCCTCTGAAATTGCGCAGCCGAGGCTGCCGGTTGTGTCGGGGTCAATTGCAAGGATTGCGCGGCCGACCTGTGTCGTTTCGCTTGGGCTTGCGACCACATTCGCACCAAAGGTTTGGATAACCGCCTTGCGGTAAGGCTTTTGATTAAAAGAAGCCTTCACCATAAATACGTCTAAATTGATATCAAAATAGGCACAGGCTTCCGCTAAAGCGGTACCCCATTGGCCTGCTCCGGTTTCGGTTGTCAGCCCGGTCAGACCTTGCTGCTTTGCATAGTAGGCCTGCGCCACGGCAGAGTTTAGTTTATGACTGCCAGAGGTGTTGTTGCCTTCAAATTTGTAATAGATTTTTGCCGGTGTGCCCAGATATTTTTCAAGCGCATACGCCCGACTGAGCGGAGAAGGGCGGTAAGCCTTGTAAACATCAAGAATAGGCTCGGGAATATCAA
>DAMDEB010000075.1:11182-11819 GCA_032090075.1 Caproiciproducens sp.
TTCCTGCTTTGCAAGTTCCTCACAGAAAATCGGGTAAAGTTCCTCCGTGCGAATTGGCTTCAGAGTGCCGGGGTTCAGCATCGGGTCGGGTAGGGACTTCATGTCCGCACGCATATTGTACCATTGCGTGGGCATTTGCTCCTCTGTTAAGTTTAGTCTGTGTGGTATTTTTGCCATGATGATTCTCCTCTCAATTTGTAAATGGGTATAAAAAAACGCTCCTGCCCCTAAAAACTTAGGGACAAGAGCGTGTGCTCCTGCGGTACCACCCGTATTGCGCAATAAAGCGCCACTTATTCCACGCACCATCATGCATGCTCCCTTGGTAACGGGTGGAGATCCCGTCAAAAGCTACTCGCATTTCTTTCGCTTTGCCCTCATAAGTCCATTCAACAAACCCCGCTCTGCCGCAATCACACCGCCTGCAGCTCTCTTTGAAAGCGCTCTGCCTGTCTACTACTCTTACTCGTCGGTTTTATATCTTGTGCTTTATTATATTCGGGTATATTCGACTTGTCAAGCACAAATTGATAAGAAGACTGAAAAAGGCTTTTGTATTGTATTTATACAGGAATAATGGTAAACTTATTCAACAAACAACAACGAATTTTACGGGGGAAAATATGGATATTAAGAA
>DAMDEB010000075.1:11829-13739 GCA_032090075.1 Caproiciproducens sp.
GATTTAGAAATAACCGGCTATACTGCCGAAGGCAGCGGAGTCGGCCGTTACAGGGATATTGCCGTTTTTGTTCCGCTTGCGGCCGCGGGGGACAAGCTGCGTGTGCAAATATTGAAAACCGCGAAAACATTCGCCTTTGGACGGATCGATAAAATTCTAACCGCGTCCAAAGATCGCGTGCCGCAGGACTGCATGCAGTTTGCTCAGTGCGGCGGTTGCGTTTACCGGCATATCAATTATCAGACCGAACTGAAAGCAAAGCAGCAGCGGGTACAGGACGCAATGGAGCGCATCGGCGGGTTCCACGATATTGTTCTTCAGCCGATTGTCGGTGCGAAAAACCCAGACCGCTACCGCAATAAGGCGCAGATTCCAATCGGACGCGGGCCGGGTGACGAAATTAGGATGGGCTTTTTTGCAAGTCACAGCCACCGCATCATTCATTGTGATGAGTGCCTTTTACAGCCGGAGGCCTTTACGGCTGCCATGAGTGCTTTTCAGGAGTGGGCGCGCCAGAGCGGTGAAGATGTTTACGACGAGGAAACCGGCAAGGGCAGACTCAGGCATCTGTATCTTCGTCAGGCGGGTGCGACCGGAGAGGTGATGGTTTGTGTCGTTGTCAACGGCAACGGCGTACATTTTGAAAAAGAACTGGTGGAGATTCTAAAGGAAAAGGTACCCGGACTAAAGAGTGTCATTATCAATGTGAACCGCGATAAGACAAATGTGGTACTCGGAAAAAAATGCAGAACGGCATGGGGCAGCGATTATATCACAGATACCCTGTGCGGATTGAGCTTTCATATATCACCAATGTCGTTTTACCAGATCAACCGCGATCAGGCGGAACGTCTTTATTCACTTGCCGGTGAATATGCCGGACTGACCGGAAACGAAACCCTGCTTGACCTTTACTGCGGCACCGGAACCATCGGCCTTTCCATGGCGAAGAACGCTGCCAAGGTCATTGGAGTTGAGATTGTCGAACAGGCCGTGGAGGACGCAAAAAGGAACGCGGAAGAAAACTATATTGCCAACGCGGAATTCATTTGTGCTGACGCGGCTAAAGCCGCTTCCATGCTCGCATACCGCGGTGAACAGCCGGACGTGGTCGTGCTCGACCCGCCTCGCAAGGGCTGCGACGCTGAATTAATTGAAACTGTCGTAAAAATGAACCCGCAGCGTGTTGTCTACATCTCCTGTGACCCGGCCACCCTTGCCCGCGATTTAAAGCTTTTTGCGCAAAAAGGTTATCAACCGCAGATCATCACCCCTGTAGACATGTTTCCCCGTACGGCGCACGTTGAGGTGATAATAATGATGACGTATTGTGGTCAAAAGGGAAAATAAGACGGTTTGACCACAAGATGTTGTGGTTTTGGAGCAAAAAAAGAGCAAAAATCGGGCTGAAAAAGTGCATTTTTCGGCCCCTTTTTTTAGCCTGTTTTATAGATGACATTCGGTATTTTGAAGATGACACCCTAAAAACACAAATTTCACAGAGGAAAATCCAAAGGCATTGGAACCTAAAATTCTGATGCCTTTGTTTTCATATTAGCACAAAACAATTTTATAAAGCTGCCATCTAGCAGAAGTATGAGAGGCTATGTTTTTCTTTTTTAGAAAGCATAGCCTCTTTTTTTATTGCTTGATGCAGTGCTTAAAAAGACTGGAGGAAAACAAAATGGCAAATGAAATGATGCGTATCTTTTTCCCTCTGAAGATCATCACCTACCCCCAACATGAATATGGCGAGTGCGGGTTGGATGATCCTCCGGAGGAAATCACTTCCGCGGAGGCCATGACGTATGAGGATGCTATCCTCGCCGCCATCGCCAAGGAGAATCGGCACTTTGAAAATGACCGGGGGCTTGCCGAATATCTTAATGAAAGTACCCTAAAGGAAAAGG
>DAMDEB010000076.1:0-12702 GCA_032090075.1 Caproiciproducens sp.
GATAAAAGGAGAATAGTATATGCTGATTGATATGATTCGTAATATTCTTAGCGGGCAGCCCTTAGACATGGTCTCTGCGTTTTCGCAAATATTGGCTACACTGTTTATTATATTTTGTATTCTGCCGCTTCATGAATGTGCACATGGCTGGGTTGCATATAAGCTTGGTGATAATACCGCGAAGTATAGTGGCCGAATTACTTTAAATCCAATTGCAAGCCTTGATCCGTTCGGTGCGCTTTTCCTTCTGCTTTTCGGTTTTGGTTGGGCGAAACCAGTACCGGTTGATACGAGATATTTTAAAAATCCGAAACGTGACATGGCGATTACCGCTTTGGCGGGGCCGGTTTCTAATTTGCTTGCTTCGTTCGTAGGTGCGATAGTAATCAATGGAATTTGGGTAGCAACGCATGGTTTTATTCCAAACCATGCGCAGTTAGCAATGAATGGTTCTATTTTAAGTTATGTTTCACTATTTTTCTATTATTATATTATTATTAATGTCATGTTGGCTGTGTTTAATTTGATTCCTTTGCCGCCACTTGACGGCTCTAAGATCATAGGTGCTTTTTTGTCCGACAAAGCGCTCTATAGTTATTACAAAAACCAAAATATTATTATGATGGTGTTGTTTGTTGTCCTGTTTAGCGGAGTGCTGAGTGTACCGCTTGTCTTTTTGCAGCAGGCTTTTGCAAATGGTGTGTGGTGGTTGGCTGACCTTCCGTATCAGCTCTTCGGTTTGGTTATAAAGTGAGGGATTATGGAAAAACTATCCTATCATCTTCCAACTTTTGAGGGGCCTCTTGACCTTTTGCTTTATTTGATTGCAAAAAACAAATTAAATATCTGCGAAATTCAGATCTCCGAACTTTTGAACCAGTATACGGAGCAGATCAACGTAATGAAAGAGCAGGATATGGATGTCTCCAGTGAGTTTTTGGAGATGGCTGCACGGTTGGTTTACATCAAAACTGTTTATCTGCTGCCAAAACATGAAGAAGCGGACGAGTTACAGCGTGAATTGACGGGTCAGCTATTGGAATATCAGGAGTGCAAGCGCATTTCACAGCTCATGGCAGAAAACTTTAATTTTAATACTTTTGTCCGTGAACCGGCTGAAATTGAACTTGACCAAACTTATCGCCGTAACCATATGCCGTCGGAGCTTTTAATTGCTTATCAAAACGCAGTGGGGCGCGGCAAGCGTTTTATCCCGCCGTCTGCCGAAGCTTTTTCCAATATCGTTACCAATAAAATTGTATCTGTCGCTTCACGGATTATTTATGTCCTTCGCCGGCTTTGGAAAACGAACGAGATGAAGTATGATGTATTATTTGAACAGGGACAAGAAAAATCCGATTTGGTCGCAACCTTTTTAGCGGTGCTTGAATTGGTGAAGGGCAAGCGGGTTAGAATTGAGGGAAGCAGCCAAAGTGCGACGATAAAACTAATTAACGGCGGTGTGAAAAATTGGAAATCAAAAAGTTAAAGGGTGCAGTCGAAGCAATCCTGTTTTCAAGCGGAGACCCGGTTTCAATTGATCGGATTGCCGAGGTTTTGGAATTGGACAAGTCCACGGCTTCTAAAATCCTTAAAAATTTGATGGATGAATTTAATATGGAGGACGCAGGAGTCCGTATTGTAAAACTGGAGGAGAATTATCAGATGTGTTCCAGCCCGGAATATGCCGGATATGTTCGCCAAATTCTTGATATGCGTCGCAATACGCCGCTCTCACAGGCCGGTATGGAGGTACTTGCCATTGTGGCATACAACCAACCGGTTACAAAATCATTTATTGAACAGATACGTGGTGTTGACTGCTCGGGTGTATTAGGCAGTTTAACTTCAAAAGGACTAATAGAGGAACGCGGCAGATTAGAATTGCCGGGTCGGCCTTTACTATACGGAACTACACCCGATTTTTTACGGTGCCTTAATATTTCATCGCTCAGCGAACTTCCACCGCTTCCACAAAAGCAGCAGCCCAATGATGATGAAAAGGATGAAACAGAGGCTTTCGTTGCACAGGTGGAATAGGAGGCTTTATGACTGCTCTGATTATTATTCTATGTATTATACTGTTCTTTTTTATTCTTTTGCTTTTTCCTGTTACAGTGTATGCGGGTTTTGAAGATGAGCTAACCGCAAAAGTAACTTATCTTTTTATCCATTATAAAATACTTCCTCAACCTGAAAAACCGGAGCAAAAGGAAGAAGAGGATAAAAAAGAAGAAGAAAAAGATGAAAAGCAGAAAGAGAATGGTACAATATCAAAAATTAAGGGCATAATAAAGCAAAAGGGGCTATCCGGATTTTTGGACATCATTAGGGAGTTCGTTTCTATCGGAACGGGGTCAGCTAAAAAACTATTTTCTCATATTGTAATCGACAATATTTCGGTTGACATAGCAGTTGCGGACGAAGATGCTGCACAGGCGGCTATTTTTTATGGATATACCTGTTCGGTGGCTTACCCTGCGATGGCACTGCTTGTCAACAATATGAAGTGCAAAAAATATCATATTCATATTAATGCGGATTTCAATGAAAATGAAAGTAAAATACAGTTCAAAATCAAGGCTCAAATCCAGTTATTGTTTATTCTTTCATCTGCGGTACCGGCGCTTTTTAAATCCTTAAAGGTAATTAAAGAAGCAAAAATAAGTCCGACAAATAAAAAAACTACAGAATAAGGCGGTGTTTTAGAAAATGAGTGACCATCCAATTGAAGGTATGATGGATACAACTTTGGAAAAAATTAAGCAAATGGTAGATATTAATTCCATCGTTGGCGACCCCATTACTTCGCCTGACGGCACGATTATAATCCCAATTTCAAAAATCAGTTATGGTTTTGCTTCCGGCGGTTCAGACTTTACAAGCAAGACGCGCACAGATAAGGATTTATTTGGAGGCGGCACGGGTGCAGGTGTCTCTATTAACCCTGTCGCATTTATTACAATCAGCAACGGCAATGTAAAAATGCTGCAAATCGACCCGTACAACAGCTCAGCGGATCGAATTATCGGGATGTTTCCGGATGTCGTCGATAAAATCAGTGGCCTTATCAGCTCAAAAAAGGGAGACAATAAAAAGGTAAAGAATGCCGAACCAAAGGACAATGGCAGTTCTGAAGCGAAGGATGTAAAATTGGACGACCCACAAATATAATTATTCAATAATAAGGCAACCGCTTGCATATATTTTTATAGGCAGGTGGTTGTTTTGTTAAAGAAAATAATATCAATTTTACTTATTCTAATCATTCCAATGTCTTTTCCGCTTTTTGCTTTGGCGGATGCGCAGCCCCAGGTTTCTGCAAAATCAGCGGTGCTGATAAATGCGGACAATGGGGAAATTTTATATGCCAAAGGTGAAAATGACAAAAGACCAATGGCAAGCACGACGAAAATCATGACTGCTTTGATTACGCTGGAAATGGCCGCGGTCAATAATAAAATCGTTACAATAACCGACAATATGGTTCGGGTGGAAGGCTCCTCCATGGGGCTCATGCCCGGCAATAAGCTTAGTTTGAAGTCGCTGGCCGCGGGTATGCTGCTTGTTTCAGGAAATGATGCCGCAAACTCGGCTGCCATCGCGATCGGCGGCTCAACGGAATCCTTTGCTGAGTTAATGAACAAACGGGCAAAAGAATTAAATATGACAAACACGCACTTTGTCACGCCGTCTGGACTTGACGACAAGGAACATTATACAACCGCACGAGATTTGGCTGTTTTGGCTGCTGCAGCAATGAAAAATCCGGATTTTGCTGAAATAGCCTGTGAAAAGAGTATGAGTGTGCAATTTATAAGCCCGGATCTGACTCGCCGTCTCACAAACCATAACAAACTGTTGAGTATGTATAACGGTTGTGTTGGGGTAAAAACCGGTTTCACCAAAAAAGCTGGCAGATGCCTTGTATCATCTGCGGAAAAGAATGGCGTTCACTTGGTTGCTGTTACACTGAATGCGTCGGATGACTGGAACGACCATGAGAAAATGCTGAATTATGGTTTTTCAAAACTAATTAGCTGTCCAATTGATGATTCCGGCTATTCTGTAACATTTCCAGTTGTAGGAGGAACGTCAAACAACGTTGTGATTCATGGATCAGTTCAGAACAGTATTGTTGTCAATACTGATGAAGTACCGAATATAAAAAGAACAGTTGAATTGCCCGCGTTTACCTATGCTCCGGTGGAATCCGGCCAGGTTCTTGGCACTGTGCGCTACACCATTGGTTCTAAGACTGTAGCAACAACAGAGCTCATTGCTGTCGGGCAGGTCCCAAAATTAGAGATGCCAAAAAATATATTTGAGATATTTTTAGATCACATCAAAAATCTATTTATATAAATAAACATAAAGGGTGAAAAATACAATGGCGAAAGATGTTAGGCTGCAAAAAATGCTTGCGGACTGCGGGGTTGCTTCGAGAAGAAAAGCGGAGGAAATGATTTCCGCCGGCGAAATTAAGGTAAATGGAGTAACTGCCAAAATAGGGGATAAAGTAGACCCTAAAAAGGATCAAGTTACTGTGAAAGGCAAACCGCTTGATGCTCATGTCAACATGGTATATATCATGTTGCATAAGCCACGTGGATTTATTACGACAATGAGCGACGAAATGGATCGTAAATGTGTTGCCGAATTAATTAAAGATATACCGGAGCGGATCTACCCGGTAGGGCGTCTTGACCGGGATTCTGAAGGAATGCTGTTGATGACAAACGACGGAGAGTTTGCCAATGCAATGACCCATCCTTCTCTGCACATTCCCAAAACCTATCGTGTTACCATACATCCTTCTATTTCAGAGGAACAGTTAACACAAATTGCAGTAGGTATTGTAATTGACGGAAGAAAAACCGCCCCCGCCAGAGTCAATGTGATTTCTCAAGAAGCCGGGCGTGTGGTGCTTGAAATTGTTCTTTATGAAGGCAGGAATCGGCAAATTCGAAAAATGTGTGAACAACTCGGACTTGAAGTTGCAAGATTAAAACGTGTTGCAATTGGGCAGTTAAAGCTTGGCATGCTTCAGCAGGGTAAGTGGCGCGAGCTGACCTCTGAAGAAGTAAAAAGACTAACTGCCGGTGCAAAAGCGGACAAGCAGTTTGAGGAAATGGGAGGGCAGCTTGATGATTACCATACTGCCGATAAAAGACCGGATCAGAGCAAGCCGAATTTTGCAAACAGTTCACGGCGCAGAAGCTGATGCAAAAATACTCTTAATGTGTGATGGGCAGAATGAACTTGGATATGTCGTAGTCGATATGAAATCATCAACTATTCGTATGCTGAAAATGGAAGTGTTTGGTTGTGCAGATTTATCGAAGCTGAATGAGCAGAACCGAATTTGCGCTGACAGTATGGTCAGAGCATCTGCATCTTATGCTGCAACTGTAGGGGCATATCAAATTGAAACGCAGATTGCGGGTTTGGAACGTTACCTTCATTCTGTCGGATTCATTGAGTCGGGCAATAAATTGATCAGCCCGCTATCTAACTTTGTAAAAACAAGTAAATGTTAGGTGCAAAATGGAATAAATACTTGCCAATTACTTGGCAATACATTATAATAAAAATATTCGTCGATATAATTTAACAAAAAATTAATATAGAGGAGGAGTTAAAATGGATAAGGTAGGCAATGCCGAACAATTAAAAATTGTACACGAAGCAACTAAAAGTACAGTTGGCTACAAACGCATTACTTCTTTATTTGACAGTGGCAGCTTTAACGAAATTGACTGTTATGCAAAATCGGGTGAAAACTTCACGGGAGCCGTTGCAGGATATGGTACAATTGAGGGCTGCCCCGTGTATGCATTTGCTCAGAGCAGTGATATTGAGGGTGGTGCCATGACTAAGGCACAGGCTGCTAAAATTAACAAGGTATATGATTTAGCCGTTAAGACGGGCACGCCGGTTGTTGGGATTTTTGATTCCATTGGCGGTCAGTTAAAAGAAGGCGGAGATATGCTTGCAGCCTATGGCGATATTCTATTAAACATGAATAATCTTTCCGGTGTAGTACCGCTGATTTCACTCATTCTCGGTCCATGCATCGGTACATCCGCGATGATAGCCGAGGGTGCGGATATCGTTGTGATGTCCGACAAAGCTGAGCTTACTATTTTGACCAACGGTGAGGGAGGGGCCGCCAGTGAAGCCGCAGAAGCTGGTACCTGCCATATACACGAAAAAGATGAACAAAGCGCTGTTGCATCTGTTCGTAAATTGGTTGCACTGCTACCTTCCAACAACCTTTCCGGCGCTCCTATTATAGATGTTCAAGGAACGAATATTTCGTCAGAATTAACGAACAAGTCTGATGTAAGATCAATTATTGCTGCTGTTTGTGACGATGAAAGTTTTGTTGAATTGAGCGAAAAGTTTGGTGTGTCAGCCGTAACCGGTCTCGCTGAGATTGACGGCTCCACAGCAGGTATTGTTGCATTGAGTGACGTAATTGATGCAGATTCCTGCGCTAAAGCAAGCCGCTTCGTCAGATTTTGCGATGCATTTTCTATGCCGGTGATCACTTTCGTGAATGCAAAAGAATTTACTTCCCTGCGCGAAGCGTCTAAACTTTCAAGTTCTTACTCCGAGGCCACCACAGCTAAGATCACAGTTATTACCGGCTCAGCCTATGGCCCGGTTTATATTGCGGTTGCTGGTCACGGCGCGAATGCCGATTACACGATAGCATGGCCGGATGCAGTTATTTCACCTCTTGCACCGGAAACTGCAGCTATATTCCTTTGGAATGACCGTCTTGCTGGTTCTGCAAATCCGATTGAGGATCGCAAAAAGCTGATTGAGGAGTATAAAGTGAGTGAAGCTTCTCCATTTGCTGCGGCTGCCAATGGATTTATTGAGGACATCATCAATCCAGAAGATACCAGAATTAGAATTATAGCAAATTTGGAAATGCTTTTTAGTAAGAGAGTTTCCCACCTGCCAAAAAAGCACAGTAATATCTAAATATAAATCGGTTGATTATAAAATTCCAATATTTTAGGAGGTCAAATAGATGAAAAATCTTAAAATAACAGTAAATGGTACAGCATATGATGTTCAAGTGGAAGAAACAGGGGCAGTTGCACAAACATCAACACAACAAGCCGCTCCTGCGGCACCTGTGGCTCCGGCACCGAAGGTCAATGCAACGAAAGCAGCACCGGCATCCGAGCCAGCTCCAGCTCCCAAAGCGGCCGTGCCGGCTGATGCGGAGTTGATTGCTTGCCCAATGCCTGGCACAATCGTTTCTGTTAATGTACAAGTTGGGCAAAGCGTTAAGAAGGGTGATGTTCTCGTCATTTTAGAGGCAATGAAGATGGAGAATGAAATCATGGCCCCTCACGACGCCGCTGTTGTAGCCATTCATGTAAACAAAGGGGACAGTGTTAATTCCGGTTCTCCTCTTGTTTCTCTCCAGTAAGGGGGCACAGTAATGGCTAAAAAAATTGGTATTACCGAAACTGTATTGCGTGACGCACACCAGTCACTGATTGCCACCAGAATGACAATCGAAGAGATGTTGCCTATTTTAGATAAGCTTGACAAAGTCGGTTTTCATTCACTGGAATGTTGGGGTGGCGCAACATTTGATGCCTGCCTTCGCTTTTTAAATGAAGATCCGTGGGACAGACTTAGAACTATTCGCAAGAACTGTCCGAACACAAAGCTTCAAATGCTATTTAGAGGACAGAACATGCTGGGCTATCGTCACTATGCTGATGATGCTGTTGAGTACTTGGTACAGCGTTCTGTTGCTAACGGCATTGATATTATCAGAATCTTCGATGCACTGAATGATATTAAAAATTTGGATGTTTCTATTAAGGCCGCAAAAAAAGAGGGTGCACACGCACAAGTTGCTATTTCTTACACTACCGGCCCGGTTTTCACTCATGAATATTATGTCGATTATGCAAAGAGGATAGAAGATACCGGTGCTGATTCCATTTGTATCAAAGATATGGCTGCACTGTTGACTCCTTATGAAACCTATGACCTTGTAAAAGCGATTAAGGGAGCAGTAAAAATTCCTGTTCAGCTTCATACGCACTATACGTCTGGTTTGGCTTCCATGTGTGAACTGAAAGCAGTGGAGGCGGGTGTCGACATGATTGATACCGCAATGTCACCACTGGCACTTGGTACATCACATGCTCCAACAGAGTCCATGGTTGCTGCATTGCAGGGCACGGAATATGATACCGGCCTTGACCTCGTTTTGTTGAATGAAATCAGAGAATATTTTATGACACTGAGAGCAAAGTACATTAAAAGCGGTTTGCTTGATCCAAGCTTGCTTGCTACAAATACCAAAGCTTTGATTTATCAGGTTCCCGGTGGAATGCTTTCAAACCTTTTATCTCAGCTTAAGCAGGCTGGCCAGGCAGATAAACTGGAGGATGTTCTTCAGGAAGTACCGCGCGTTCGTAAGGATTCCGGTTATCCTCCGCTTGTTACGCCAACTTCACAAATTGTCGGCACACAGGCTGTCTACAACATCATTACTGGTGAACGTTACAAGATGTGTACCAACGAATTCAAGGATTTGGTTGCCGGAAAATACGGCACAACTCCGATGCCGATTGACGATGCCTTTGTGAAAAAGATTATCGGTGATGCGCCAAGAATTACCTGCCGTCCGGCAGACCTGATAAAACCTGAACTTGAATCGCTTCGCAAGGAGTGTGCCGAGTGGACGGAGCAGGAAGAGGATGTACTCTCTTATGCTCAGTTCCCAAAGGTTGCTATGGACTTTTTCAAGAAACGTGCTGAAAAAAAATATGGTATTGATGGAAAACACGCCGACGCCGCGCAAAGTGTTCATCCCGTATAAATAAGTCACATTTGTCAATTCAGCTCCATTTACGGAGCTGAATTGTTTTGCTATAGTTGACAATTACCTTATAAAACTGATATGATAGATAATAATACTGCATACTTGATTTTTTATGATCTGCGGTACAATAATTAACTTGGAATTGAGATGATATCGCGTGATTAGAAGTATGACCGGCTTTGGAAGATGTGAAGACACGATTAATGGACGCGACATAATTGTAGAAATTAAATCGGTCAATCACAGATATTTTGAATTTTCATCCCGCATTACAAGAGGATATGGCTTTTTGGATGAGAAATTAAAATCGTACCTGCAAAGTCAGATTTTTAGAGGAAAAATAGATGTCTATGTTTCCATCGAAACGCTTGAGGATACTGATTCTCAGGTTCTTGTAAATCATTCACTCGCTGCAGGCTATGTGAACGCGTTACACGAATTAGCGCAGCGTTACGGCCTTCGCGATGATATTTCGGTTAGTACCGTTTCAAGGTATTCCGATATTTTTACTGTACACAAAGCTCCAGATGATGAAGAAATTATTTGGAACGCAGTAAAAGAGGTTACGAACAAGGCCTTAGACTCGTTCATTCGCATGAGAGAGGCCGAAGGGGCACGCTTAAAAGCGGATGTGTTACAGCGCGCCGAAACAATTCTTAAAACCGTTGGGAAAATTGAAGAGCGTTCTCCGCAAACAATCATTGAATACCAGCAAAAATTAAAGCAAAGACTCAGTGAAATGCTCAATGACTCGAATATAGACGAACAAAGAATTTTGACCGAAGCGGCTATTTTTGCTGATAAAATAGCTGTTGCTGAAGAGACGGTTCGGCTGCGCAGCCATTTTGGGCAATTTTCTAATATGCTTAATTCCAATGAGGCTGTTGGTCGAAAACTTGATTTTATTGTTCAGGAAATGAACCGTGAAACAAATACGATTGGTTCCAAATGTGTTGATTCTCAAATCGCATATATGGTTGTTGATATCAAAGCAGAAATTGAAAAAATTCGCGAACAGATACAGAACATTGAGTGATTATTGCCACGGCAATAGAAGGAGAATATCTTATGAAGCTGATTAACATCGGTTTTGGCAACATGGTTTCGGCTAATCGTCTGGTTGCGATTGTCAGCCCGGAATCTGCCCCTATTAAGCGCGTGATACAGGATGCCAAAGAGCGTGGAACACTGATTGACGCAACCTATGGTCGCCGCACAAGGGCTGTAATTGTTACCGACAGTGACCACGTTATTCTATCCGCAGTTCAGCCGGAAACTGTTGCCAACCGGCTTAATGACAGGGAAGAGGCCCTCAATGAGGAGGAACTCGCAGAAGATGAAGAGTAATGGACTTTTAATTGTATTTTCAGGGCCGTCCGGTGCGGGAAAAGATACAATTCTAAAACATCTTTTGGAAAGAAATGAAAATATTAAACTTTCGGTTTCAGCAACAACACGCGCACCGCGTCATAGTGAAATTGACGGCAAGGATTATCATTTTATTGACAGAGCTCAATTTGATGCTATGGAGAAAAATGATGAAATGCTGGAAAGTGCCGAGTATTGCGGCAATTGCTACGGTACGCCGAGCAAACCAATTGAAAATTGGATATCAGCTGGCAATGATGTTATTTTAGAAATAGAAGTTCAGGGCGCCTCTCAAATCAAGAGCAAATGCCCTGATTGTGTCAGTATTTTTGTCCTTCCGCCATCCCTCAAGGTGCTGGAGCAGCGTCTAAGGGATAGAAAAACGGAAAGCGAAGAAGCAATTCAAAAAAGACTGAGTATTGCCCGCAAAGAGATTTTAGAAGGTAATCATTATGATTATGTAGTAATCAACGATTCTGTGGATAACGCGGTCGATGAGATTATTCACATTATCTGTGCTGAAAAACACAAAGTTCACAGAGATACAAATTTACTTGAAGGGGTGCTGAACCATGCTTAAACCATCTGCGGATATTATATTAGGACCAAAAGACAGTCGATACTCCCTGGTTGTTGCAGTCGCCAAAAGAGCGAGAGAAATCGCAGCCAACGCTGAAAGCAGAGGAGAAATTTTAATAGAGAAACCGGTTGATTTGGCGGTTCACGAGATTATGGACCATAAATATATTATTATTGAACATGTTGAGCCAAATGATGACCTTATAAAACATTAACTCCATCCTATGAGGTGTATCATGCCCGATTTTACTGTTGCAAAGATTGCAATTGAAAATACTGTTTATCATTTTGATAAAGCCTTTGATTACATTGTTCCAGATGAACTGATTATATCCGCAAAGTCAGGGTGCCGTGTGATGGTGCCTTTTGGCGCTGCTAACAGCAAACGACAGGGAATTATACTTGAGCTAACAAATAAAAATAATGTTGATAAGCTAAAACCGATATTAGCGGTGCTTGATCAGGCGCCGCTACTTTCAAATGAAGCACTTAGTTTGATCATATGGATGAAAGGGCACTATTTCTGCACTTTATTTGACGCTGCAAAACTGCTTTTGCCAACCGGAATAAATCTTAAAATCAAAACTGAGTATTCTCTTCTGTCTGCCATTCATTCTATTGACATGGAAAAATTCAGCGAAGCAGAACAGCAGGTAATCGCTCATCTTTCACATGTAAAGGCTCCGGTTGAACATGAAAAGCTCTTAAAAGCGATGGGGTTGTCAAATGATTCCGGTATTTTGGAAAAGCTTTGCAAGGCAAATGTTCTTGTAAAAAGCAACGATGTTGTACGGCAAATCGGAGATGCCACACAAAAAATGGTGCGATTAATCGAAGATGCCGAATTGCCAAAGCTCACTCCAAAGCAAAAAAGTGTTTATAAGGTTCTTTCAGATGTCGGAAGCGCCTCATTAAAAGAACTTTGCTACTTTGCCGGTGTTACCGCGTCAGTGGTCAACACGCTAATTGTAAAAGGAATTGCACAATACTATGATTTTGAAATTTACCGCAATCCTTATGACAAGGTGCAAAATCCAGAGTTTATGGAAAATATTGTGCTTTCTGCGGAACAACAGGACGCTTACAATCATTTATACCAAGAATACAAATCCGGCTCAGGCGGTGTTTCACTTTTGTTTGGAGTTACTGGAAGCGGAAAAACTTCTGTTTTTATGAAGCTGATTGATGAAGTGAAGTCGGACGGCCGTGGGGTCATTGTGATGGTACCGGAAATATCCCTTACTCCACAGACGATTTTTCTGTTTCACCAACGATATGGCCGCAGTGTCGCGGTTTTTCACAGTGGCTTAACGCTTGCCGAACGGCTTGACGAATGGAAAAGAGTGAATAACGGCGAGGCTCTGATTGTAGTTGGTACACGATCGGCGGTGTTTGCCCCGTTTCAAAATCTTGGGCTCGTTATCATGGATGAGGAACAGGAATACACATATAAGTCAGAATCTTCACCGCGGTATCATGCGCGCGATGTGGCAAAATACCGATGTGCTTATAATAAGGCGCTGCTTGTTCTGTCATCCGCCACACCGTCCGTGGAAAGTTACTACCATGCTAAAAATAATCATTACAGCCTTAATATTTTATCCAATCGGTACGGAGAAGCTCAGCTTCCTGAAGTTACCGTTGCAGATATGAATTTAGAACTTGAAAAAGGGAACGATACCATTCTTAGCTCAGTACTTTTCAATGCTTTGAATGAGAATCTGAAAAGTCACAGGCAGTCAATCGTTTTACTCAATCGAAGGGGATATAATACATTTGTATCCTGTAAGGCCTGCGGGCACGTGGTGACGTGCCCAAACTGCAGCATTTCATTGACGTATCACTCTGCTAATAACCGTCTTATGTGTCATTACTGCGGCTATTCC
>DAMDEB010000076.1:12712-13680 GCA_032090075.1 Caproiciproducens sp.
GTCATGAGAACAAGGTATACTATTCCGGCTGCGGCACTCAACGTGCGGAGCAGCAGCTACAGGAGCTTTTGCCCGAAGCACGTATTCTAAGGTTGGATACCGACTCGACCATGGCTCGTTTTGCCTACGAAAAGAAACTTCAGCTTTTTTCCGATGGAGAATATGACATTATTATCGGAACGCAGATGGTTGCAAAAGGCCTTGATTTTGAAAATGTTACACTCGTCGGCGTACTCTCGGCAGATCAGGCACTTTACAGCGATGATTTCAGAAGCTATGAGCGTGCATTTGATTTACTGACACAGGTTGTAGGGCGTTCCGGCCGGGGAAAATATACGGGCCGAGCGATCATTCAAACCTTTACACCCGAAAACAACATTATTAAACTTGCCGCTCAACAGAATTATCAGGAGTTTTACGACGGTGAAATTGCAATTAGAAAGGCAATGCTTTATCCGCCTTTTTCTGATATCTGCGTAATTGGATTTGTCGGCGTGGTTGAAGCAAAAGTACATAAGGCAAGCAACGCCTTTCTAAGTATGCTGAGTTTACTTGCGCAGAGCGACTATTCCGATCAGCCGATGAGAGTTTTGAATCCCTCTCCGGCATTAATTGGCAAGATAAGTAATAAATATAGATATAAGTTAATTATAAAATGCCGTAATAACCGCAGATTCAGAGAGATGATTTCCAGCTTGCTGATTCAGTTTGCGGGTAACCGCGAATTTTCAAATGTTACGGTTTTTGCGGATATAAATCCCGATATGATTATGTGATTTGGAGGTATAATTATGGCAATTAGAAACATTATAAAAGAGGGTGGCCCATTCCTTAACAAGATTTGTCATCCGGTAACAAAATTTGACGATAAGCTTGGGGTTCTGCTTGACGATATGTATGAAACGATGCATAGTGCCGATGGAGTCGGTCTTGCTGCACCACAGGTGGGTATTTTAAGACGTGCGGTT
>DAMDEB010000077.1:0-7263 GCA_032090075.1 Caproiciproducens sp.
ACCCTTCTGGCGGCAATGCCACTGTTGATTGATGTTTCCATAGAGATTACGAATTTTATATTTACCAGAAGAATCATGGCTAAAAAAATTCCTTCTCTGAACTATTTGAAGGAAATACCGGAGGAAGCAAGAACTTTTGTGGTCATGCCGGTTATCGTCTCTTCGAAGGAGCAGGGTCTGGAATACATGAACCGTCTTCAAAAACATTATCTGGCAAACCGGCAGCCGAATCTTTACTTTGCATTGCTTCTGGATTTTGAGGATTCTTCGGACCGGTTCATGCCGAAGGACGCGGTGATTGAAAGCACTCTTGCTGCACGTATGAAGGAACTGAATGAGCTTTATCCGTCGGAGTACCAGCGATTTGCCCTGTTCTTTCGCTGCCGTAAATGGAATCAAGCGGAGAACTGTTTCATGGGTTGGGAGCGTAAGAGAGGAAAGCTGGAAGAGTTTAATAAGCTTTTAAATGGAGAAGGAAAGGAAAATACCACTTTTTCCTCCGTTTACTGCGATCAGGAGCTTCTCACTACCTTCCGATATGTGATTACATTGGATGCGGATACCAATCTGATCCGTGACAATGCCGCGAAACTGGTCGGACTGATTGATCATCCTTTAAATAAACCGATTCTCGATCTTGCCAATCAAAAGGTGGAGGAAGGCTATGTTATTATACAGCCTTCGGTAAGAAATCATATCGTCAATAAGAACGGCAGCAGGTTTACGAAAATATTCGCAGGAGAATCAGGTCTTGCTCATTACGGAACCGTCATATCAGATATCTATCAGGATATTTTCAACGAAGGAATCTATACCGGAAAGGGCATCTATGATATAAAAGCCTTTCACAAGGTGCTTCAAAATAAGGTACCGGAAAACCGGATTCTCAGTCATGACCTTTTTGAGAGCTGCTATGCACGGACGGCTTTTTCCAGCACAGCCAAGATTATGGATAATTTCCCCAAAAGCGTTTTATCCTTTACCCAAAGAGAACACCGATGGCTGCGAGGGGACTGGCAACTGCTGCCCTGGTTGTTTATGAAGAGGACCCTGGACGGGAGAGATTTATGCGCATTGTCAAAATGGAAAATCTTTGACAATCTGAGAAGAAGTCTGGTTCCTCTGAGTAAGACTCTTTTTATCTTGTTGAATCTGGCATGGATGCCACAAGCCTATTATCTTTGGCTGCCCTTTGTTTTCTTTAATGATCTGTTTTCCATGGCGATTCTGCTGCTTGCAGTGAGCACTCAGAAGTTGGTCCGGCCGAAGCTTGCCCTTGTTTATAAAAGTTTCTTACAGGATATTGCCGTGATGCTGGAAAGAGCATTCCTGGAGTTTACAATCACTCCCTACCGCGCATATATTGCATCCGATGCAATTGTGAGAACTCTATATCGGCTCTTTATCAGCAAAAAAAATCTGCTTCGCTGGAATACGGCGGAAGCAGTGGATGCCTCCATTGTCGATACCAGAAAAGGATATTTTCTTACCATGTGGAGCTCTTTTCTTCCGGTGTTTGCGCTTGTGATGATTTTATTTATGGGATATTTGAGCCCCGCAGGAATGATTCTGACAGCAATCATCATTGCCGACTGGAGTATAGCCTTTGAAATCGCATACCGGATCAGTCAGCCGGAAAACAAGCTTTATCCGAGAGATAAAGCACAGGACAGGGAGCTGCTTATGGAAACCGCGCACAGAACGTGGCTGTTTTTTAAAGAGTTTTCCACGAAGGAAAATAACTGGCTCTGTCCGGATAATTATCAGATTTCAACGGTTGAAAAAGTCAGTGATAAAACATCGCCGACCAATATCGGACTTCAGTTTCTGGCAATCTTGTCAGCAAGGGATTTGGGATTCGAAACTCTGAGCTCTACGGTTGAAGCCGCGGAAAACCTGATGGATACGGTCCAGAAAATGCTGAAATGGAAAGGGCATCTCTATAATTGGTACCATATCACATCTCTGGAGGTGCTCAACCCTGCCTATATATCAACCGTTGACAGCGGTAATTTTCTGGGACATCTGGTCGTCCTGAAAAACGGCCTTTTAGAGCAGATTGACAAACCGGTCTATCCGGACAATTTTCTGAACGAGCTTAGAATCGCGGTTAAGAACAGTAATGAGGAAATTCAGCTGAGAACTGGCGATTTTGCCGGAAACAAGCTCAAGACCGTGTATCAAAGCATAGGGGAACTGATCGAAGATATTGCGGATATCTGGGAAAGCTTAAACGAGAGGAAGCTTAGACCGGCCGCAGATTACCGCTGGACCAGACATTTGATCAACCTCATTGACAGTACGGTAAATGAGGCTGCGGCCTTAAAATTGAAGAAAGAGAATTTTTCTTCTTATCCTGTGCTTCGCTGTATTGCAGAGGAGGATAATAAATTTGCGAATAGCATGATTAACCGGATCAAGGCACTCTGTAATGAAATAGATTGCATTTTGGCGAATGTTGATTTCCATTCATTATTTAACGATAAGAGAATGCTGTTCCATATCGGGTATCATGTGTCCTCGCACATGCTGGATGAGGGCTGTTATGACCTGATGGCGTCGGAATCGGCGCTCACAAGCCTTCTTGCGATAGCCATGGGGAAAGTGCCGCTAAAGCATTGGTATAAACTGGGAAGACCTCTGACCATTGTCAAGGGAATTCCGTGTTTTGTATCCTGGAGCGGTACGATGTTTGAATATCTGATGCCAAATCTTGTATTCAAAGAATATGAAGGCTCCGTCTACGCACAGACTTCCAGGGCAGCGGTACTTCAGCAAATAAAGTATGCAGAGGAGGCAGGGATCCCCTGGGGAATATCGGAATCCCAATACTATCGCTTTGACTTAAATTCAAATTACCAGTACAAAGCCTTTGGTGTTCCGAAGATAAGGCTACAGCCGGTCCGTAAGGATTCCCTGGTGGTTGCTCCCTATGCAACGATGCTGGCACTGGATATCGCAGAAGAGGAATGCATGAGTAATTTAAAGCGGTTGAAGGAATTAGGTGCCTTCGGCACTTACGGTTTCTATGAGTCCGTTGATTTTAACTTACCTGATTCTGTGGAACTGACACCTTATTGCATTGTAAAATCCTATATGGCACATCATCAGGGGATGAATCTGGCTGCGATTAATAATTATCTGAATCAGGGCATCCTTCGGGAGAGATTTCATGCGGAGATGATGATAAAGGCCTCAGAAGTCCTGCTGGAAGAAAAACGCCAATCCTATTTGATTTCCATTGCCAAGCAGGGATATGCAATAAAAATCGGAAAACCCCTTTTTAAAGAGGATATTTACAGTAATCGATATGTCAACAGTGCCGGCGTGAATTTGCCTGTTGTAAATTATCTGTCAAACGGTAAGTATTCTTTGATGATCACTTCGGACGGCGATGGTTTCAGTAAATATGACGACCGGATGCTTTACCGCTGGCGATCGGATATTTATGCGAATACCGGTAATTATATCTATATTAAGGACATGGAACGGGGGAAGCTCTGGAGTGCAACTTACCATCCTACAAGAACGGAGCCAGAGGATTATCAGGTGGTTTTCTGTCCGCATCAGGCGGAGTTTAAACGCAGAAGCGGGGAAATCTTATCAGATATGATTGTCAGTCTGGATGCGGACCATAACTATGAAATACGCAAGGTTACACTTACTAATCGCGGGAATAAGGAAAAGCGGCTGGAAGTGACAAGTTATCTGGAGGTGGTGGATGATGCCTATCTGGCAGAGTTAAGCCATCCCGCGTTCAATAAGCTCTTTCTGGAAAGCGAGTATCTGGAAGAGCAGGAAATCTTTCTTACAAAAAGACGGGGGAAGAAGGAGGGTGATAATCCTTATGTGATGCACATGGTAAGAACAGGAACGAAGCTATGCAAGAAATTAGAATATGAAAATGATAGAAAACGATTTATCGGAAGAAACAATACTCTGGAGAATCCGGATTCTGTGGTTAACAGCATTGCTTTTTCCAATAATTCTGGCTTTTGTAATGATCCCATTATGAGCCTGCGGGCACAATTTTGCATAGGAGCAGGTGAAACCGTCTGCATTTCTTTCATTACCGGAGTGTGCGGCAGTAAGGAAGAATCAATAAAAATCGCGGGGGAATTGAATGTTAGTTACCGGATTGATGATATTCTGGAGAAATTTCGACTTCAAAATAATCTGGAGTTAAAGTATCTGGAGATTACCAGAACCCAGCTGAATGCCTTTCAGGATTTGATCAGTCCGGTCTTTTATTCTGCGGGCATTTACCGGGGCACGGATGAAAAGATAAGACGGAACTTTATGAACCAGAGATTCTTATGGAAATTTGGCGTATCCGGCGATAACCCCATTCTGCTTTTAACGGTTCGGTCCATAGAAGAGGAAAGAATTGTGAAGGATGTACTAAAGGCTTACGAATATCTGAGGATTAACCGTGTTATGATTGATCTGATTATCCTGATTAATTCCAAGCATGGTTATCTTCAGGAGGTGGACGAATTAATCAACGATATGACAAGCTCTCTTCGAATCTATGATTCCGGAAGCGAGAAACCAAGCTTTTTTACACTGCATACGTATGAAATGAAACCGGCGGAGATTGATTTGCTGTATACGGTAGCACGGGTTGTCTTTTCAGAGAAGACGGGGATTTATTTTACCGATGCAAAGGAAAATCCGTATGGGTTACTTGAAAAATAATAGTCTTTAAGGAGGAAGAGTCTTTGGACACAGCAGATGCACCAACGGCACAGGAAAAAACAGAGAGTTATGAATTTTTTAACGGATTCGGGGCATTTGCTTGTGAGGGCAAAGAATATGAAATCCTGTTGGAGGGTGATAACAGACCACCGGCGCCCTGGATTAATGTTGTTTCAAATAAGAGTTTTGGATTCCAGATATCGGAGTCGGGTGCGGGTTTTACTTGGAGTATCAACAGCAGGGAAAATAAGCTTACTCCCTGGTCCAACGACCCCGTAAGTGACAGTGCCTCCGAGGCAATCTATATTCTGGATGAAATAACCGGTGAGGTGATGACTCCTATGTCCCTCGGAAGGTCTGACCGGGGCACTTACCGGGTAAGGCATGGTTTTGGATACAGCCGGTTCCTTCATGAGGAAGCACTCGTTGATCAGGAACTGACTGTTTTTACCCCATTGGATGAGTCATTGAAGCTATGGAACCTTAAGCTGACAAACCGTTCGGATAAAGTGAAATATCTGAGCCTGACCTATTATGTGGAATGGGTTATGGGCGTGCAGAGGGAACTTACCAATCCCTATATTCTGACTTTCTATGACAATGAGCATGAATGTTTATATTCAAAAAACACCTATACCATGAACTTTCAAAACAGCTATTCCTATCTGTTCTCCAGTGAAACAATCGTCGGTTATACCGGCGACAGACAGGAGTTTTTGGGGCGGAGGGGCAGTATCCGGGAACCGCGGGGAGCAGAAGTCAAGCTATCCTGCAATACGGGTGTATGCTATGATCCCTGCGGAGCAATTCAGGTATCCGTTGTGATACAGCCGCAGGAGAGCAAGACGGTGCTGTTCGGGCTCGGGCAGAGCAGCAGCCTTAACGAGATATACAAAATCAGATACAAGTACAGGGGTGCCGCCGAAGCTGAAAAGGAGCTTGACAGGGTGAAATCCTATTGGGACAGACTATTAGGGACAGTTCAGGTGAAGACGAAGGACAGGGCGGTCGATATCTTGGTTAACGGCTGGCTGCTTTATCAGACATTGTCCTGCCGCATTCATGCGAGAACAGGATTTTATCAGTGCGGAGGAGCTTATGGATACCGGGATCAGCTTCAGGATGCCCTTTCGCTTCTCTTAGCAGATTCAAGTATTCTGCGCAGTCAAATTCTAATTGCCAGCAGCAGGCAGTTTGAAGAAGGGGATGTCCAGCATTGGTGGCATCCTCCGATGGGGATCGGAGTAAGAACGAGAATATCCGATGATTTACTGTGGCTGCCTTATTGCACCGCCGCCTATATCCGAAGCACCGGAGATGCTGCAATCTTAAAGGAACTGGTACCTTACATCAAGGGTCCGGTGCTTAAGGAAGGCCAGCAGGATGCAATGTTTACCCCGGAAATATCTGAGCGTTCCGGAAGTGTTTATGAGCATTGCAAAAAAGCCATTGATCGGACCCGCTTCGGGGAACACGGACTTCCTCTTATGGGGGGAGGCGACTGGAACGATGGTATGAATGAGGTAGGAGTGGAGGGAAAGGGAGAAAGTGTTTGGCTGGCCTGGTTTTTGTATACCTTACTGGGTGACTTCATTCCTTTATGCTATCAGGAAGGCGATAGGGACTACGGCCGGGAACTGGAGCAGAAACAGGAGGGTCTGCTTCAAAGCATTGAAGAACACGCCTGGGATGGGGAGTGGTATCTACGGGCCTTTTACGACGACGGCTCGAAGCTTGGTTCAAAGGGAAACGACGAGTGCAAGATAGATTCCATCAGCCAGTCCTGGAGTGTGATATCAAAAGGGGCGAAAAAGGAACGGGCCAAAACAGCAATGCAGTCGGCATGGCGTTATCTGGTAAAGGAAGAGGATGCTCTTTCTTTGCTTTTGGCACCTCCTTTCAATAAGACAAGCAAAAATCCGGGTTATATAAAAAACTATATCCCCGGTATACGGGAAAACGGAGGTCAGTATACCCATGCAGCGGTTTGGCTGGCGATTGCCGCATCAATGCTGCATGACGAAAACATGGCGCAGACCCTGTTCACCATGCTTAACCCGATTTACGTTACACAAAACAGGAAGGATGTGCTCAGGTACGAGAAGGAACCGTATGTAATGACGGCAGATATCTCTCTCAGCCCGCCCTATACCGGAAGAGGCGGTTGGAGTTGGTATACCGGTTCTGCAGGCTGGATGTATCAGGGGCTGTTAAACTGGTTTTTGGGCATTCGGAAAGAGGGCAATGAGCTGGTTATTGATCCGGCGACACCTGCAAGTTTCGGGGATTTTTCCATTGAATATAAGTATGGGAGGTCTCTCTATGAAATCAGGGTTGAAAGCAGAAGTAAGGGAACGCTGACAACGGAAGCAATCACTGTGGATGACAGGTTAATTCAGGGGAACAGAGTTTTGTTGGAAGATGACGGAGAAAGGCATCGGATTGTTGTATAGTTCATTGATTATTTTCTTTCCGGTAATAATTAAATGTTGGCAAAGAGGTTATAAGAACTATTAGCAATGATTAAATAGTATTTCTATACCGGTCTGGACGCTCCACCATTTT
>DAMDEB010000077.1:7273-13568 GCA_032090075.1 Caproiciproducens sp.
AGTTGGGCAGCGTTTGGAAAAAACCAATGAAAATAAAAAGGCTCCCCAAACCCGCTCAAAAAGAGGGTTTGGGGAGTCTCTAAATGGTACCGGTGGTCGGAAGCCAGTAGTATGTGCTACATTTGTCTACCCTGCAG
Source organism: Caproiciproducens sp. (assembly GCA_032090075.1). GTDB lineage: Bacteria > Bacillota > Clostridia > Oscillospirales > Acutalibacteraceae > Caproiciproducens. Next base: position 7,411 of record DAMDEB010000077.1, read on the forward strand.
CTTAATTCGCGTTTATGCTATTGTAATAGCATTATTTTTTTGACACAGAAGGTTATATGTCAATCGCTGATAAACCCTCTTGAGTAGAAACTGTACTGGTGTCCGCTACAAATGCCTCCGTTGGAATATTAATAGAAACAATACAAGCCAAAAGCAGTAATCCTATTCTTTTTTCATAACCGCCCAGCCTATATGTATTGCACTTTTTATGTGCCTTACTATCACTTATAGCGCTTTGTTGCTTTTCACAATAGCTAATTTGGAATTTATTCTGAATACCAATAAACCTCTGCATGGCTCTGTCTAAATGACATGGTCTTAATGCAAAGGTTTATTTTTACTCTAATTTGATATCACTGGTTGGTCTATGATCAACCACAATACATGGCTATAAGCTTAATTCCTCGAAATCAAGATGTTATTTGTCGAATAAGGTTTATTATATTGGATGTTCAGAATTTGTGCAGAGCCTTATATTATAATATTTAGCAGAATAGATTCCATTTTTTGGGAGAGTTCTATTCACGGAAAGGAAATTTGTTATGAGTACGGATGTATTTGTTGCCCGTCAGCCCATTTTTGATCAAAGCATGGGCTTATATGGCTATGAGTTATTACACCGAAGCAGTCAAAATAATTTTTACGAAGGCAGCGACGACGAGCAAACAACTGCCGAATTAATCACAAACTCCTTTTTAGTGATAGGCTTTAATGAACTGATCGATGGAACGAGAGGTTTTATAAACTTCTCACATGATTTTTTACTAAAAGGAATTCCAAGAATCCTTCCAAAAGAAAAAACAGTGATTGAAATCCTTGAACGTGCAAATGTTACCGATGATTTAGTCGATGTATGCAGAGAATTAAAATCAAAGGGCTATATTCTGGCATTGGATGATTTTGTTTTAGAGGGAGAAAATGACAGCCGTGAGCGTCTCATTGAATATGCCGATATCATCAAAATAGAATTTCCAAATGTCCCAATTTACAAACAAGCAGCACTGATAAGTAAATATAGAAATAAGATAATGTTTTTAGCCGAAAGGGTTGAAACACGGGAAGAATTTCATAAGGCTGTTGAGATGGGATACCGTTTATTTCAAGGGTATTTTTTTAGTAAACCCATCATGGTAAATGCAAAGGATATCGGGACAATCGATATAAATGCCCATCGCATATTAGAAGAACTTCAAAAAGAAGATCCCGATTACCGGATAATTTCTTCGATTATTGAGAAAGATTTAAACCTTTCTTATAAACTATTAAAAATTTCGAATTCTGTTTACTATAACGCCAAACGGCAGATAAATTCTATTTTTGAGGCTTTAGTCCTTCTGGAACACAGGAGATTTTTGGATGGATTAGTTTAATGCTGTTTCGAAAGGTACAAACCCCGGAAAACGCAGAGATTATCAAATCGTCCATGATAAAAGGTAAGCTGATTTCTCTTTTAGCAAATGAAACAAACCAAGGGAGCAGTTTTGCTTCTGATTGTTTTATGGTGGGAATCTTGTCTTCAATGGATGTTATTTTGAATCAGAATATGGCACAAATTGTTGCAGATTTGCCCTTAACCCCACAGGTAAGTGCGACCCTTTTGGGCAGCGATACCAAAATAAGACATTATCTGGATGCTGTTTTGGCATTCGAGAAAGGACAATGGGATATTACATATGAGGAAATGGCCGATAATCAAATTACACAGGAACGGTTTATGGAACTTTATCTGGAAGCTCTTAAATGGAAACAATCATTATACTCTTAATTCTTAGTATCAAGCAATTCCAAACTTAGTTGTTTTTACTGATAGCCTTAAGCTGTTTATGTATTAACGGAATTTATCATATAAAATGCAAATGGATTCTTTTGGCAAGACACCCAACTCATCAAACAATAATTGTTGAAACTTATTGTAATGTGTTAAAAACGCAGAACGATCATTTTGGTATATATATACCTGCAAAAGCAATTCTTGTGCCACTTCATCAAGATTATTTAAATCCAGCATTTTCAGTAAGATGTGCGTTGCATCCATAAAATTTCTAAGTGAAATATAATAACGTGCTAATGCAATTGTTATTAAGTGAATTTTTTCCCCGTAAATTTCACTGTAGCATGAACTCCAAATGTAGCCGTCCTCAGCAAAATAACCCTTTTCATATTGAATAATTGCTTTCTTATAATCCAAAGCAAGCGGCTCATCAATGCGGTCAAATGGTAAGTATGAATTTTGTATAATGTCATTAAATTCCGAGACATCATAGTACATTGTTGGCATTATACAGCGATATATGTTATTACTAAATTTAATTTCTACATTAATGCCGCTCGAAAGCAAATCTTTTTTCATCTTATAAATGGTTGTATGTAAATAACTTCCGATTTTTTCCACTTAGGTATAAGTTCACATCTCTTATGACAAATAAAAGCAAAAAGCTCTTTTGCCTTTAAAGTACGCCATTTGATGGGATCTGTACGGCCTGCACCATATACTCTAAAATCTCCAAAAAGGTATACTCTCGGAATAGGAATTTCCTCTGAACTGTTTGCATTCGAAACTTTGATTATGTTTTCCTGTTCTCTTAGCTTTTTTAGGAGGCCTTCTTCCTGTTGTTTTCTTTTGGTAATATCTCGAGAAACTCCCACAACATCGATATTTCCCGTTTCTTTATCAACAACGAGTTTTGTTGATATTTCCACATCGATTATAGAACCGTTCTTGCAGTATTGCTGATATTCACTGACATCACATATAACATTGTCACTTCTGTCACCGGCTATAAATTTGGGGTATCTATCAAGACTAGCATTTTTTATTTTTTGTAAAGATTCCGGTGTAAGACTGTCTTCCAGACTTTCATTCATGGCTTCGTCAACTGTTAAACCTCTTAATTTGTAAATCGATGGACTAATATATCTAAACCATTTATGGTTTAGATTATATATCCATATACATTCAACCGTGTTTTCAATCAGCTGTCTATAGTTTTCCGATAAATCAGGAAATTTTGTACTCAATGTTTTACTCTCTTTATGTTCCCTTTTTACTAAATCCATATAATACTACCGTTTGCCCTTTCGAATCAGATTGATTGTCAGTTCAGTCTTTTATTTAAGATAAGTTTTTGAATGTTTTTATACTAATTAATATATATTTCGGCCATTCCTACCTTTTCTTTATTGTTCAGAATATGTTCAGAAACATATTTTATAATTATATGAAAAAAGATATTCTCTGGTAAAAATATAAGACTAAAATGCAGGCAATAGAAGTTCATAAAAGGGACTTTGTGGCAAATAAATGAATTATAAAGAAAAAGGAGCGTTATCGTGCTGAAACACATGAACATTGGAAAAAAATTAATTGTTACCTTTATTTTGGTGGCAATCCTCTCCAGTATTGGAGGAGTGGTGGGTTATGTAGTTATGAGCAGCATGAATTCCGGGTATAGCAACGCCTTGAACAACTACGGATTTTCACAGGGTGATGTTGGGCTCTTCAGCACAGAATTCAATCAAGGCCGTGTAACTATACTGAATATTATCATTGAAACCGACTCACAGAAAATGCAGACAGACGTCGATTCACTGCAAAAATCAGACACTAAAATGGACACCTATTTAGCAAATATGGAAAAAACAATGGTGAATGACAAAGAGACCGGCTATTTCAATGACATAAAAAATAACCTTGCTAAGTATAGAACGGTAACCGATCAAGTAGTCGCGCTTGCACAAAAAAATAAAAACATAGAGGCACAAACTCTTGCAACCTCTCAGGCTGTGCCAATTGCAACCGCGATCAGAACTTCTGCGGAAGCTTTGCTGACTGAAAAAACAGAAGCAGGTAACCAAATCGGAACTGAACTTGCCAAACAAGATACTGTAGGAAGTATTATCATTATATTGGTGATTCTTTTCTCCTTTATCATTTCACTCATCATCGCTGTAACAATTTCTCGCAGTATCAGCAAACCTGTAAAAGAAATGGCTGAGGCAGCTAAAAGAATGGCTGAGGGCGATCTGAATGTGCAGATCGATGTAACCTCAAAAGATGAAATAGGACAGTTAGGTACGGCATTCGCAAAATCCACCGCATCAATACGTGCATACATATCAGAAATAACAAAGAACCTTGGCAAGGTAGCAAACGGCGACTTAACTGTGGTTAGTACTGATTTAGATTATATTGGTGATTATGAAGATTTAAAGAATTCATATTTTATTATCGTTGAATCTTTAAATGATATCTTTGTCCAAATGCTTCAAGCCTCGGAGCAGGTTTCAAGCGGTTCGGAGCAAGTATCTAACGGCGCACAGGCATTGGCGCAAGGCGCAACTGAGCAGGCAAGTTCCGTAGAAGAACTTTCTGCTACAATTACTGAAATATCTACACAAGTAAAAGAAAATGCGGAACACGCTACTGATGCAAGCCTAAATGTAAACAATGTCCGTTCAGAAATAGAAATAAGCAATCAGCATATGAGCGAAATGGTAAATGCCATGGCACAAATCAATGATTCATCCAGCCAAATCGGAAAAATTATTAAAACAATTGAGGATATTGCCTTCCAAACCAATATACTCGCACTGAATGCGGCTGTGGAAGCTGCAAGAGCGGGTGCGGCGGGAAAAGGCTTTGCAGTGGTAGCAGACGAAGTAAGAAACTTAGCCAGTAAAAGCGCCGAAGCGGCAAAAGATACCACGTCTTTGATTGAAAATTCTATGAAGCAGGTGGAGGCCGGAACAAAAATTGCGGATGAGACTGCAAAATCACTGTTTCGTGTTGTGGAAAGTACAAAAGCTGTTGCGGAAACAGTAGAGCGAATTTCACAAGCTTCAAACCGGCAGTCGGATGCAATTGGCCAGGTGACATTGGGAGTTGATCAAATTTCAAGTGTAGTGCAGACAAACTCTGCAACGGCTGAGGAAAGTGCTGCGGCAAGCGAGGAACTTTCCGGACAAGCGCAGATTTTGCACGAACTTGTTAGCAAAGTTAAGCTAAGAAGACAGTCCAGTCAAACTCTATCCGTGAGTCAACAAAAATCAGAGCCTGAGGAGCTATATTCTGATAGCAAATATTAATCAGATCGTTTTCCAATAAATCAGAAAAGTTTGGAACTGTTGCAAAACACTCCAAAATAAAAAAGCAAGGCGGTTAGCACTAAATAGTGCTGGCTGCCTTGCTTTTTTGATGCAATTGAATATTTGGTAATTTGAGCATTACTATATGACTTTTTAGTGGAGCTTATCAGCGTGGCTTGGGGGAGCATCAAGTGTTAGACACACGTCGGAAATCAATCGCGGGGACAGCAGAGAGGGCAAAGAGAGGCGTATTTTGTGGCGGTATCCTCCCCAGGGGCTACGATATTAAAAACGGCAAATACGTAATTAATGAGTATGAAGCCGAAAACGGGAGACGATAAACGTCTGAAACAGATTCTTCAATCTCTTGTAACAAAAATATACGCCAACCCTGACGGCTCATTACCGTCAAAGTTGGCATACATACTGATGGTACCGGTGGTCGGAAGCCATTAGTATGTGCAACATTTGCTTACCCGGCAGTTTAATTCGCCATCGAGCTATTATTTATACACCTAAGCTAATAATACGAAACAAGTGGCAAGCCTACTCCATTGCTAAGGAAGTAGGTCGGGTAACTTGCGCAAGGGTTCGACTCCCTTCATCTCCAGAAGACAAGAGTCGAACTAATTGATTCTAATTTAAAATTATTTATTGCCGATATATAATTTAGAATAAATTACTAAGGAGCAATAAATATGATTGATAAAATAACGTTTGAAGCAACAAAGTTTTTGAAAAGAATAAAAAACGTGTGACATTATTTCAAGCATCCAAAATACCAGAGGAAGCATCGATGCCTATTATTCGAATGAAATTTCGCCTGATTCACTGATTAAACAACTAAATAAATTAGACTTTTCAAGAACTCAAGATTATCCAATAGAACTTACAATTATAGCCGGTGTTATAACGGGAGCAATATCATCAATGGTTATTGATTTTAGTAATTTCAAGTTAACAAATAACGTCATAGCAAATTTTATTCTTTATATAATTATAATAATTGCCATAATAATTGGATTGTCAACAGAAAACTAAACAACTTTTTTAAGGTTATTCGACTTGAATTG
>DAMDEB010000078.1:0-13503 GCA_032090075.1 Caproiciproducens sp.
GTGGGCGTATTCACTTTATCAATAACGTATTCTTTATGTTTATCGTCAAAAAAGCCATATTTCATTCGTGCAGCTCTCCTTAATCATATTTTAACTAAATTATAGAACATTGGGTCACGGGAATAAATAGCAAATGTTGTAATTAATTGTATATTCTTGTGTAGCTTGGAAAACGATTTTCACGGACAGAAATCTAAAGCTGCAGCACAAAAAGCCGCGCGACCCTCGTAAGGCCGCGCGGTCAGTATTCTGTGTATCAGAATTTATTGAGCTTTTTTACTGCGTCTGCTGCGGTAAGTACCGAGAATCAGTACGATAGCCGCCGCGAGCATTAAGGAAACAATAATTGCCAAATAGGTGTTGCTTTCGCCGGTTTTCGGGCCGCCGCCCGCTTTGCCAACGCCGTCATCGCCAATATTTTCATTGGGGTTTTTGGACACAGGCTTGGAGCTTGCGCCCGCTTTGCCAATACCGTCGTCCCCGATGTTTTCGTTGGGATTGGAGGATGTTGAGGATACGATGCTGCTTGCGCTTGAAGCAATACTGCTCACTCCACTGCTGCTCGTTCCGCCGCCACCGCCACCGCCACCGGTGGGTTTCTTGGTATTTGTAATCGTCAAATTTCCAATTACCGGCTGTTCACCGCCAACTGTCACTGTAAAATAACTATTGTTCAGTTGATAGCCTGTTGGTGCAGTTATTTCGCGCGCAAAGTATGTGCCAGCCGTAAGCCCTTTAAACTTAGCCAAGCCGCTTTCATCCGTTGTCGCCGTTCTAACCGGATTCATCGGATTTTTGTTCTGGTCGAATAGTTCAAATATTGCTCCGGATAATTTAAGGGAAGCGTCACCCGCATCCGTTTTGGTTACCCAAACCTGATTTCCTCTTGTGCCGCCGCCCGCCGCAGAATAATAACGGTAGCTCAATTCAACCGGATCAGAATTTTGTACAGTTGCCGTGCCTTTAAAATTAGCGGTATTGGATATCGTTCCGCTTTGGGTGAGTTCCACATCGGTTCCAAACTCCAGCTGGTAGGGTCCGTCCAGCGGTTTAAGGAATTTAATGCTGAATAAATCATTTGCGTACCCAATGCTGTACATTGACGCAGCAGCCAAATCCCCTTTGGTCAGCTTACCTGTGGCACTGTTCACATTCATCTTGTATAGCTTTATGGAACCCGCGTCAAGCGTCAAGCCTTCCTGTAAGTGGTCTTCAATAACAATGTTGCTTAAATTCAAACTGTTGCTGTTAATTTGAACAGTCCAATTGATATAGTTCGCACCCGACACCTGCGTTCCTGTCTTATTAATGACTGTGTTTTTGAGCGTAGTGCCCGCGGTACTGCCTACCTGAGGAACACCAGATTCCGTAACTTGTAAGGCAGCGGAATTGCTGACATTAACAACATCCTTATTTTCCTGAAACTTATCAAGTGCGGTAAACTCCGTCGTAAAGATAATTTCATACTGATGATTTAAGGGATTTGGAAGATGATACGTGAGTGTTTTGCTGCTCGCATTATAGTTCCAATCAGCAGTTGCCGGCTGTGAGACAGCTGGCCAAGTCTTGTCCTCATTTTCCTCCCTGACAGAAACAATCTTTATAAATTTTTGATCTGCGCCAATCACATCTGTTATCACGCCGCCCTGCATTGGCATACGGTTCTGGTTAGCGATTATTTTCCACGTCAGTTCGCGTGTAGTATAGTTGTAACTGACAAAACTTTTTTGAAGCACTTGACTTGTGACCTTCACTGTCGCACTCGCGTCAAGATTTGAAGGCGATCCGTCATATACTAAGTGGGCCAAATTATTGTAATTTTTTCCACCTTGGTTCGTAGCATAATCATTTTTATCGGTGACTGTCGTCTGAAAAGTAATGACTTGCTTTGCCGCAATGTTTCCTAATGTAAAAGTTAAAAGTTTTCCGCCAGCGTCATAAGTATAGCTCGATTCAGAAATTGGATTGCCATTCAGCTTAACCGAACCTGCCACAAACTCCTGATTTGGGTCGGAGGAAATCGTATCCGTTACGATTGCATTATTAAGCGTGGTTCCATTGCGGTTGACTAAAATCGTCCATGTAATGGTGTGGCTTCGGGAATCATAGCTGCCGCTTTTATTAATCAAGCTTCGGCCAATACCGACTCCTATCTCTCCGGAATTATAATCAGTTCCGTCATCGGTCAAAGTTGCGCTGTTTTTAAATGTTTGTGTTGCAGTGGTATCATTCGGAAGAACATTCGTATAGAAGGTGATGGTTTTCACGTTCGTGATCTCACCGGTGGTATCAAAAGTATAGGTAAACATACGTGAAGCCGCATCATAAGTGAATTTTCCGGCCTCCCCACTGCTTCCTGGTGAAACAGCAGCACTTCCCAGTTTTACAGATGATGTATCTAATGTAAGTCCTTCAGGAAGCGTGTCGGTCACAACCAAATCGGTTCCTGCCGGTATTGTGCGGTTATTATTATTTACTGTTATTGTCCATAGAATTTTATTGTTGGCATCGTCAGCTAATCCGCTTTTTTCAATCCAGTCTGTTGCCACATCGACTGTGGCGGTACTGGATAATGTTGCCGCGGGAGTGCCGCTCACCGCATAGTTCATATCAGCAGTATTGGAAACAGTAAACTTACCGCCTTCCGTCGAATTAAAAGCAGAATCGTCAACGGTCGTCTGATAAGTAATTACGGTCTGTTTACTGATATTTCTCAAAGTGAATGTCATAGCTTGTCCGTTCAAGCTGTAAACGCCGTCCTTAGGAGCCTCACCGTCCACTTGTACGGAGGTTCCCACTAACGTAGTGCCGGTCGGTATTGCGTCGGTCACAACAACATTTTGTAAACTTGCATTTTCTTTATTAACAGTTATTGTCCAGTTAATCGCGTTTCCATTCACAAGCTTACCTGATTTAACGATTGAAGTCTGAACCGGTGCAGGCTCATCTTTATCAACTATAATTTTATAGTTGATAACTCCCGCATTGGTCTGAAAATCAATGGTATGCTCACCGCCTGCGTCCTGTATCTCTTTTTTTAAATTGCTCGTTACTTCAAGCCAGCCTTGGTCTATGCCGCCGGCCACCTTGTCCGTAAAGGTTATTGTAATCAACCCACTGGTGCTTGCAGTGAAGTTAGCAACGGTCTGGCCGTCAACCTGAATTGGGGTTGAAGGAATCGATGATGTAACCGCGAAATCTGAAGGAAGTTGCAAATACCGTACCGTACCTGCCTTAATGGAAGCATTTCCACCTTCAATATCCGTATCTGTATCCGGAATACTAAATGTGTAATGAATTCTGACATCCGCAGACGCCGGAATATTACCGCTGTCCGGTGACACATCGGTCCACTGATCACTGCTGTTTTTGACTGCCAATACAGCGCCTGTAACATAGTTACTGGAAAAATTATCTGTTTCCCCTTCCGCTCTTGCTACCGGCGTAAAGGCGGAAAACATAAAAAGAGCGGATAGCAGCAGTGCAACTGCAGATAAACTAATTTTTTTCATTTTCATTTTCTCCTATTGTTAAATTTTTATGATCAATAACCTCTTTCATTGCAAACCGGGCCGGGTGCACTATAAGCTCGCTATATACATAGTGCCCAAATACAGTATATAGGTCATTACTTCCCAGTAGAATGCGGTTATATTTTTGCTAATTTTATATTACAATCTATTTCTCACTAATTTCTCACAAAAACAAAAGACCGTTCTGGTTCATCGCCAAAACGGTCTTTCATTATAATTCCTGAAATAAGGAGTGAAAAAGTTTATTGGTGGATTCGTTGGGTGTAACGCCCAGCTCTTTCTTTAAATAGCGCCGCAAGTTTTTATAAAAACCAACAAGACCTATTTTATCGCCCATATGGTAACATACATTCATCATCAACGCGACGGCTTCTTCATCGGTGGGGTCTTTCTCTATCGCTGCCCGCAAATATTTATCTGCCTGCATATAAGATTTTCTGTTCACATAATAGGCAGCCAAACGTTTAACACTTGCCAAATAATCGCGTTCTATTCTCTCCCGCATTTCCTCTGCCCAGGCATAATCCTCATCGCCAAAAAGCTTGCCCTTGTAAAGAGCAAGTATTCTGTCATAATTTGCTACGTTCTCATCGTTAACCAAAGGATTATTGTCAAGAAATTTTTTTAGTTCCCAAACATCGGAGGTGAATCCATCCATATTTAGGGTATACTTTCCGGCTTTGCAGAAAAGGGGATCTTCAATCCCTGCCTCTCTCAAAACCGATTTAAGCCGGTATACCGCACTGTGCAGGTTATGCTCTGCTTTTTTAGGAGGCGATTCCGGCCAAAGGATATCGCAGAGCTTCCATTTCTCGACCTCTTTGCCCCATTGATAGACAAAATAGGCGAACAGCTCCTGCACCTTTGCTGTCGGCCACTTAATCATCTCCTTGGACGAGTTGCCGTAAATCTGAAAACAGCCCAATACAAATATTCTGTTTTTTTTATTCGCTTGCAAAACATTTTTTCGTTCATTGTAATTTTTCAGCAGCCTGTTCACGGTGATATTCAAATCTTCTTCGGTAATCGGTTTCAATATATAATTGACCGCATTCACCTTAAAAGCATCCACAGCGTATTTTTCATACGCAGTCACAAAAACGATTTGAATGTTCTCATTAAAATGCATCACGGCCTTTGCCAACTGCATCCCGTTCATATCGGGAAGCTCTATATCTGAAAAGATGACGTCCGGTACAAGTTCTTTAATTTGTTCCAACGCCTCTTTCGCACTGAAAAACGAGCCTATAATTTCGAGATAGGGATTTCTGCCCATGATAATTTGCATCAGTTCCATGCTTGGTTTTTCATCTTCTATAATGACCGCCCGCATTGTATGCACTCCTTCCACTTGTAAGAAGATTTATGCTTTCAGTGTAATAGTCACTGCTGTTCCGACCCCTTCGGTGCTCTCGATTTCCATGTGCGCGTTGTGCAGCTTTCGGATTCGTTTGCTGATATTCGAAAATCCGATACCTTCGTTTTTAGCCTCCGGATTTTTCAACGCCTGCAGCTTTTGCGCAGACATCCCCACCCCTGTGTCCCGAACGGTAATTGTGATGATTCCTTCTCTTTTTACGACAGTAACAAAAATTCTTCCGCCCTTTTCTTTTTTACACAAGCCATGTTTAATAGCGTTTTCCACCAAGGGCTGAATCGAAAGCTGCGGAATGATTTCACCCATTAGCGCCTCGTCAATGTGATACTCGATATTGATTTTATCCCCAAACCGCGCTTTCTCTATCTCCACATAAGCGGCTATCATTTCCAACTCCCTGCTCAGCGGAATCATCATTAAATGATTGTCAACATCAAAGGTCAACCTTAAATACTTGCTGAAGTTGGTAAGGAGCTTTGCCGCCTTTTCACTGTCCGTGTAGCAAAATGAAATCATTGTATTGATTGCGTTGTACAGAAAATGCGGTTTGATTTGCGCCTGCAAAAAGGCCAGTTCGTTTTTCACCGCGTCCTCCATCGCTTTTTTCAGTGCAATGAGCGTTTTTGTTCTCGCAATAATTTCTTCTTCTTCAAACGGTTTGGTAACAAAATCGTTTGCACCCGCCTCAAAACCTAAAAACAGATTGTAGTCCATATTTTTAACGGTGGATATCAGGATAGGCAGTTCAATAACAGAATATTTTTTCCTGATTTTTCTGCAGACATCAATACCGGAAATTCCCGGCATCATTACGTCCAATAAAATCAAATCAATTTTTTCATTTTCTACTTTCTTTAACGCATCTTCCCCTGAATAAGCTATTAATACGTTGTAGCCTTCACGGCGAAAAATATTTAAAGCGGACTGAATATTAAATACTTCATCGTCTACAATCAGAATTGTAATTTCATGTTTTGTGTTGTATTCAGCTTCAGGATATGTTAGGGACGGCTGAGCTATAAAGTGGTTCATATCTTCTTGGCTTTCCAAAACCGGAAGGTTCGTATCTTCCCCGGCGCAAGGCAGTGAAAAAATGAACCGGTTGCCGCCGCCTATTTCCGACACATCCAAACAAATGGTTCCGCCCATCAGTTCAACCAGCTGGCGGGTGATATACAGTTCCAACCCCCCGCTTTCCACGGTAAGCGTTTCATATGGCTTAAGCTCCTCGACCTGTTCCTTCAAAACTTCATAGCCTGTACTTTCTACCGTTAAGTAAACCATATGATTCTTTTTTTCTGCGCTCATCCGGATAATCCCGCTGCTCATTTTTTGAACGAAATAATTGATCAGATTGTACAAGATTTGCCTTACTCTATTTTCATCTGCCTTTACCAGCCACGATTCCGTAATGCTGCTGAAAATTGTAATTTCCCTGTTTTGAATGATATACTTTGCGCTCTCCATGATCAGGTTGATACACACCTTAATATCAATCACAGAAAGACTGAGCTTGAGCTGGCCGTTCTTCAGCAGGGTCACATCGAGGGTATCATTGACAATGCCGGATAATCTTAATGCAATATTTTTTGTGATGATAATGTCCTTGAGGCTCTTCTCATTTAAAGCATCACTGTTCTCTTTAATCATGGTTTCAGCAATATTGATGATTCCGTACAAAGGCGCTTTCAGCTCATAGGACGTCTTTGCGATGAATTCATCCTTAACCTTATCCATTTTTTCCATATTTTCATACATCAGCACAAATCGGTAGCCCACCGTAAGCGCCGTAATGATGGTAAATCCGCAAGCGGCGACAGAACCTATCATCTTCGTATGTACATAGCAAAATGCATATAAAAAATTATTTACAAGGCAAATACACAAACAAGCTGTAGAACATACAAACATTATGGTTCCCCTTTTGCCCAGGGTACCATAATTTTCTTTTGTACTCGCTGTAATTAATTGTATTATGATAAAAGTCAACATACCGGTCGTGACGACATCCCTTACTCCATGTAAATTCACATAAACAGAGTAAGGAGTCAACAGGCAAAAGAACAAATAAGCGACGCCAATGACAGTAGCAGTCCGAATCATTTTAGCGGACAAGAGATTCTCATGCACTTCCACTGCAATCATCGGCATCAGCATCGTTATCAGTACAACAGTAAAAAGCTGTAGTTTAGCTAACAGTTCAAAGGAAAGACCCGGCAGCAGAAGTAAGATCAATTTTTTCCCATTGACAAGAACCATAATAGAAAGAACAAAAAATTGTATTGAAAAGTACAAAAAGCTTTTATCTTTCTTCCGAATGGAATAGATGCCCAAATAAAAAATCCCAAATAACAAATTCAATAGAGCCCCGGCCAGCTCAATAGCAGTAGTAGCTGACGACATCAGGCCGATATCCTTTTGAAGTCCAAAGTCTACTTTATATTGAGTTCCGGGAAAAGGATAATCAAAATTTGCCACCTGCAGCAAAATTTCAACCTGATTTCCTTCTGTTTGAAAATAGGAATCGTAAGCGCAGTTTAGCGGGGCATAGCCCTTGTTTTCTTCAGCCGGATTCCCGCTTTGACCCTGCACAACTCCGTTTACATAAACACGATTACTCATTTTAACGTTGTCAACACTGAGTCCAAACACCTGCTGGGAGGGGTTCACTTTCATGACAAGCCGATAGGTTCGTATTCCTTTCGGACTCTTCGGCGTGTCTTTCCCGTCCAATGTCCTGCTGGACGTCAAATTAACATAGCCGGTTAATGCAGGCTTTTGTGTTCCTCTTCCGTAAAAGTCCGCCGGGCTGAGGAGCTGTCCGTCATAAAACTCCCATTCCCCATTCAATTTTACCGCACCGTTTTTCGAAAAATCCCATTGTGTAAGGTTTATCGTTCCCTTTTCCGCTGTAGGAGACGGTTTGCTGAAGATCAAATCAGGATAGGATACAACAAATATGAATGACAGTACCATTAGGATGATCATACCCGTTAAAACTTTTTTCATCAGAAACTGCCACCCCTTTCTTTGCTCATCCTTTTTTTGACATTATATCATCATTTATGACAAAAGTCAGTACCAAACAGCTGTTTCATATTCCGTTCTATCGGCGGTAGAACGTTGCAAACATTTCGAATAAACAAAGAGGAATTGATTTGCTGACCGAGCCGTAATTTCAATTTGTAATACTTAAATAGAAAGAAATCCTGCCGGCTGAGTTGGGCAGGATTTCTTTTATGTTCGGGCGGACGAGTCCATTAATATACGAGTGCTCCGAACGGCATCAATGCCAATTTGGAAATTTTAAAGCATTGCATGCCAAAGGGAATCCCAATGATGGTGACGCAAAACAGCAAGCCAAGAACCGCAGCTTCCAAAGCCAACGGGATACCGCCGAAAATCAGCCACAAAATATTCAACAGGAAAGAAATTGCGCCTCCCCCGTAGCGGACTTCCTTACCAAACGGAGAGAACGCCAGTGCAGCAAATTTAAAGCACTGCATTCCCACTGGGATACCTACAATCGTTACACACCATAGAACTCCGGTAACAACCCAGCTAAGCCCCATAATGAGACCGCCGAAAATAAACCAAATGATATTTCCCAGACAGCTCATATTTTATCTCCTCCACCGACCATTGGAACCTTAAAAAGCGGGTACTCCCCTGTGATGGGATTCTTTTTATCATAGTCAGCATAAGCTGCGCAATTTTCCGTATACAGCAGAGCAACGCCCCGTTTAATCCCTTTCTTCGGGCGGGTCGCTTCCTCCTGTTCCAACGCCTTCACCGCGTTTTTCAAATTTCCATCCTCAATACGCAGTGCAGCGGGAAGTTTGCCCGTGGAAATGGTCGCAAGTCGGTCGCACACCATCACGTCACGCAAAACGGATTTGTCTATCCCCCTTTGTGTGTTGAAATAAGTAAATACGAGCGCGGTATATTCATCCAACGGAATTCTTTCCGTGCCTTTGCGGGCCGCAAACTGCCCGAATTGATAAAATAGGTCAAAAGGCGACTGACCGCCCTGTTCCAGCAGGTACTCTAAAGTGCGCCGGAAACGGCCGCTGTTGTAAAGACGTTCCAAGGCATCCTCTGTGTTGTGCAGATTGAGCAGTTCCTCGGACGAAAGCCACGGTGTTTTGGTTACCTCATATGGAGGCGTCTGTTCATACTCACAGGGGTACTCTTCCGGGTTATCCCGCATGGGCGCTCCGTAAAGCAGCTTTAAAAAGCCCAATTGCAGCATATTGGGTTTAAGGTAGTAGGCAGTGTTAAAACTTTCCGCAAAACTGTGAAAGTCCTCATAGGGCAGTCCGGCAATCAAATCAATATGAATATGCATATTTGCATTGGCTACAATACGTTCAATGTTTTTCTTCAAATGTTCCATATTGGTTTTACGGTTGATGGCGGCAAGCGTTTCAGCATTGAAGCTTTGCAGCCCGATTTCAAGCTGCATTGCACCAATCGGCGCTGTGGCAAGCAGGTTGATTGTTTCATCGTCAAGAATATCTCCCGCTATCTCAAAATGAAAACACACGCCTTTGGGAATTGCCGTACCGTAGTGTTTGATGATATAGCCAAACAATTCGTTCGCCCTTTTCCGGTTGGCATTAAAAGTGCGGTCAACAAGCTTTACGGTTTGCGTACCGCTGTTTGCAAGCAGCAGCAATTCCTTTTTCGCTCGTTCCACATCAAAAAAGCGCGCACCTCCGCACCGCCCCGAAAGGCAGAAAGCGCAGGAGTACGGGCAGCCGCGGCTGGTCTCAAGGTAGGCGATACGTCCCTTTAAAACATCAAAATACGCTTGCGTATAGGGACTTGGGGGTTCTTCCGCAGAGATATAAGGCGGAGAGATAACCGGCTGTTCCCCGTCACGGTAGCACACGCCGGAAATATTTTGCACCCCCTCGCCTTTGAAAATCGCATTGAGCAAAAGGGCGAATGGCTTTTCGCCCTCGCCTGAAACAATATATTGTATCAGCGATTCCTCGCGCAGCAGCCGACCGGCGTTATAGCTCACTTCCGGCCCGCCCAAAATAACAATCGCATTTGGAAGTTGTTTTTTTACCAATCGTATCAATTGTTTCGTCGCGGTGATATTCCAGATATAACAGCAAAAGCCAATGACTTGTGGGTTTTGCGCAACAATGCGCTGTGCTACCTTTTCGATTTGTTCGTTGATGGTACCTTCAATAATTTTTACAGTAATCCCTTTCCCGCAATAAGCATCGGTGCCCGCCAGCAGGCACCACGGCGCGAGCGAGGAATGAATATATTTCGAGTTTAATACGCAGATTACTGTGGATAACGGTTGATTCATAATTGGTTACCTTTTGTTCCGCTTTTCCTGCTTGGCAAAAGCCCTTGAGCTGATTCCCCAGTCATTGCAGGTATTCGCTTCCCTTCCTTTATAGCCCTCACCGTGTATGATGCAGATATCCTCCACATTAAATTCGCAGGTTTGGCAGGTGCGAGGCACGGGCTTGTCCACCTTTTTATTTTTTAAGCCGTCCACATCTTTTTTATTTTTCAAATGATTAACCTCCTTTTCATCCTGACTGTATTAAACGATAGCGTCAAGCGAAGATTTGCACGCTTTCACGGTGTCTTCGAGCGTACCCGCCGAGATGAGGAACCGATTGTTGTGGCAGAATGAGAGCGTTTTTATCCCCGAAAGATTCTGAAGTTCAGCCTCCGATTTACCCGCCCATTCCTGAGGGAAATCGCATTTGGCCGCTTTCGTGTCAAAGTCAACCGAAATCACCTGCGCGTTGAAGCCGCCCCGGAGTGACGGATAAACAACGAATTGCGCGTCGGAAGGAATCAGCACGCCCTGCCACGGCGCAAACTTAGGCAAAATCACGATTCCGTCTTTGGAATGTGCCAGCGCTTCTTCTACAAGTCCCTTTGCTCTTTGTCTGCTGAAAATACTTTCAAACTCTTTTTTCAGAATTGTTTCCGCCAATGCGACTGCTTCCCAGAAGCAGTTGTCGGAAGATTCTTCGGAGTCCCAACTCGGGTTCCATTTGCCGATCACACGCGAAAGCGGATTGCCGCACCCAGTGTTGTCGTCTTCATCAATTGCCTGAATAAATTTTTCATCAAAAAGAACCGCGTCCTCCGCGCCAACGAGCGATTCCCCGAATTCCCGCCACAGCAGGCCAAAAGCGGCGTATGGCACGCCGTTGTCCCGTACCTCGGCACCCTCCTGATGATGGTCAAATTTTCCGCTTCCAATATCAAAAACCAACCCATCAAAATTTTCCGGCACTTGAAATCCACGGATAATTTCGATTTCCGGATTGATTATCTTTAACAGAGCCGACGAAAACACATCATCCGCGTGAAATTTCCCGCCATGTGTCATCCCGCAATTATTCATTTTAATCATTGTTATTTTTCCACTCTTTCAAATAAAACAGATATATATTTTAATTATATCACCAATCGCATGGATTCGGAACAAAAACTATGCTTGTGTTCAATTGTAAAAAAATGTGAGGCCATCAGCATCCCACAGAATATCATGCCCAAACAAGGATACACTCATTTCTATGTGCTGTGCCTCATCATGCGCGTACTCCTCATCTTTGCAAAATATTTATTTTTAACAATAATTTTCTCAAATAAAATGAATGAACATTTTTCTTTTGCAATAGCTGATATTCTTTTGTTTCGTGGATAAAATAATCTAAGGAAGGGAGGTTATGAATAATGGATAAAACAAAAGCAAACCAGAGCATTAAATGTTCCGTTCAGCAGTGCAGTAATCATTGTGACAGTCAGGCATATTGCGCGTTAGACACGATTACCGTAGGCACACACGAGCCAAATCCTACCGTTGTGCAGTGCACAGACTGCCAGTCCTTTGAATTAAAACAAAGCTAAATTATAGATAAATAAAACTCTGCCGATTAAGATAATCTTCTGTTCGGCAGAGTTTTTAATACATGAAGCAGAAAAGGCATTATAAAAAATAATTTTTCGGTATGTGGAGATGAGATCATGCAGAAAAAAGAAAAAGGGCTGTCCGCGTGGCAGCTTACAATGATGGCGTTAGGAACTGTAATCGGCGGTTCGTTTTTTCTTGGTTCGTCGGTGGCAATTCACGCCGCGGGCCCTTCTGTTTTAATATCATTCATATTGGGTGGCGTCCTTGTCTACTTTATCCTTTTTGCCCTGTCAGAAATGACCGTGGCAAATCCAGCGACTGGTTCCTTCCGCACCTTTGCGGCACAAGCCTTTGGGCAGGGAACGGGATTTGTTGTAGGATGGGTGTATTGGACGGGAATGGTTTTGGCTATGTCCAGTGAAGCCACCGCTGTATCTATTTTAGTGCGCGAATGGATTCCTAAAATGCCCATTGCCTTATTAGGAAGCATTATTATTATTTGCGTTACACTGCTGAATTTATTGGGAGCCAACAAGCTAAGCAAGCTCGAAAGCGGCCTTGCGGCTATCAAGCTATTCGCAATCGTTTCTTTTATCATTTTAGCAGTACTGTTAATAATTGGATTGTTTCCGGGAAATCCGGCAGTCGGAGCCGGAGAATTGGTTCGGGAACCCCTAATGCCGGGCGGCTTAAAGAGTATTGCAGGAAGCATGCTGATCGTAATATTCGCCTATGCAGACTTTGAAATCATTGGATTGGCTGCTTCGGAAGCGGATAACCCTAAAGAAACAATTCCTAAAGCAATTCGATATACCGTTTTTTGCCTCGTAGGATTCTATATCATTTCTGCTGCCGTACTTCTTCCACTCATTCCTACTGCTGATATCAGCGAAGATATGAGCCCTTTCGTAGCAGCCCTGAATCGGCGTGGAATCCGTTGGGCAGGAACTGCGATTAATCTGGTTTTGATTACAGCGATACTCTCTACCATGCTGGCAGCTATGTTCGGACTTGGGAGGATGATGCGCTCACTGGCTGAAGAACATCTTGCTCCTGTTTGGCTGAAAGATAAAAATGACGTCCCCTACCGCGGAATATTATTTTCCGGCTCCGCTATGCTTTTAGGGCTTGGCCTTGGTCTTCTGCTTCCAAGGGTATATCTGTTTTTGATAAGCTCAGGAGGCTTTGCGCTGCTTTTCACGTATGCAGTCATCATGGCCACGCATATCCGCTTCCGTAAAAAGAACGGTTGCCCTCCGGATGGAAAGTGCCAGATGTGGGGTTATCCGTATTCTTCTTTATGCGTTTTCATTGCCCTGATCATTGCAATTGTAAGTATGCCGTTTGTACCGGGACAGGAATCCGGGCTTATTGCCGGCATTATTATGATTATTTTTTATACAACAAGTTATATTATAATGAAATTCTACAAAATTTCGCATAAAAAATAAGTCACTCATCCTGTCATTTTGCTCACAGCTCCCTACTTCACTCTCATAACCTTCCTGACAATTGCCACGATTGGCTTATAGAATACGCCCTCCATCTCATGACTCACCGTTTTAAGTTCTTTCCGGATTTCTATTTTTTGCGGACAATGGCTTTCGCATTTGCCGCAGGCCTTGCACTGTGAGGCGTTCGCCGGCTTTACCGACATAGCTCCCAGAGTCTGCATATAGCGAAACCGCGCC
>DAMDEB010000079.1:0-4984 GCA_032090075.1 Caproiciproducens sp.
GCTTATGGAAAAAACATGGCAGGGCTGGAATTTCAGGAGGACACATCTGCCGTAGCGACGCGGATTCTGCCGACGGCTCTGACCGATGACAATCAAATTCTGCTCTTGCCGGAAAAGTATATTGACAGTTCCCATATCTCTGAATATCCGTTCCCCATTGTTGCCATGATGAACACCGGATTTCAGGTTGGCAAAGGAATCGACGGAGCGGTTCCGTATCCTACAGTTGAATCGTGCTATAGAGCTATGCGGCAATTTGTCGCCGACCAGTACCTCACCGGAGCGGACATTCCGAAACTCTCCCTTTCCGTGAATTTTGTGGACTGGAAAGACATCACAGGGTACGAAAAGTACAAATCCCTGCTGACCGTGGGGCTGGGCGACGATGTGACAGTCGACTATGCGCCGTTCGGCGTCAGCGTGAAGCTCCGTGTGTGCGCGGTATCCTATAACTGCCTGACAGACCGGTATGAAACGCTCACCATCGGAGAAAAGCGAATCTCCGTGGTCAATTCTATCAATTCCGCTTCGCAGAAAATTGATGAAGTAAAACAGGCAATCACGGTAACAAACCAAAACGTGTCCTCTGTTACAGAAAATGTGGAGGACATCAACAGCGACGACAAGCTGACGCCCAGTGAAAAAAGCGCAGCTCTGCGCGACTGGAGTTCCTTTGCCAATGAAAAGGGAACCCTTAACACACAGGCTGCCGCACTCGGAATCACAGCTGAACTTTCCAGTTACAACGACGCGTTCCAGCTTTTGTCAAATTATCTCAACAACGGTGCTCTGTACACGACCGGCATTCCGCTCTGGCTGGATGCTGACCACCTGAACACCACCACCGACATCAACGGTACTCAATTCCGGCAGAAGTTTGCCTATTACTATGCTGCAAGAAACACACTGGTTCAGGCAATCACCGCAAAGCTCAAGGCTTTGGCTGATACCGCGCAGAACGGTGTGGATACCAACACGGGTGAAATTACCACGATCAATTCTACACTCACAACCGTACAAACCGATGTCAGTGGCCTGAAAACTTCCGTATCCAGCATCGACAACCAAATTTCTAATACGGAAGACGGCATCGCGCTGCGGCTTTCCAATGCGGAATCCACCATTGAACAGCATAGTTCTTCCATCGTAACCAAAGTGGAAAGCAGTACGTTTGATGCGTATGTTTCTGATAATGGTTCGAAATTGGAAGACGTCAATACACAGATTACCACCATGCGGCAGACAGTCGATGGTCTGACGCTTTCCGTGAGCCAAACCGGTTACCGAAATCTGCTGAAAAACTCGGCGGGCAAAAACGGCCTAACGTTCTGGAACATGACAGGCACGGCTGCCACCGTTTCAAACACGGACACATCGAACAACACCGTAAGCAATTCGGCATTCAGCATGGCATCGGGCAGCACGATTTCGCAGGACTTCTCTTTGAAATTCAACGTGCCGCACACTGTATCGCTGCTATTTGAAGCGTCCGGCTCCGGCGGTCATGTGTCGGTCAGCATTACACAGAACAGCACCGAATCTGTCCTGTATGACAACACGAATACCGGAACGGACTGGACATTCGTTACCTTTCCATTCAATTCGCTTAACACGGTCTGCACCATTAAGATGACCACTTCTGTGGCGCTGCTCGCATCTGATCTGATTGTTTCCGAAGGAACGAACGTTGCGCCGTGGGTGCAGTCTGACGAAGAGCTTTACACGACGAATTTCATCGCGGACAGCACTGGTCTGACGGTCGGCAGCAATACCACTGATATGAAAGCCCATATTTCCACATCGGCTTTTGAAATTTATCGCGGCGACGATCTTCGCATTAATGTTGCGCCGGACGGCACGCGGCTGCAGAAAACCATCATTGAGGATGATCTCACAGTCGGCAGTGTCAAGGAAATTGTTCGGGCTGGGGTCGGCGTTGATTTCGTAGTGATTTAGGAAGGAATGATGGAATGTCTGAAATTGTCAGCACCCTGCAAAACGGCTCTCAAGTAAAGGTTGTCTATTCGTACACGCAGAATATCTCCGCAAACACCTCGACGATCACCGCTGCCCTGTACGTTCACCGCGACAGCTATGGGCCTTCCACCGATTCGAGCTGCTCGGCTTACATTAATATAAATGGCTCGCGGGCTATGACGTACACAGCGGGTTTTACCATCGGGTCAAGCTGGGTACAGATCGGCAGCACAACTACCATGACCGTAGCACACAACGCCGACGGCACGAAGATCGTCAATATTACCGGGTATTTCAATTCTAGCATCACCGCGAAGCTGGAAAATCTCAGCATTTCCCAAAATATCACGCTCACAACCATTCCAAGGGCTAGTCAGATCACGGCTTCTTCCAGCTCGTTCAATATCGGCGGTTCCATTACGATTTACACGAATCGAAGAAGCACTTCTTTCACGCACGCCCTAAATCTCTACTTTGGAAGCTACACAACCACGATTGCCTACAACATTACCGACAGCTATGTTTGGAACACCGCGTCGTGGGCTTCTTCCCTGTACCAGCAGATTCCAAACTCGAACACAGGAACCGGCACGTTCCGGCTGATCACCTACGATGCGGACAGCAACATGGTCGGATATACAGAACTGGGAATCACCGCTCATGTCGTGAACAGCAATCCATCATTCACCGGTTTTTCCTATCAGGATGTAGATTCCAATACGGTCACGCTGACCGGTGATTCCTCGCAGATCGTCCAGACAAAATCCAATATTCAGGTGACTGTGACCAGCGCGGCGGCGCAGAACTATGCAACGATTTCGTCCTATAAGGTGCAGTACGGTTCCAAAACGGTGACGAGCAGTTCTAACGTGATCAGCTTCGGCACCGTGTCCGCAAGCGACACTCTGATCGTAACCGTCATCGACAGCCGGGGCAATTCGAACGCACAGTCTTCCATTCTTGCAACGATCGCCTATTCTCCGCCCGTGATTTCCTCCGTTTCGCTGGCTCGCGTGAACAACATTGAAGCAGGGACGGTTCTGACCTGCACCGGTACTTATGCGGCCTACATGGTGACGAAGAACCAATATTTTCTGAAATACCGGTACAAATCCACCGCGTCGGGGACATGGGACAGTTATGTCACAATCATTCCGTCGATGAGCGGCAGAGACTTTTCGTTTAACGCCAACATCGGAAACTTCGACATCAATTCATCATTCAATTTTGAGATTGCGGCGTCCGATTACTATACAGTAACAACACAATCGGCCTTGCTGCCTACGGCAAAGCCGGTCTTTTCAATCCGCGACGGGCAGATCGGCATCAACAAAATTCCGGAAGATGGTGCGCTCGATGTGAGCGGCGACATCTACATCTCCGGCAATAAAGGCTACAGCGACGGCTACCATCCGAACGCTGACACCGTGGGCGGTCTGCATGTTCTGAAAGGCTCAGCGAGTGGTACGACCGCCACATCAACGGCTTATGGTTCCATTTACTACTCGGCGGATATTAACGTCAGCTTCGGTACCACATTGCCCGCGTCCCCGAATGTCATGGTATCATTCAACACCAATGGCTTCGGCTACTGCATCGTCAAAAGCATCAGCACAACGGGGTTTACGGTAAAAATCACAAACGCGGTCACTTCGTCGGGGGTGAACTGGGGAATCCAGTGGATTGCAGTGTATTAAGTATTCTGGCAGAATGGCGCTTTTGCTTCAGCAAGGGCGTATTTACATATTTGCGCTATCATACGGACAAACAGGCTCTGCGTAAACATATAGCGGGGGTGTTTGCATGAATCAGAACAAAATGCACGGACGTGTTAAAGCCACCTGCTGTTATGAAGAAAATGGAGAAGATGCCAAAGATATTATTGCGGAATCATTCGCTTTATTCCTTGCTAATGAAGCCGACAAGAGTTATCATGACACAAATGGGTGGTTGCTTGTTGGAGGTACAAAATGTACACAAAAATAAGTAACCCAATGGACTATAAAACCGCATTTTACATTCGACTTTCAAAGGAGGATGATAGTGATAAGGAATCCGAAAGTGTAACCAATCAGCGCAGTTTATTATCTGAATTTGCCAAAGAACAACGGTTGGATGTTTTCGACACCTATATTGACGACGGTTTTTCCGGAACCAATTTTGACCGTCCCAGCTTTCAGCGGTTGATCGCCGATATTAAGGCAAAAAAGGTCAACATGGTGCTCACAAAGGATATGTCGCGTTTAGGCAGGGATTACATCGAAACTGGTTACTACCTTGAAAAATTCTTCCCTCTGAATGGAGTTCGCTACATATCCCTGCTGGATGGCGTGGATACGGGAATCGACAGCAGTATCAATGACATTACACCGTTTAAAGCAATTATGAATGACATGTACGCCAAGGATATCAGCAAAAAAATCACCAGTGTCAAGCGGGATAAGCAGCGCAAGGGGCAGTTTATCGGCGGCAAAGCGGCGTATGGTTACAAAATTTCAATGGAATACAAGAATATGATTGAAATTGCCCCGCCCGCCGCTGAAATCGTCCGCAGGATATTTTCACTGGCGCTCGAGGGAAAATCCTGCCGTGAGATTGCCGTTACGCTTAACAACGAGGGCATTCCGACACCGGCACAATACGCAAAACTGACAGTAACAAGAAAAGGTCCATATAGTGGAAAATGGAGTTCCGAGCGTGTGACGTTCATGCTAAAAAATGAAGTCTATATCGGCAACATGGTGCAGGGGCGCATTCGCAAAATCAACTACAAAATTGAAACCTGCATGAAGCTTCCGCCAGAGGAATGGACAGTTGTTGACGGAACACATGAGCCGATTATTGACGAGGAAACCTTTCGCAAGGTTCAGCTTATGATTGCCAGCCGATACAATACCCGCTCCCGCACCCACGAATTTCTGCTCAAGGGTTTAATCTACTGCTATGAATGCGGATATCCGCTTGGCGTTTTACAACGAACACTGTCCGGTGACAGAAAGGTGCTCTA
>DAMDEB010000079.1:4994-5668 GCA_032090075.1 Caproiciproducens sp.
ACCGAGGCGGTTCTGGAAAAGGTACGGGCAATCTGTTCGCAATACCTTGACCGGGAATCATGCGCTGAGCAAGTGAAAGCTGCGGAAAAGAAAAAAGCGAGCAAGATTGACCCGGTGGAAGAAATCAAACTGACAGAACAGCAATTTGCCAAGCTTACCGCTCACCTCGATAAAGTCTACAATGACAAACTTGCCGGTACATTGGACGAAGCTGACTTCCAGCGAATCTATGACAGAATCAAGCAGGATCGCCTTGCATTGCAAGACAAATTGAAGTCTTTGAAAAGCCAAGAAAAAAAAGGCTCCGCACCCGATATGGATGCGGAACTTCTGATGCAAAAATTTATTGATTCTGTGGACACAAACAAAGAACTGCTGGTAAGTCTCATCTCCCGAATCGAACTCACCGAGCAGAAAGAGGTCATCATTCATTTCCGAATAAAGGAATTGAGCCATCTCCTAGAGGATGGTATTAAAAATACCTAAATATTTCTAATTACGAATTCCGAATGTTTCAAGAATTGAAAAAAAGTCACTTGGCGCTTTATATAAACGTTTTACAAAATAATATGCATACATAGAGGAGCAGGCGGAGAAAATTCTCCGCCTGCTTTTGCGTTTGCTACGCGTTAGATTATAGCACAACGTCAAGAATCGTGCCATTGCACAGTGTG
>DAMDEB010000079.1:5678-10071 GCA_032090075.1 Caproiciproducens sp.
CATACTCCATCTATGTAGCATTCCTTTTTAAATGGCAGTTAATCGTATGTTGCAAAAATCAGTTTGATCTATTTATAAAGAAAGAATGTAATCAATGGCTTCGGCAAAGCCTTTTCCGCCTTCCAAGGTTGTTACAAAAGTAGGGAAATGCTGAATTTTATTTACGAATGGCAAAATGTTTGCAACAGCGCAACTGTTATGGAAGTAAGAAAACATTGGCTCATCGTTCGGTGAATCGCCAAAGAACATGCACTTTGCATCTATATTTTCCTCTTTTAAAATCTCTTTCATGAAGAGTTTCGTCATCATAAGCTTATCATAATTTCCAAACCAAGCGTTCACGTGAATGGAACTGACTTTTGCTTGTGCCCCCATGGTGATACAGATATCTTTGATTTTTTCCGCCGCTTCTAAACCCAAATAAGGCGGATCTTCGTTAAAATCAACCGCTAAATCATAAATCCGTGCAAATTGATCTTTTGCAACGCGGCATTCGGGCACCCCTTGTAAGCATGCTTTTTTCACATCCTCCAGTTTTGCGTGCGCGTTCGCACCGGACACAGAAGGATGCGTAAATGTTTTCAAATGATTATTTTCAAAATAATATACAAAGGCACCGTTTTCTCCGACTACCGCCTTAACAGGCCATTCTCTGACAATGAGATCGCACCACCCGGCCGGCCTTCCGGTTACCGGTATAATGTGATATCCGGCATCATAAAGCTTCCACAAAGCCGTGTAGGATTCCGCGGGCAATTTACCATTCGTTGTGATCGTGTCGTCAATATCGCAAAGAATATATTTGAGCTTTGAGACACGATCGGCCTCTATTTCTTTAATTGGTTTCATAAGTTCCATGCCACCTGTTCATTTTCTTTATGCTTTTTCAATCATCCACTTTTTGTACTGCTGAAATTCCGCGTCCTGCGGGGAAAGCTGGAGTACAAATCCAATGCGCCCGAGCAGACTGTTCCTGTATTGTTCCGGCTCCGTTTTTACTTTTCTGCAACGAAGATGGTCTTTCAGACCATACTTTTGAATATAGTACATCTCCTGACGAATCTCTCTACGATATTCCCGAGTCGTCTGGAGCTTTTCATTGACAACTGCACCGGTGATGACCCGACAGCAGCCGCGGCCAAGAATTTTTGTCTTTTTGTCATTCAACTTAAAGTCGTTTACAGCTAAAATATGCCTCACAAAATCAATAAGAGACAACGGATTGAAAGCACCTGAAAAGGTCATGTCATCGCTATAGCGGGTATAAGCAATATGGCGCTTTTTACAGTATTCGCCGATAATTTCATCTATTGGGGCAAAAACCAAGTTTGAAAGCACAGGACTTGTAGGAGCACCCTGGGGCAGCACCCCGTTGCGCGTACAAAATCTTGCGAAATAAAAGCTGAGGACGTTGTTGTAGTTTTTAGTTTTTATATCAGCTCGGTCATCCGCATTCAGATAATGGCAACCCGTCAACGGCGAAGCTTTAAGCGCCTTGTCAATGGCTCGGAATACCTGCAAAAATCCAATGCTGCCAAAAAAGCTGCTGATATCCAACTTAACCACAAGGGGTTGCCCCAAGTGAGGCTGCCCGTTATCCCGCACAGATTTGCCTACGACATAAGCTGTGGCGTATTGAGATTCCCCTCCCGAAATCAGGGGCAGAATACCCCTCTGAACACGTTTCAGCGGAGGGCTTGGCTCACAAATCAGCCGCGTACCACCGCTCTTTTTGGGGAGCTCCCGCAGAGTGTAGCAGCTTTTGCGGTACTCCTCCCGCGAGAACCGCATCAACTGATAATAACACCTGTAAAATTGCCGCTCGTCCTTATTGTGATAAAGATACTTGCAAAAATCTTCAAGGGTATGAAGCATATTAGTTCCTCTTGCGAAAATTCCGCTTATTTTCAAATGAACGGAAACGGTACAAAAACTTCCTTTAGAATACAAACGCAGCCGTGTATTAAAATACATGAAATGTATGGTAACACGGTGAGGCTTGTTTTCTACGCGCGCAGCGCTGTGTCAATTGCTCTTGCAGGGACTGCGACTCGCCGCCCCTTTGCAGAAAAATCCGCAAAATTTGCTGCCGTTTCCGCTTATAAAGTAATTTAACACATTTCATTCTGAATTTCCAGTCCATTTATTCTCCTTTTGACATTATTTCGACAGGAGACTACGCTTCAAAACCGAAAAGTATTGCCCGCTCCTTACAAAATCATATAAACACATAGCAAAGCGGCGAAGAAAATTCTCCGCCGCTTTCATTTTATTTGATTTTATTAAGCATTTAATTCAAGCATTTTCGGCTTTTCAAACTGGCTGTTGTACAAATTCGCGTAGAAACCGTTCTTGCCGATTAAATCGTCGTGGCTGCCCTGTTCAACAATGTCCCCGTCACGCATGACCAAAATCAAGTCGGCATCACGGATTGTGGAAAGACGGTGAGCAATCACAAAGCTTGTGCGGCCCTTCATCAGGTTATCCATTGCCTTTTGAATCAGTATTTCCGTGCGGGTGTCGACGCTGCTGGTCGCCTCATCAAGAATCAAAATCTGGGGATCTTCAAGGATGGCGCGCGCAATGGTCAAAAGCTGCTTCTGACCCTGTGAAACATTGCTGACTTCCTCATTCAGTACCATCTGATAGCCATCCGGCAAGGTACGGACAAAATGGTCAACCTGTGCGGCCTTCGCCGCAGCGATTACTTCCTCTTCGCTGGCATTGAGTTTGCCATAACGGATATTGTCAGCGATGCTGGCGTTATAAAGCCATGTATCCTGCAACACCATGCCAAACAGCGAGCGCAAATCATTCCGCGCAAAATCGCGGATGTCGTAGCCATCAACCAAAATCGCGCCTTGACTGACATCGTAAAAACGCATTAGAAGTTTAACAATCGTGGTTTTGCCCGCGCCCGTAGGACCAACAATGGCAATCTTTTGACCCCGTTTAATGCTGGTCGAGAAATCGTTGATAATAATTTTATCCGCATTATATCCAAAGTGGACATGTGCAAACTGCACACTGCCTTGAATGTGGACATTCAATTCCGTATCCGGCTCGGAGCTCGTGTTGATACGAATAGGCGTTTTACTTTCCGCCACTTCCTCCGGAAGATCGAGGAATGCAAAAACACGTTCCGCCGCCGCGGTTGTCTGCTGTAAGACATTGGAAATATTAGCTACCTGGGTAAGCGGCTGTGTAAACTGGCGGACATACTGGATAAACGCTTGAATATCGCCGACAGAAATTCTGCCGTTCGCAGCGAGATATCCGCCTAAAACGCATACTGCAACATAGCCGAGATTTCCGATAAAACTCATAACCGGCATCATCATTCCGGAAAGGAACTGACTTTTCCATGCGGAGGAAAAAAGCGTCTCATTATAACCGTTGAAGGTTTTAGCGGAATCCTCTTCTCCGTTGAATGCTTTCACAACAACATGACTCGCATACATTTCTTCAACATGGCCATTTACATGGCCGAGATACTCCTGCTGCGCCTTAAAGTGCTTTTGAGATTTTTTTACGATCATCACGATAAATCCCATGGAAATTGGTATAATGCACAGTGCAACCAGTGTCATTTGCCAGCTGATGGAAAACATCATAATCAAGATGCCAATGACGGTCGCAACCGACGTGATAATCTGGGTAACACTTTGGTTCAGACTTTGGCTGATTGCGTCAACATCATTGGTGATGTGCGAAAGCACCTCACCGTTGCTGGTCGTATCATAATATTGAAACGGAAGCTTTTGAATTTTCGCGGCTATTTCGCGGCGAAGGCTGTAAGTAACCTTCATGGATACACCGGTCATGACATAGTTCTGAATATAGTTGAACAGTGCGCTGATAACATAAAGTGCGGAAAGCCATATCATGATATTCCCAATATAGCCGAAATCAATTCCCTTGCCCGTTCCCGTAATCTGATTCATCAACCCTGTAAAAAGCGAGGTTGTTACTTTTCCTAAAATCTTCGGCCCCAAAATGGAAAATATCGTTGAGGCAATTGCAAAAAAGAATACAATAATCATTGAGATTTTATACCGGCTCATGTAGTGAATCAGCTTTTTAAATGTTCCTTTAAAATCTTTGGCTTTTTCACCACTCATCATCATAGCGCCGGGACCATGGCCTGCACCTGGTCCACGCATTGGTCTGCGTGTTTCGGAGGGTGTCTTACTCATGCTAATTCCTCCTTTGAAAGCTGTGATGAAGCAATTTCATAATAAGTCGGGCAATTTTCCAAAAGCTCCCGATGTGTACCTATACCCATAATTTTGCCTTCATCAAGCACAATAATCTGTTCTGCGCCCATAATGGTACTGACACGCTGGGCAACGATTAGGACAGTGCTGTCACCTGTGTGTTTTTTCAATGCATG
>DAMDEB010000079.1:10081-12526 GCA_032090075.1 Caproiciproducens sp.
AACCGTCCGATTTCTCATCAATAAATTCCATAGCCTGAGCAACCGTCGCGGCTGTTTTGATTTCATCATCACTGGCATTTTTATCGCCGTAGCGCAGATTGGAAGCGATGGTACCGGAAATCAGGATTCCTTTTTGCGGCACATAGCCGATTTGAGTTCGCAGTTCGTGCTGATCAACATCTTTTACATTCACGCCGTTTACGAGTACCTCGCCGGAGGTAACGTCGTAAAAACGCGGAATCAAATTGATTAAGGTTGACTTACCAGAACCGGTCGAACCGATAAAAGCAGTCGTCTGACCCGGTTTTGCTGTAAAAGTGATATGATCGATCGCATCTTCATTCGCACCGTCGTAACGAAGGCTGACATCTTTAAACTCAACATAGCCGATTTTATCTTTCACAAATTCTTTTTGTGTTTTCGGGTCTATTATTGTGGGTTTCACTGAAAGCACTTCGGAGATACGGTTGCCGGAAACAGCTGCACGCGGAACCATGATAAACATCATCGATATCATCAGGAAACTCATAATAATCTGCATCGCGTACTGCATGAACGCCATCATATCACCCACCTGCATGGCGGAGTCAGCAATTTGATGCGCCCCGACCCAAACGATTAAGAGCGTGGCGGCGTTCATAATGAGCATCATTGCCGGCATCATAAATACCATAATACGGTTTACAAACAACGAATTTTTGGTAAGGTCTTTGTTCGATTCATCAAAACGGTCTTCCTCAAATTCCTGCGTACCAAACGCACGGATGACCATCAAACCATTTAAATTTTCACGAGATACCAGATTTAACCGGTCAATCAGTTGTTGCATGATTTTAAATTTAGGAATAGCAATACTGAATATTACAGCAATCATTCCAATCAGCACAACACAGGCCAACGCGATAATCCAGCTCATGGATATCGATTTGCGAAGCGCCATAATGATGCCGCCGATACCCAGAATTGGTGCGTAGCACATGATACGGATACCCAGCATCACCAGCATTTGCACCTGAGTAACATCGTTGGTGGTACGTGTAATCAGCGAAGCTGTGGAGTATTGGTCAAACTCATGGCTTGAAAAGCTTTCCACTTTTTCAAACACATCCCGGCGCAGATCACGCGCAATTCCCGCGCTGACTCTTGCGGCGAAGAAACCCACCAGCACAGCCGCAGCACCGCCCGCAAGAGCGATTAAAAGCATCCACAGCCCTTTTTTAAGAATAAAGGCGGTTTGAATATTTCCGATATTCATGCCAAGTTCACGGTAAAAACTCTGGCACATCGCCGCACCGCTTTGTAAAAGCATGGAATCGGAATTCTTCAACGCTTCCTTACGCGCGTCGTCCAACACGCTCGCAGGCATTTTTTTCAACATCGGCTCAAGGGCATAGACTTTTGAAAAATCCACTTCCGACACATTTGTCTGCCCGCCTGTCGCAGTTGTCAGGCTCTTGCCGGACTGCTTTGCAAGTGTCTTCATCGTATTGACAAAGGTCCATGTCGCTTCCCCAAAGGTCTTGTCGAGCCCGGTCAATGCGGTACTGTCCACATTTCCGCGCACATAGATATCCTCCGTCTTTAACAGGGGATATTGCTTTACATAGCTGTCATGCTCCGAACCAGTAGCGGAAAATGACAGTAATGTGTAGCTGCTTTCAATGGTTTTCTTTTGTTCATCGGTCATAAAATTTTTCATAAAAGTAAAACCCTTGGCACTGATTGCTTCGGGGGCGGCATTTTCAATGCCATTTTGCTGAATGCCGACGTTGACAATTTCCGACATATAATTCGGCAAGTTCAAGTCGGCCATTGCCTGTCCGAACAACAAGGCAATTGAAACCAAAAGAACAAGCGCAAAGGGTTTTAAGTATTTTGCCAGTTTTATCATGTTATATGATCCTTTCAAAAACATAAAATGGTAAATTAGTTGTGTTCCTGCAGATGCTCCGTAATGGCATGCAGCTTATTGATCAGCCTAACAAGCTCCGCGGTATCCTCCGCACCCAATTCTTCAACAATCTCATCGAACCAGGAATGAAATTGATAATGAGCTTTTTCAAGCTGTTCCTCACCGGCTTGCGTCAATTTTGCATAGACAACGCGGCGGTCAGTTTTCGCCATCATGCGCTCGATCAATCCTTTTTTTTCAAGGCAATTCAACATTTGTGAAACAGCAGGCCGGCTCATTTGCACTGCCTTGCTAAGGTCGGTTATTTTTGTTCCGGATTCGCTTTCATCTGCATTTTTTGAAAGATGATAGATCATGTGCAATGTGATATATTCACCCCGTGAAACGCCACCTAAAGGGGAAAGCCATGTTTGCGTCCTTTTCAGACTGTGCAAAGCCTCTAATAACTTTTCTTTTTCCGTTTGTTCCATATATTCTCCTTTCTTCGTTGCGTACATTAATATTGTATATTATTAATATTTAACTACATGAAA
>DAMDEB010000079.1:12536-13386 GCA_032090075.1 Caproiciproducens sp.
CGCCCCTTCCATCTGCGGCCCCCACGCGTGGGCCCTTTTCAGGTTGTGCATTGCCTCAAACAGTTTCTCCTTTTCCGCCTGGTCCATACATTCGCCCTCCTTTGTTCCATTCATGAATATTAAGTACGTTAATAGTTAACTACATGAAATATTATTATACGCAATTTGTTTGAAAAATCAAGTCAATTTTCAATACTTCATGAATTGTTTACACTGTATCCATATTTTTACCGTTATCTGGAAATTTATGAAAATAAAAAGGAGCAGTACAAAAACTGCTCCAAAATCATTCGTTTTATTAATTTTTTATTGTTTTTCCGCCGCGTCGGCGGCTGCGTCAAGCCAAGGTGCGTTTGCAAGTTCGGCAAGTCCGGCGTCAAAGTTTTTACCGACTTCCGGATCAATCGGGCACTTACCCAACACTTTTAATCCGAATTTTTCGGCGGTCTGTTCCAGATGGCTTTCGCCGAACACATTAATTAACTTGCCGCAGTCCGGGCATTTGACAAAGCTCATATTCTCAACGATACCGATAATCGGCACATTCATCATCTTTGCCATGTTGACCGCTTTGGAAACAATCATGGAAACCAATTCCTGCGGAGAGGTGACGATAATAATACCATCGAGCGGAATGGACTGGAACACGGTCAGAGGTACATCGCCGGTGCCCGGCGGCATATCTACAAACATATAATCCACGTCATTCCAAATGACGTCTGTCCAGAACTGTTTGACGGTGTTGGCAATAATTGGGCCACGCCAAACGACCGGTGCGCTTTCGTCATCAAGCAGCAGGTTGACGGACATAACGTCAATCCCTGTTTTTGTTTGAACCGGCAGTAAGCCG
>DAMDEB010000080.1:0-1730 GCA_032090075.1 Caproiciproducens sp.
CGCCTACCATGAAAGAAATCGATGAACTCATGGAAGTCGGCCCGGAAATTATTGCTCTGGATGCTACCAACCGGCTTCGTCCAAATAATCGGACATTGACTGAATTTTTTCAAGAGGTAAAAGCAAAATATCCAGATCAAATATTTATGGCGGATACGTCATGCTATGAAGAAGGGGTTAGGGCAAAAAAACTCGGTTTCGATTTGATCGGTACAACCATGGCCGGTTACACGGAGTATACAAAAGGAACAAAGCTTCCAAACTATGACCTTATGAAACGATATGTAAATACTTTGGATATGCCAATTATTGCTGAAGGCGGAATATGGTCACTGGAGCAACTGGAGACAGCCCTTTCCACTGGTGTTTGGTCTGCCGTAATCGGCACAGCCATAACGAGGCCAAAAGACATTACCCGGCGTTTTGTAAATAGTATTCAAAATAAATAATCTTATTTTAAGTACTTTTTCTTCTGGTTTATAGTGCCTGTCATCTACTATCCTACGTTGAATGAATAATGAATATATTACATTTATCGCAATGATAAGCATATACTTTATTAAATTTTAAGATGCTTGTTTTATTAAGGGGTATTCCAGCATTTTTAGATAACATTGTTAGCCTTTGTTTTTCACCTTCCGGAATCCATTCAAGTTGATAACGGACTCCGCCTAAATAACCCAACTTCATGCTATTTCCACAATATGGACAAATATTATTGTTAGTCATTTTGCTCCTCCTCATATTTAGCCATGGTAATTGGTATTATTATACATTGTAAATAAATTATGTAAATAGGGAAAATTGGATTTACATGCTTGTTTTCTACATTTGTCAATGATATGTTATACCAAGAGTGAAAAAATCAAAGAGAATCCTTTTAGGAAACTGCCGCTTAAGCGGGTGATAGCGAAAGACTTGCATTTTTACTGTAAACGTTGAATTTATGCTAACCACAGTCCCACATCATTAATTCTAAGATAAAGTCCCACATAAATACTGTCTTAACAGCATCTATGTGGGACTTTCATATTTTTTGATAGCCGCCCCGCTAACAGAAAATATGCTTAAAGGAGAAAAAAAATAGATCCGGATGTTTTACTGTATGGTAGCAATTGTAACAGGAGATTTTTCTGAATTAACATAAAATCCAGAAGCAATACCGGGTTTGCCAATCGGGGTAATCCTGAACAAATAATCATTGCCGGAAGCTTTTACAAACTCAATCTTGAAAACGCCTACAGTGCCGGATACAAGGGCGGGGCGGGCGCTTGCTGTCAGTTTCATGACATAGGAAGCATTGGATTTGACATGGAACGGTTGGGTTGTATCACTCTTTACCGCTGATGAAATATGAGTCTCAACCGTTGCAACAAAGAGTTTCACACCATCCA
The DNA here is from genome assembly GCA_032090075.1 of Caproiciproducens sp. GTDB lineage: Bacteria > Bacillota > Clostridia > Oscillospirales > Acutalibacteraceae > Caproiciproducens. The sequence goes on from DAMDEB010000080.1 coordinate 1,395, forward strand.
AATAAACGCCGGCCTGTGCACCGGGTTGACCGACCGGAATCAGCTTTACGAAGTAGTCTTTTCCGTTTGTGGTGGTAAGCTTAACTTCAAACACACCCGGAGTTCCAACAAAGACATTTGGTTTCTGACCTTTGTCGTTGGTCAATTTTACCGTATAGTCTCCCCTTACGTGAACATCTGTCGTAGTATCCGTTACAAAAGTTCCCGAAACAGTTGTAACAATTCCGTTTTTCACTACGGCTGCACCACCTGCCGGGGTGGCAGATTCAGGTTTCGTCGTGCCGGAGTCCTTGCTCCCAATATAAGACCACTGCGCGAAAAGGGTGATATCATTTT
>DAMDEB010000080.1:1740-8269 GCA_032090075.1 Caproiciproducens sp.
TGCACACCGGTAATTGTGGCTCCCACCAGATAAGCTGTGCCGCTGCCGTCCGCCTGTGTGTTCCAACCGGAAAATTTGTAGCCGTTGTGGGTAAAGCTGTTTGCGGCGACAGTATAGTCGGCTTTATCATCGACGTCTGTACTGTTCATCGTTCCGCTGCCGCCGTTGGCGTTATAAGTGATGGCGTGCGTTGAACCCGGTAACACAAGATTCACACCGGGAAAAACAATGAACTTCACGTTCGAATTGCTTTGCTGTACAATGTTAATGCCTATTCCCTCGGGTTTGGGAACCCATTGCAGCGTTAGGCTGTCTCCATCCGGTAGGTTGTAGGCCGTCAGTGCAAGGCCGGTAGCCATGCCGGGCGCTGTAGATGTCAGCGCCTGATCGACACAGATGGCTGCGGATAATTGCGAACCCAAGCATTGGATGGAGCCGGGCTGAATCATACCGCTTCGATAGGTCACAAACGTTCCGCCAAAAACAAGCTGCTTTCCGTTGACTCCGCTCGCTGAAACGGTGCCGCCGGTCAGGACTATCGTAACTATGGAACCCTCGCCCGAGTCGCCATAGATTGCGCGGCTATCTGCCTGATTGGCTGTCACTTCGCCACCGGTCATCTGAAATTTGCATCCGCTCACTGCGGCAATCGCGAAACCTTGTGAACCCGTTGAAGTCACCTTTCCGCCGGACATAATCAATGATCCCGCAATGGATACAACTGCCGCCGCCTTTGATGAGGGATTCACAATTTCGGCGCCTTCCGCAATTTCAACAGTGCCTGCATTGTTAAGGTAAAGCAAGTGTTGGGGAAGTGGCGATTTTGCAATTTCCGTGCCTGTCAGCTTTGCTTTCCAAAGAACTTTTACATTTTGGGGAACATCAAGCTCCAAGGTTTTTGTTGCACCGGTCAGACTGCCGGTTACGGTGACTGTGCTGCCATTTATCGCCGCGGTCAGTGCACCTGTACCGCCGCCGTTATCCATATTGTAATCCGTGATTGCAGCGGCAACATCCTCGACCGGGTCGGTAACCGTGATATTGGCGGTGTTGTTCGTAGCGCTTGCCACGGTCACAGGGGTGCTGCCGGATTTACTTTCCGTTTCGGCAATAATCGTCCCGGTTCCGGCAGGCAGCCAGAGATAAGCATTGCCATCCGCATCCGTCTGCGCGCTATAAGTAACACTGATTTCACCATTTGACAAATATGCCGTAATACCACAGGTATCTTCGGCATTTGTGACCTTCACGGAAATCAGATAAACCGGCGTGCTCGTACTGCTGTCGCTATCCGTTGGCTGTATGGAAGAATTAACGCCCTGCACCGAGCCGCCGGTGATGATTACATCCATGCTTCCTGAAGATCCACTGAAGGTAATTGCAGGAAAATTGGAGTCACCGGACAAAACCGAGCCACCGGTAACAGTAACCTCTGTTCCGTCTTCGGAGGCACAAATCGCATTCATATTTTGCGACTGGACAAAGCCTTGACCCCCCACATTGATAACTTTGGTTGAAGAAGCGAAAATTGCCGGGCCATTCGTGCTGCTCACCTGACCACGAATATTAAGGAAAGGACCGAGCGCCTCAATAGCCGTCGTCGTCGACGAACTGGTGCATTTGATATTCCCGGAGGAATTCAAGACAAAATTACCATTTCCTGTCAGATTAAGCAAAGAACTGCGGCCATTCGTAATACCGCTGCTGTTTAGTCCTCCCGTACCCGAGAAAAAAGCGCCCCAGTTCACAGTAACGCCAGCAGGAATATCAATCGTCATCGGGGCATCACTGTAGACCGTATCGGTCACAATTATCGTGCTGCCAGAGACATTCGCTGAAAATCCTCTTTCTTTAATCGCGTCCGCAATGTCCTGCGGGGTAGAAGCTGATTCCGCAAATGCCTGCGCCGGGAAAAAAGTAAATACCATTGCGACCGACAGCAGCAGCGACATCACCTTTTTGGTTATTTCATGTTTCACACTGTATCCTCCTTGATTCATTTGTTTTGATATCATCAATTTCGTAGGAACTATGGTTTCTGCGCCAGTTGAAACACTTCGCTAATTGACATTTCAATTTTTTCTTCCCACGATACGCAGATACCATCGGTGGTTGCTTTTTTGAAAAATTCCTTGTCTGCAAGCATCCCGAACCGTGCGGTTTTCAGTCGACTTTTGAGGTCCAGTAACACTTCGCTTCCATTGTCCAGCGCAATCTCCACGCAATACTCCTCTTTGGGGATTACCCTGACTATTTTTGCCACCTCATCACCTCCTAAATTAAAAACCACCATACATCTATTGTACGGTGGTTTTTTTATATTTTATATCACCCGGCGGGTGACAAATCCGGGTGACAGAAAGATTTTGCTTATTTCTGCGAGTCGATATGCTGCTTAAGCATCGTGCGGGAATTAATTTCAAGCTTTTCAAAAATTCTCTTCAGCATTGTTTTGACGGTGTTCTGTGTAATAAATAGCTTGCTCCCTATTTCACTATTGGACAAACCTTGCGCCACAAGCCGAGCAACCTCCATTTCGCGCCCTGTAAGCTCCGGCCTTTTCATAGTAAAATAATCCATGAGGATGCTTTGCACAGCCTGCTGATAAGGAGTATAAAGTTCAAATAAAAAACGGATGGACTCCCGGTATTCTCCTTGACGATAAAGCTTTTCCAACAATGGTTTTATCATATCTCCGTTTTCTACGAATGGAATCAGGATTCCGTCCGGCAAAGCCATATCCAGCGCTTTACGCAGTGTCTCGAGCGCAGCTTCGTACCGAAACAGTTTTTCATTGGCTGCCGCCGCAAAAATATAGGTATAGATCTGCCCCAGTAGGTTGGGAAAAACAGAAGCGATTTCAACAAAATGATCCACACTCCCAAGCAGCTTGTGGTATTCTCCCTGAATCAGCAGCATACGTCCATATATAATATTGAAAAAGGCCATAGCGGGAAAATAAATTCTGCTGGAAAGAAAATTCCCTTCCAAGATCCACTGGGGAATCTCCTGCCGCTGCTGTAGAATTGCTTTCAGGAAGGCCTCACAAAGATCAAGGGTATGCATCAGGTTATACCAGTTTTCTTTCTCCATGTCCGCCCTCAGCTTTTTAAGGCTGTATATCGCATAAGCGTAGTCCCCTTTGCATATGGCAATTTTGGCCTGAAGAAAAACCGCACAAAGGACGATATCCTCCTGCCTGCTGCTGTTCGCAAGGTAAAGAGCCTTATGAATGGTGATTTCGGCGCTGCCGAAATCACCGCAGAAATAATAACGTTCCGCCTCCATAACGAGTTCCGCACCCTTGCCATGCCCTTTGACCAGCCTGTCATAGTACGGCATGGCTTCCTTCAAAAGTTCGACTTCTTCTTCCAGCTTTCCGACCTCGCGGTGAAACATATAAAGCACGGATGGGGAACCAAATGTCCATCCTCCGCGGGTATCCATGAATTTTGCCGGATTTTGGAGCAGCGTACCGGCCTTTCTATAATGCGCAAGCATATTTTTAATATTATTGTACTCGCTGAAACTCAGGAGTATCTCGAACTCTCCCATCAATTCCCGCACTATATCAGATTTTATGCTGCCATCGGCCAGGAGTTGGTGCAGCTCTCCGCTTACATTGTGAAACCGTTCCGTCTCGTTATAGGAAAACAGACACAGTGCATAAATTAGCAGTGCAACCGGATGTCTGTGCCGAATCTCCTCCGGACATTCCTCAAAGTAGACGATCAGCTCTTTTTGATTCTCATTGAGCATGCTGTGTCCCTGGTCGGCTTCCAGCGTAAGGAAAAGATGTTCAAAATCCTTCGCGAGATACGCATAATGCATGGCGGCAATCGGATCGTTCGCCTGTGCAAACCAATTTGCCGCTTTTTGATAGAGTTGATTCTTCTCTTCTTTTTTCTTTCGTTCTAACAAGCTTTTTAAAAATCCGGAAAAAATTTTATGTACCTGATATACTTCGTTTCTCTCATCATGGCTGATAAAGGCATTGCGTCCTATCAGTTCGTCCAGCAACTTTTCCGTGTTTTCCTTATCCCACATAAACTCCGCCTGTTTTAGGGTAAAGGCGTCAAACAGACAAATATGCAGCAGAAACGCCTTGATTTCGTCGGAAAACGGGCAATATACCGTCTTTTCTATTAGGACTGTAATGTTGGGAGGCATTATGAAAGTACCTTTATCTTTATAATTAAGCATCAAAAGATAGAGAGCACTGACCCATCCTTCAGTATAGCTATAAAGTTGGGATATCTCGTCCGCCCTTGGAAAAAGGCCGCATAAGTGATAGTACGAAACAATTTCCTCCGTAGTGAATTCCAAGGCGTCTTTCTGGATATGCAGAAGATACCCTTTCAGCGTTAGTTCTTCCAGATTGGAAAAGCGGGTAAAGCGTGCTGTCAGTACAATATGAAAATTTGTCAGTTCATTCCAAAGCAGGTATTCGATAAATCCGTTGACCTTCGGGCAGTCTACAAGATGATAATCATCCATTACGAAAATAGTTTTATTAGATTGTGGCAGCATATCTTGAATCAGCTCAAGCGCTTTTTCCATAGAAGAACTGTCATCCGGGAATCCAAGCTGCCTCATCTGTTCGGCACGGACTGCGTCCATTTCGCCAAATTGCCGGCAAAAGGAGGACCAAAATCCAGATATAGATTCGTTGAGAATTTTTTGCCACAAAACAGGAATATCTGATTTTCTAAAATATTCCTTTACCGCGGTACTTTTTCCGTAACCCATCGGTGCTTCTACCAGTGTGCAAGGATAATTCAATATTTTCTTAAGCTGTGACTGAATCCTGTCCGACAGATAAATCGCCTCGGTATGATATGCTTTTTTCTTCGGCATTTTGGTAACCTCTTACTCACAAATATCAAGTAAAATATGATTTGATTGCTAAATTTATTATACTTTATTGAAGAAAAAATTTCCAGAGCGAAAAATGTTGAATTGTGGGCCGAATTAATTTCTTCATCTGAAGAAATATTGCATGTCACAGACGGCATGGCGAAAAAAACAAAAGACTTGAAAAATGACTTTAAGACTTGCTTTACACTAATGGAAATCAAGATAGGTCAGCCCCGGCTTTAACCCGTTCACCTGATAGTTACCATTTTTCAATTGTGCTATAACTCTCGGCGTCCAGCGTAAGAGAACGCACTGCATTGACATAAGTGAACTTGACATTTCACAAGTTAATGATATAATAATCAATAACTAGGGGGACTCTTTGAGTTGAGAAGGTTAAAACCTGACCCTTTGAACCTGTCGGTTAACACCGGAGTAGGGAACGTCATAAACCATTATGATTTGCGTTCACCTGTTTTGGTGAGCGCTTTTTTAATTGAATATTTCGCGGGGGGACTCTTTGAGTTGAGAAGGTAAAACCTGACCCTTTGAACCTGTCAGTTAACGCTGTTGTAGGGAGCATGAAAGCAGAATTTTTTATGTGCTCACCTGAACGGTGGGCATTTTTTATTGTTAGGAGGATTTTTTATTAAAAATGTATTGACTATTGCCGGTTCCGATTGCAGCGGCGGTGCCGGAATTCAAGCGGATTTAAAAACCTTTGCCGCTCACCGTACTTATGGAATGAGTGTCATCGTGTCAGTTGTGGCCGAAAATACCAGCCGTGTAATTTCGATTCAAGATATTGATCCAAAGATAATTTCCGATCAAATCGATGCGGTTTTCGAGGATATAGACGTTGACGGCGTTAAAGTCGGGATGCTTTCGGGAATTGAACAGATGAGAAAAGTTTCGGAAAAATTGACAGAATATCACCCTCGGAATGTTGTAATCGATCCTGTTATGATAGCAAAGGGTGGGTGCGCATTGATGCGGCCAGACGCATTGGATACGCTGAAGTCGGCAATTATTCCACGGGCATTTTTGCTGACGCCCAACATTCCGGAGGCGGAGGCAATTACAGATTTAAAAATTGCAACCCCTGCTGACATGAAAAAAGCTGCTGCTCAAATTCAGAAGATGGGTGCTGCAAACGTACTTGTAAAAGGCGGGCATCTTAAGGGCGATGCCGAAGATATTTTGTTTGATGGCAATGCGTACTATTCATTCACAAATAAACGTATTTGCACCAAAAATACACACGGTACCGGTTGCACACTGTCCTCAGCAATTACCGCAAACCTTGCAAACGGGTTGACGTTACAGGAGGCGGTCAAAGCGGCAAAAGAATATATCACCATTGTAATTGAGCATGCTCTGCCCATTGGGAAAGGGCATGGCCCAGTGAATCATTTCTATCTGCTAAATAAAAACGGAGGAACGATATGAGCAATTATAAAACACAAATGGAAGCTGCTAAAAAAGGCATTGTCACAAAAGAAATGGAAATCGTTGCAAACAAAGAGTACATGGAACCGGAAAAACTCCGTTCTTTGGTAGCCTGCGGGCAGGTTGCGATTCCGGCAAATATCAACCACAAGGCACTTTCTCCGGAAGGGATTGGCACCGGGCTGAAAACCAAAATCAATGTCAATCTCGGTATTTCAGGTGA
>DAMDEB010000080.1:8279-13379 GCA_032090075.1 Caproiciproducens sp.
AAATGCAGAAAGTGAACATGGCTATCGAATTTGGTGCTGAAGCCATTATGGACTTGAGTAATTACGGAAAAACGAACACATTCCGCAGGGAATTGATTGCAATGTCTCCTGCGATGATTGGCACAGTGCCTATGTATGATGCTATCGGTTATTTGGAAAAAGATTTACTCGAAATTACTGCGAAGGATTTTCTAAAAGTATTAGCAGCCCACGCCGAAGAAGGCGTTGATTTTATGACGATTCATGCCGGTATCAACAGACGTTCGGTTCAGGCATTTCGGCGTGAGGGCAGAACAATGAATATTGTTTCCCGAGGCGGTTCCCTCCTTTTTGCTTGGATGGAAATGACCGGCAATGAAAACCCGTTCTTTGAATACTACGATGATGTTCTTGATATTTTAAAAGAATATGATGTTACCATCAGCCTTGGTGATGCTTTGCGCCCCGGCTGCCTGGCAGACAGTACCGATTCAGGGCAGATCAGCGAGTTGATCGAACTTGGAAACCTTACCCAACGCGCATGGGATAAAGATGTTCAGGTGATGGTGGAAGGCCCGGGTCATATGGCAATGAACGAAATTGCGGCGAATATGGTCATACAAAAAAGGCTGTGCCACAACGCCCCGTTCTACGTTTTAGGGCCACTGGTTACCGATATTGCCCCCGGATATGACCATATTACTTCCGCAATTGGCGGTGCCATTGCAGCGGCTAACGGTGCGGATTTCCTTTGTTATGTTACCCCTGCCGAGCATCTTCGTCTGCCGGATTTGAGTGATGTCAAGGAAGGCATCGTCGCCAGTAAAATCGCCGCTCATGCCGCAGATATTGCAAAGGGGATTCCCCATGCAAGAGATTTGGACAACCAAATGGCTGAAGCCCGCCACAAAATGGATTGGGACGAGATGTTCCAAATCGCCATTGACGGCAAAAAGGCACAAGATTATTTTGAAAGCACTCCTCCTGCTGACAGACATACCTGCTCCATGTGCGGAAAAATGTGTGCTGTTAGGACAACCAATATGATTCTCGAGGGCAAAAAGGTAGAGTTTTGCTCTGAAAAATAATGAGAGGAAAAACCAATATGAATCAAATCACAGAAGACGTTGCAGCCGCCATTAAAGAAGTCAGAGCCAAAGTTCCGCTTATCCATAACATAACAAACTATGTTACCGTAAACGACTGTGCAAACGCGGTATTGGCCATCGGTGCATCTCCGATTATGGCGGATGATATTGCCGAAGCGGCGGACATCACAGCTATTTCCTCCGCACTTGTCATTAATATGGGAACATTGAACCAGCGAACAATTGCTTCGATGATTGCTTCCGGCAAAAAAGCAAATGAATCCGGCATTCCTGTTATCTTTGATCCCGTCGGAGCAGGCGCATCCAAACTGAGAAATGACACGACAAAAGCCCTTCTTGATCAGGTGAAAATTGCTATATTGCGAGGAAATTCCTCTGAAATATCTTTCATCGCAGGTTTTGAAGCGTCTACAAAAGGGGTTGATGCAGCAGATATCAATTCAAAAAACGATACCGTGAAAATTGCAAAAACGGTTGCAAAAAAGCACAAGTGCGTCGTGGCAATCACCGGAGCAGTAGATGTGATTTCTGATGGCGAAAAAGTTGTAAAAATCAAAAACGGACATCCAATGCTGTTAAAAGTGACCGGCACAGGCTGTATGACGTCCGCATTGGTTGGTTCTTTTGCCGGTGCGATAAAAGATTGTTTCATTGCCGCGGTTGGCGGTGTGGCATCAATGGGTATTGCGGGAGATATTGCCTATGAAAAGGCTGGAAACATCGGTACAGGAAGCTTTCATATTGCCATTATTGATGCACTGAGCAACGTCAATACGCAGATTGTGGAGGAAAGGGCTAAACTGTATGAAGAATAATATCGATTATTCCCTTTATTTGTGTACCGATCAAGATTTAATGAGTACTGCTACCGTTGAGCAAGCGGTAGAACAGGCAATCCTCGGAGGCTGCACCGTAATTCAACTTCGAGAAAAGCACAGTTCCTCTCTGAGCTTTTATAAAACAGCATGTCGTGTAAAACTAATCACAGACAGGTACCATATCCCGCTGATTATCAACGATCGGGTTGATATTGCACTGGCGGTGGATGCTGACGGCATCCATGTTGGTCAAAGTGATTTGCCATGCAGCATTGTACGAAAGATAATTGGTAAAGATAAAATCATTGGCGTTTCCGCATCTACTCTTGCACAGGCTATACAGGCTGAAAAAGATGTCGCAGATTACCTCGGAGTTGGTGCAATGTATTCTACAAATACCAAAACAGATGCGGAAGTTGTCACCATGGAAGAGCTGAAAAGGATTCGTAAGGCAGTGAAAATTCCGATTGTTGTTATCGGCGGAATTAACCAAAACACCCTTGTGAATTTTAAGGACTGCGGCATTAACGGGTTGGCTGTTGTTTCCGCAATCATTTCTCAGAAAGACATTAAGCGCGCAGCGAAAGAACTTTTGCGGCAGTATAAAGGAGAATAGATGGTGAATTTTAAAGGCGCCATTTTTGACCTTGACGGTACGCTGCTTGATTCAATGGGAATTTGGGCAGATATTGATAAACGCTTTCTGGCAAAAAGAGGAATCGCTTTACCGGATGACTATGTGGAAAAAGTTACGCCTATGAATTATCAACAGGCATCAGAATATACGATTCAGCGATTTCAGCTTGTTGAAGATAAGGAAGAGATTATTCGGGAATGGGTTCAGATGTCCTTTGACGCTTATCGTTTTGAAATTAAGTTAAAACCATTTGTAAAAGAATATCTGACATTTTTAAAACACCGGGGCGTGAAGCTGGCTGTTGCGACGGCACAAACACCGGAGTTGTATGAACCTACGCTGAAAAACAACGGGGTTTTTGAATTGTTTGATGTATTCACCAACCTGAGTCAAGTGCAGCACGGAAAGGGATTTCCGGATATCTATATTCTTGCGGCACAGCGGCTAAAACTCGCCCCACAAAGCTGCATGGTATTCGAGGATATATACGCAGGCATCTGCGGTGCCAAGGCTGGAGGCTTTCGCACTTGCGGGGTTCATGATCCATATTCAGCCTATGAAAAAGACAAAATCGAGAGTTTGGCAGATGCATATATCAATGGATTTATTGAATTGCTGCAATAAATAATTAAATTAATGTGAGCAGAGGTTAATTGATTAATAAAATCATTATTTTCTGCTATTCTTCATAGTATGGGCTAAGGGCTTATCTCGGTAACAGGTGCCGTGAAATGCGTCCTTAGGCTAACGATTGGAGTAAGATGAATGTATTATCAATCATGTGATTCCTGCGGTAGTTTCCGTGAACCGGCTGCAACATTCAACATCAACGTCCACTTTATTGCGCCCAATCCCCCGACCTCTTTCAATCCGAGGAGCGTAAGCCCCTCTGTGAATCCCACTGCTTATGTAGGTCCGTTTTCCTCCATCATCGGGAATGTAACAATCATGGAAAATGTATTTATTGCTCCCAATGTCAGCATCCGGGCCGATGAAGGTTTCCCATTTTATATTGACTCCGACACCAACATTCAGGACGGAGTGATTCTGCATGGTCTGGAGCACGGCCGGGTAATCCACGACGGCAAAAAGTATTCTATTCTTATAGGAAAACACGTAAGCTGCACACACGGGTGCATCATCCACGGGCCGTGCAAAATTGAAAATAATGTTTTTGTTGGCTTTCATGCAATTGTTTTAGACGCTATTGTTGAAAGGGAGTGTTATATTTCCCCGAATGCATTGGTAACCGGAGGAGTCAGAATTAGAAGCAACCGCTTCATCCCCCCCGGAGCAATTATTGACACACAGGAAAAGGCAGATGCATTAGGGCCGGTTCCTAAGAGTCAAATCGAATTTGCAAAAGAAGTACAGCAGGTGAATCAAGAATTTCCAAATGCTTATTCTCTTCAGTTTGGAGCCACGAGATGTAGCTGCGGTTTAGCTTGTGACCCCCGGAGCATCAGAGATGTACTGGACTAAAGAAAACACTCTCCGTTATGTAAGCGTAACGAAGAGTGTTTTAAAGTAAAAAGCAAATCGGACAGGCTATGGCTTGGTCACGGGTAATGATATTTTTGATATTTACGCTTCTTTACCAGTTGTCCTATTGCTTAAAAATCTGCCGATGATACGTGAACCAATGCTGAAGGCAAAGACCATGATAATTAATACCGCTGAGGAGATATTTGCAATTTGTGCCGCATTTGGCGCGACGGCTTCTGTTCTGGAAGCCCAAATATGAAGCGCAAGTGTCTCACCCGGACGAAACGGGTTAAGCGGGCATGTTGGTGAAGTCAAATTCCAATTTGACCAATTGATATCCGTACTCATCCCTGCAGTATAAAGAAGTGCGGCAGCCTCACCAAATCCACGCCCGGCAGCAAGAATAACCCCAGTGATAATACGTGGAATACATGCAGGCAGCAATACACGAAGAATTGTCTGCCAGTGGGTGGCTCCTATTGCAAAACTCCCTTCCTTATAGCTGTCCGGAACCGCTCGCAAAGCATCTTCAGTTACAGTTGTAATAAGCGGAAGGCATAAAATAGAGACAGCCATTGCCCCAGCCATTAGATTCCATCTGGAATGTGTCATCACAACAAATACCAGATAACCAAAAAGTCCAACCACAATGGAGGGCAGAGAAGAAAGTGTTTCAATGCAAGTACGAACGAAGCTGGAGAAATGCCCTTGTTTGGAATATTCAGCCATATAAATTCCTGCAAAAACGCCAATTGGAACACTGATTAATAATGCAAGAAACACTAGGTAGACCGTATTAAAAAATTGATTGCCGATTCCATTTTCATTGAACCCAAACAAGGAGATATTAAATTCACTAAATCCCTTAAAAAGGATATACAAGGTGAATGCAGCAAGCAAAAGCAAAAAAAATGCAGCTACGAAGTACAGTAAGACAGTCATGATTTTATCCGTCATTTTTGCAATATTATTCTGTTTTTTCATGTTTGTTTCTCCTCTTTTGAAGAAACTTTCCGAACTACTAAAATAAAAGTAAATGAAATTACAAGCAGAAGAAGCTCCATCGTCCACA